>CANKBJ010000201.1 GCA_947479905.1 Bradyrhizobiaceae bacterium
AAGATGCGACGATGACGAAACGTTCGTCCTTCGTCATGCCGCCAGTGCGTGTGGCGGTTGGTGACATGGTTGCCATATTTGATCCCTTTGCGTTGTCCCGAGAGTCCGTTTGTCTTCTTCTTGGGGCGGGCCGCCTGGTCTCAAACAAGTTATCCAAACAGCCCCCGGTGGATCGATACGCTTTGTGAACGGCCCGAGTCTGTGCATCTCACGTCTTACGCCGAAAGACGTAAGACATGCCGTTAACTATTTGAAATTACTTATGAAAGAATTCGGTGGCGAGGAATCGCGGAACTCGCGTCCGGACGCGATTATCACAGGCCAGTTGGCAGTCGTTCCAGGAGATCGATCAGCCAAGCCGCCGATTCAAGCACCGCCGCGCGCTGCGCCAGCTTCGATTTGCGGAATCTGTCGTTGAGCAATGTGACGGCGCGCTTGTAACCGGCTTGGGCCTGGGTGTTGGCGCCGAGCAAGCGCAACCGTGCCATCAGCTTCTCACGCCGCGCTTCGACCGCATCGTACCGCTTGCGGAAATCTCCGCTCGGCGCTGCGGCGGTCGTGGTGTTCGCGGGTGGCCGTCGGTGAGGCATTGCCAGTTAACTTTAACGGTGTGGTCGATTTGATTTTGGTAACGTGTCGTTGCGTATCGGAAATTCTGATTATGGGAAAGCAAGTGAAGGCGCAAGCGCGATTAATATTACTCAGCGAATGAACGTGGCGATGTAAAGGCTTCGTATAAAGTGGAGTCGAAATATTCCACGAGGATTTCGAATGCGCGCGCGCTTTGTAACAGCAAATTTTGTAGTTGCCGCTGCCATCGCTATTGGCGCCGCCGGTGAGGCGGGCGCCGCCGATTTCTTTTCCGGTGCGAGCTACGGTGTGCGCGCGCCGCAATTGCTGGTCTACGACAATCAGCCGGGCGTCTATGCGCGCGCCTACTGGGCCCAGCCCTGGCAGGGCCGGCACTATTATCCGTTCACCGGCAAGAAGCCGAAGGTCGGCCGTCACGAGCGGCTGTCCGATGTGCGCCCGGCGCCGCCGCCGGCTGAAAGTTATTACCGCGAGTGGTCGACGTTGTCGTTGTTCCCGCCGCCACCGCCGCGGCAGGTGCGCGTGATCGAACAATTGCCGGACGATCAACCGGTCGGTCGGCTGAAATGACCGCATTGACCCGCTCATCGCGTACCGCCGCCATGCTCGCCATGGCCGTTGCCGTTTTTGTCGCCGTGCTGACGCCGGCCGGCGCACAGGCGCAATGGTACAGTTCGGTGAGCGGCCCGCCGCCGCTTTATCCTTACGCGGTCGGGCCCGACCGGTCTTCCGTGGCCGACGCCGCGCCGAAGTCCCGCACCCTCCGCCGGCGCAGCGGAATCGATCCGGCCTTGATCGAAGAGTTGCGCCAGCGTCCCAGGGTCGATCGGCCGCGCGTCGCCGCGGTCAAAGGCAAGCGCGTGTTTCGCGCCGAAGCCGAGGTCACAATTATCGGCCCCGATCACATGAGCATTCGGCTGTTCCACCCGCGTGGCAGCAAGGCCGGGGCCGGCACCGAGTAAAGACTTTCAAAGTTAGCGGGACGCGGGCGGCGGGCGGGGGCCCGCCGTTCGCATTTTACGAGACCGGCGCCGGAACGATCAGATCCCGCGGCTGGCGACGTATAGCCCGAGTGCCGCCGCGTTCGACACGTTCAGGCTCTTGATTTCGCCGGGCAGGTCGATGCGCGCGACGTGATCGCAGATTTCCTTGGTCAGTTGCCGCAAGCCCTTGCCTTCGGCCCCGAGCACCAGCGCCAGAGGCGCGCGCAGTGTCAGCGCGGCGAGATCGGCTTCGCCATCCGAATCCAGCCCGACGACGAGGAAGCCGCTCTCTTTCAGCGCCGCCAGCCCGCGCGCCAGATTTTGCACGCTGACCAGTGGCACATGTTCGAGCGCGCCGGACGCGGCCTTGGCGAGCGCGCCGGTGGCGTCCGGGCTGTGCCGCTGCGTGGTGACGATGGCGGTGACGCCGAAAGCGGCGGCGGAACGGAAAATGGCGCCGACATTATGTGGGTCGGTGATCTGGTCGAGTACCAGTACGACGCCGCGCGCCGGGATTTTCTCGACGCCCGGGAAAGTTAGCGGCTCGGTCTCGAGATAAAGGCCCTGATGCACCGCGTCCGGCAGCAGCCGCTCGGCGATCGCCGTCGGCCGCACGATTTCGGGCGCGACTTTCGCGACGATGCCTTCCTCGGTCAGCTTGCGGGCGGCGTTTTCGGTGGCGAGAAACTTGTGGATCTGGCGGGCCGGATTGCGCAGCGCCGCCGTCACGGTGTGCCAGCCATACATGATGACCGTCTCGTTGGCGTCGTCGCCGCGCAAGGTCTCTCGCCGGGCGCGTTCGCCGCGTTCGCGGCGGCCGATCTGCTCGTGCGTGGCGCCGGGTTTGACGCCTGAACCGGGGCGGCCGGCGGGGAGGCGAGGTGTCATTTGCTTGTTTCTTGCTGTTCTCGGGGCCCGCCGCGTGAACCGATGCGTCCGGGTTAAAGCGAGCCTTAACCGATCCGCTGGCGGCGGAACAGCCTCATCGTCAACTTAACGGCCGGACCTCCATTGACTTCGGCAGGAGGGCTGCCCATAAACCCAGCCATTCCCGATCCGTCCGGACGGAAAGCCCGTTTATCTTTCGGGAACAAGTCGCTAGGACGGCCTTGGGGGAGAGTGTCCCGAGTGGCAAAGGGGGAGGACTGTAAATCCTCTGGCTACGCCTTCGTAGGTTCGAGTCCTACCTCTCCCACCAACCTTCGCGCCTTTCGGCGCTTCGGTTGGCAAGCCATCCTGGACCGCGAAGGTTGCCCGCCGTAGCTTTAGCGAAGGCGGGCGAGATTCCAGCGCAAATGCCTCTGAGTTCCGCGGGTGTAGCTCAATGGTAGAGCAGCAGCCTTCCAAGCTGAATACGAGGGTTCGATTCCCTTCACCCGCTCCAGTCTTTTCGTTTCCTCTCAACTCATTTCATCCCGTCACACCTTAACGTCGCGCGACGGTGAAAAATCTAAGCCAACGCCAATGCCGCGGCTTCCGCGTCCGGCACGACATCGTGGTCGTACAGTTTCTTGCGGAACGTGGCGTGTGCGCGCAGATCGGCGTCGCGCTTGTTCAAATCGCCGGTCATCGAATCGTAGCGCAAGCCGTTCTCGCGCGCGCCGCGCTGCACCGACGCCACCCGTTCGCGCCGTAGCGCCTCATAGGCCAACAGCGCGGCGGGTGCGTTCTTAGGGTTGGTGCGTGATAAAATCGTCGCCAGCGCCATGCCGTCCTCGATCGACTGGTTGGCGCCCTGGCCGAGATGCGGCAGCATCGGATGCGCGGCATCGCCGAGCAATGTCAGCCGTCCCTTGGTCCAGACCGGCATCGGCTCGCGGTCATAGAGAGCCCAGCGGAAAGTCTTCTCGACCTTGCTCAGCAGATTTTCAATGCGCGGATCCCAGCCGGCGAACTCCCGGCGCAGCATGTCGGGATCGCCGGGCGCCGACCACGATTCCTTCATCTCGGCATCGGCCGGCACGAAGCCGACATAGTTGATGATTTTTCCGGCGCGCAGCGGAAACACCAGGAAATGCTTGCCCTTGCCGAGCCACATCTGCCAGCGGTCCATCGGCCAGTCGGGCATGCGCTCAAGCGGCACCGTGCCGCGATAGGCGACGGTGCCCGAGAACACCGGATTGGACGGCGGATAGACGAAAGGCCGCAACTCGGAATGAATGCCGTCGGCGCCGATGACGATGTCGGCTTGCGCGACTTCACCATTGGCGAATTTCACGCGCGCGCTATCGCCATCCTGCTCGCAGGCGATGCCGCGGTGTCCGGTATGCACGACACCGGCGGGGAGCGCAGCGGCGAGAAAGTCGACGAAGTCGGCGCGGTGCATGCCGAATGTCGCGTTCCAGCCCGATGAATCCGTCACCTGCACCGGCGCGATCGGCGTGCCGTCATGGCGGAAATAGTGCGACGCCGGTCCGACCCGCGCGCCCCATTTTTCGACCGCCGGTCCAAGACCGACGCGCTGCATCTGCCGCACGCTGTTCGGCGTCAGGTAAACGCCGGCGCCGACTTCGCCGAGTTCGGGCGCTTGCTCGTAAACCGACACGGTCATGCCCTTGGCGATGAGCGCGTTGGCGGTGAACAGGCCGCCGATCCCGCCGCCCACGATTGCAACGTTAAGTCGCCGCTCCGCCATCGTCACACCCCTTGCGCTTTTCTTGCTGACTTCGCTTTGTCGAAAATGT
Organism: Bradyrhizobiaceae bacterium; assembly: GCA_947479905.1. Classification (GTDB taxonomy): domain Bacteria; phylum Pseudomonadota; class Alphaproteobacteria; order Rhizobiales; family Xanthobacteraceae; genus Pseudolabrys. The sequence goes on from CANKBJ010000201.1 coordinate 4,259, forward strand.
TTCGGACGCGCGTCCATTTCAAGCTACTCTCGCGCCGGGCAATCTGTAACACTGTTGCCGGCATAAAAGCGCGCTTTATTCGCGCAAGAAACTTTGGGAGGAATTCTGCATGCGCGCTGTGTTTTCGAGACGCGATTTTTTTGCGGGCGCCGTGTCCATGGCGCTGGCGGTTTGTCTGACGGCGCTCGGCGTCTTCTCTCCGGCGCGCGCCGATAATTATCCCGACCGCCCGGTCAAGATCATCGTGCCGTTTCCGGCCGGCGGCACCGCCGACGCGGTGCCGCGCATCGTCGGCGATTTCCTGTCGCGCAAATGGGGCCAGTCGGTGGTCATTGAAAACCACACGGGCGCGGCCGGCAATATCGGCGCCGAGCTTGCCTACCGCGCCGCGCCGGACGGCTACACCTTGATGTCTACGCCGCCGCCACCACTGGTGATGAATCAAAGTCTGTATCCGAAGCTCGGCTTCGATCCGGCAAAATTCGAGCCGATCTCGGTCATGGCCCAGGTGCCGAGCGGGTTGATCGTCAATCCGGACAAGATCAAGGCTAATAATCTCGCCGAGCTGATCGACTATCTGAAGAAAAACCCCGGCAAGGTCACCGCGGCCACGCAGGGCAATGGCACGACCTCGCATCTGACCTCCGAACTTTTCAAGCTGCTGGCCAAGGTGTCGTTCCTGAACGTGCCTTATCGCGGCTCGTCGCCCGCGCTGCAGGGCCTGTTGGCCGGCGATGTCGACGTGATGTTCGACAATCTCGGCGTCTCGCTGCCTTTGGTGACGGCCGGCAAGCTCAAGATCCTGGCTGTCGCCTCGGCCCAGCGTCTGCCGTCGCTGCCGGACGTGCCGGCCATCGCCGAAACGCTGCCCGGCTTTGAGTCGGTCGCCTGGTTCGCCATCGTGGCGCCGCCGGGGACGCCGAAAGCCATCGTCGACAAGGTCAACGCCGATGTCAGCGAGGCCCTGCGCCAGCCCGACGTGCAGACCAAGCTCAGGAACCTGTCGGCGGAAATCTATGGCGGCTCGCCGGAAAAAGCGGCCAGATATATGGTCGAGGAGGTCGCCCGCTGGGGCGGGGTGATCAAGGCGGCCGACATCAAGCTGCAATGACCGGTTTTTCGCCGGATCGGGCGCCCGGGCGCCCGGTCCGCGGCCTTAAACCGCCGGAATCCGGCCCGTGCGCCTCTTGCAAAGTCGTCCTCTATCATGCATGACATCGGCGCGGCGGACCCGTAGGGTCCCCCCCGTACGCGTGCCGAGGGGGGTAGCGCAGCAGG
>CANKBJ010000202.1 GCA_947479905.1 Bradyrhizobiaceae bacterium
CAAGGGCTCGGTCATGAAGCTCGGCAAGACCGACAAATCGATGGATATCGAGACGGTCTCGACCGGCTCGCTGGGCTTAGACATCGCGCTCGGCATTGGCGGCCTGCCGCGCGGCCGCATCGTTGAAATCTACGGGCCGGAATCGTCGGGCAAGACGACCCTGTCGCTGCACACGATCGCCGAGGCCCAGAAGAAGGGCGGCATCTGCGCCTTCGTCGATGTCGAGCACGCGCTCGACCCGATCTATGCGCGCAAGCTCGGCGTCAATGTCGACGAGCTTCTGATTTCGCAGCCGGACGCCGGCGAGCAGGCGCTGGAAATCGCCGACACTTTGGTGCGCTCCGGCGCGGTCGATGTGCTGGTGGTCGACTCGGTCGCAGCCCTCGTGCCGCGCTCCGAACTGGAAGGCGAGATGGGCGACGTGCAGCCGGGTAGCCAGGCGCGGCTGATGAGCCAGGCGCTGCGCAAGCTGACCGCGTCGATTTCCAAGTCGAAGACCATGGTGATTTTCATCAACCAGATCCGCATGAAAATCGGCGTGATGTACGGCTCGCCGGAAACCACCTCGGGCGGCAATGCCCTGAAGTTCTACGCCTCGGTGCGCCTCGACATCCGCCGCATCGGCGCCATCAAGGACCGCGACGAGGTGATCGGCAACCAGACCCGCGTCAAGGTGGTCAAGAACAAGCTGGCGCCGCCGTTCAAGCAGGTCGAATTCGACATCATGTACGGCGAGGGCGTGTCCAAGGTCGGCGAACTGGTCGATCTCGGCGTCAAGGCCGGCGTGGTCGAGAAATCCGGCGCCTGGTATTCCTATGACAGCCAGCACATCGGCCAGGGCCGCGAGAACGCCAAGGTGTTTCTCAAGCAGAACCCCGACGTCGCCGGCAAGATCGAGGCGCAGGTGCGCGCCAATTCCGGCGTGATCGCCGACGTCATCACCGCCGGCGAGATGGACAAGGACGACGACGACACCGCTGCCGAGGCTTGAAAAGCTCCGGGCACGTCGGGCCGAGGCGCATTCGCGTCCTCCCCCGGTGCCGGACCTGACGATCAAGAGGACTCCGTAGCGGGAGAAGCTCAGGTCGTTACAGCTCCGGCGCAGGCGCGGGTTTCCACCCCGTCTGTATCGCCCAAGCCGACCAAGGAATTGCCGACCAAACTTGAAGTGTCGACCAAGGAAACGCCGACCAAGGAACTGCCGGTCAATCTTGACGTGTCGATCAACGAAGTGACGGCCGTTCTTGAAGTGTCGAGCAGCGAAGTGCCGGCCAGTTCGGACGTCGCAACTGACGCCGGGATGACGGTTGACGCTGCGAATGCCGCCGATGCATCGGGAGCCGTGATCGCGCTTGCCGCCCGGTCGGAGGCGGTCGCAACAACGGCTATCGCGCGGCCGGCCGACGGTCTGGTGACCGTTCGTCCGAAGCCGGAAAAACGCAAGAACGCGAAGGAAAGAGCCAAGGAGAAGATCACCGGGGACGGGACCACGCCGATGACGGCAAAGGCGAAGTCCAGGGTGAACAAGAAGGCCGCGAGCGATGCGGGCGACAATGCGTCCGACAAGGCGGCCGATTTGGCGGCCGAGCGGGCCCGCGACAAGGCCGACAAGGCCGCGTTGAAGGCGCGCAAGGCCGAGACCAAGGCGGCCAAGATCAGCGCGGCGAAAGCGGCCAAGGCCGCCCGCGCTGCGTAATTACCGGGCGGCCCCCGGGCCGCCCGGTAAAGCCGCCCCGGAAGAAGTCTGGTTGTGCGTAACGCATCGCCCCCATCGGCACCCGGCTGTATCCAATCTCGGGCTTGCCCGAGATTGGCATTTTAGATGCGCAAGTCGGCAAAAGCCGACTTGCGATGCGGCCGCCACCGAGGATGGGGGCGAGGTGCGTTTGGGCGCCGCCCTTTCTGGACTTAACTCACCCCCGCCGCTAAATAGAACCCTGAAAAATCAAGCCGAACGGGGTTTTAGCGCCCCGGCGGCAAAGTCGGTCCGGGGCGTTCGCCGCCGGCGTCTTCGGCAATGGCGGGCGGTTTAGAAAAGTCATGAGCGGCGTCAACGAAATCCGGAAGAGCTTCCTCGACTATTTCGCCCGAAACGAGCACCAGCGGGTCTCGTCCTCCGGCCTGGTGCCGAACAACGACCCGACTTTGATGTTCACCAATGCCGGCATGGTGCAGTTCAAGAACGTCTTCACCGGCCTTGAAAAGCGCCCCTACAGCCGCGCCGTCACCTCGCAGAAATGCGTGCGCGCCGGCGGCAAGCACAACGACCTCGACAATGTCGGCTATACCGCGCGCCACCACACGTTTTTCGAGATGCTCGGCAATTTCTCGTTCGGCGATTACTTCAAGGAACGCGCCATCCTGCTCGCCTGGAACCTGATCACCAAGGAATGGCAGATCCCGGTCGATAAGCTTCTGGTTACCGTCTATATCGACGACGACGACGCTTTCAATCTGTGGAAAAAGATCGCCGGCCTGCCGGAACAGAAGATCATCCGCATATCCGGCTCGGACAATTTCTGGGCGATGGGCGACACCGGCCCGTGCGGTCCCTGTTCGGAAATCTTCTACGATCATGGCGCGCATATTCCGGGCGGCCCGCCGGGCTCGGCCGACTCGGAAGGCGACCGATTCATCGAGATCTGGAATCTCGTCTTCATGCAGTACGAGCAGGTCGCCGGCGGCAAGCGTCTCGACCTGCCGCGGCCGTCGATCGACACCGGCATGGGGCTCGAGCGCATCGCCGCGGTGATGCAGGGCACGCACGACAATTATTCGATCGATCTTTTCCGGACGTTGATCCAGGCGATCGCCGATTTCACCAAGGTGCCGGCCGGCGGCGCGCAAAAGGCGTCGCACCGCGTCATCGCCGACCATTTGCGCGCCTCGTCGTTCCTGATCGCCGATGGCGTGCTGCCGTCGAACGAAGGCCGCGGCTATGTGCTGCGCCGGATCATGCGCCGCGCCATGCGGCACGCCGAGCTGCTGGGCGCGAAAGAGCCGCTGATGTGGAAGCTGGTGCCGGCGCTGACGCGCGAAATGGGCCAGGCCTATCCGGAACTGATTCGCGCCGAGGCGCTGATTTCGGAAACGCTGAAGCTTGAAGAAACCAAGTTCCGCAACACCCTGGCGCGCGGCCTGTCGATCCTCGACGACAAGAGCGGCTCGCTGAAAAAAGGCGACATGTTCGACGGCGACACGGCGTTTACGCTGTACGACACCTACGGCTTTCCGCTCGATCTGACGCAGGACGCGCTGCGCTCGCGCGGCATTTCGGTCGATCTCGCGTCCTTCACCGACGCGATGGAGCGCCAGCGCGCCAAGGCGCGCGAGAACTGGAAGGGCTCGGGCGACGCCGCGCAGGAGGCGATCTGGTTTAGCTTGCGCGAGAAACTCGGCGCCACCGAATTCCTCGGCTACGAGACCGAGAGCGCCGAGGGCATCGTCACGGCGCTGGTGCGTGACGGCAAGGAAGTCGCCGAGCTGAAAAAAGGCGACAGTGGCGCCGTTGTCGTCAATCAGACGCCGTTCTACGGCGAAAGCGGCGGCCAGGTCGGCGACGCCGGCGAGATGCGCCGCGAGGGCGTCAGGCTGACGGTCACCGACACGCAGAAAAAGGGCGGCGATCTTTTTGTCCATTCTGTCACCGTGACTGAAGGCGCGGTCAAGGTCGGCGATCCGCTGCTGATGGAAGTCGATCACGCGCGGCGCGGCGCCATTCGCCAGAACCATTCGGCGACGCATCTGCTGCATGAGGCGCTGCGCCAGGTGCTCGGCGACCACGTCGCGCAGAAAGGCTCGATGGTCTCGCCCGAGCGGCTGCGCTTCGACTTCTCACATCCCAAGCCGGTGACGGCTGAGGAACTGGCGCGGGTCGAGGACATCGCCAACGACATCGTCTTGCAGAATTCGCCCGTGACGACGCGGCTGATGGCGCTCGACGATGCGCGCGCCTCCGGCGCCCGCGCTTTGTTCGGCGAGAAATATGGCGACGAGGTGCGCGTCGTGGCCATGGGCGAGGGGAGCGGCAATTCGCTCGGCTGGTCGGTCGAACTGTGCGGTGGCACGCATGTGAAGCGGACCGGCGATATCGGGCTGATCACGGGCTTAGCCGATTCGGGCGTCGCCTCCGGCGTGCGCCGCCTCGAAGCGCTCACCGGCACGGTGGCGCGCCGCGCCGTCAACAAGCAGTTGCAGACGGTCAAGGCGGTCGCCGCCGAACTGAAAGCGCCGCTCGACGAAATGCCGGCGCGCGTCGCCGCCTTGCTCGACGAGCGCAAGAAGATGGAACGCGAACTGGCCGACGCCAAGAAAAAGATCGCGATGGGTGGCGGCAGCGGCGGCGCCGTGAACGGCGCGGCGGCCGACGTGCGCAATGTCGGCGACGTCAAACTGATGGCGCGCGTCGTCACCGGCATCGACATCAAGGAATTGAAGAGTCTCGCCGACGAGGGCAAGAAGCAGCTCGGCTCCGGCATCGTCGCGCTGGTCGCCACCAGCGAGGACGGCAAGGGCTCGATCGTCGTCGGCGTCACCGCCGATCTGACCGCGCGTTTTTCCGCCGTGGACCTGGTGCGCAAGGCGTCCGAAGTGCTCGGCGGCAAAGGCGGCGGCGGCAAGCCCGATATGGCGCAGGCCGGCGGGCCGGACGGCGCAAAGGCCGGCGACGCGCTCAAGGCGATCGAGGCGGCGCTCGGCGCGTGAGCGCGTACCCTTCCGTTATTACCGTCGCACGCTACGCCGACATCGAACGGCGCGGCGAAATTCTCGTCCTCGTTCATCAGGCTTTCGCCGCGCTGTCACCGCCGTCCGGCGCACTCAATGAAACCATCGACGACGTCGCCGCGCGGTTTGCCTCCGGGCCGGTGCTGATTGCCGTGGCCGGCGGTGAACTGGTCGGCAGCGTCTATGGCGCGGTCAAGTATGGCGGCCTTTACCTCACCCGCATGGCGGTGCGGCCGGACTGGCAAAAGCGCGGCATCGGCCGCGCGCTGCTGACAGCGGCGGAAGGCGAGGCGCGGTCGCGCGGCTTGCGCAAACTCACCCTGCGCGTGCGCGTCAATTTGCCGGAAAACCGCGCTTTTTTCGAGCGCGCCGGTTTTACCGTCATGGGGCAAGGCCAGGACCCGGGCCGGCCAGCCTATGAGGTGATGGAAAGCCCGATTGCCGACCCCGCATCTTGATCGAGCGCAAGCCGGGTCCGCGCGATTGCTGTAAACTGTGCGCTGACGATTCTCGAAGCGGGGCCGCATGGCACGCCAATCCCTCAGCGAACTGCGCCGGCACGCCTATGTCGCCCTCGAGCAAGGGCCGGTCGGCGAGCGGTTTGGCGCTCTCGTCGACCAGCTGCTGCTCAGCCTGATCGTGGTCAACCTGATCGCCGTCGCGCTCGAATCGGTGCCGGCTTTGAACGCGCGCTATGGCGTGGTGTTCGAGGCCATAGACTATGTCTCGCTGGTCGTTTTCAGCGCCGACTATGCGTTGAGGCTTTGGAGCGCGGTCGAGCA
>CANKBJ010000203.1 GCA_947479905.1 Bradyrhizobiaceae bacterium
CCGGCGCCCGCGAGCAGGGCGTTCGCATCCACACCCAGCGATTTGAGGCTCTGCCGCAGCATCTTGCGGCGCTGGCCGAAGGCGGCTTCGGTGACGCGCTGCAAGGCGATAGCGTCACAGTCCAGCGGTTCGGCGCGCGGCACCAGCCGCACCACCGAGGAGGTGACCGACGGCGGTGGCACGAAGGCGGTCGGCGCGACGTCGAACAGGATTTTCGCCTCGGTGCGCCAGCCGGCGAGCACCGCAAGGCGGCCATAGCCTTTGTCGCCGACGCGGGCGACGATGCGCTCGGCCACCTCGCGCTGGAACATCAGCACCATCGAATCGTACCAGGGCGGCCACGGCTCGGCGGTCAGCCACTGGATCAGCAGCACGGTGCCGATATTGTACGGCAGGTTGGCGACGATGCGGGCGCGTTCCGGCCCGAGTTGCTCGCGCAGGTCGATCTTGAGCGCGTCGCCGGAGACGATATCGAGCCGTCCCGGATAATGCGTGGCGATCTCGGAAAGCGCGGCCAGCGCGCGCTCGTCGCGCTCGACGGCGACGATGCGCCTTGCGCCGAGTGACAACAATGCGCGCGTCAGGCCGCCGGGGCCGGGGCCGATTTCGACCACGGTGATGTTTTCCAGCGGCTCGGCGGCGCGCGCGATGCGCGCGGTCAGATTGAGGTCGTGCAGGAAATTCTGGCCGAGCGATTTCTTCGGCGTCAGCCCGTGTTTGCGGATGACCTCGCGCAGCGGCGGCAGGTCGTCGATCTGGCTCATGTTCGTTTGCGCATGATCTGATCCGAAAACCGGTATCCACTTTTCGGGATCATGCGCTACTTCGCTGCAACGAGTGCCGCCGGGGCGGCCGCCGAAAGCCGCGCCGCCAGCGCCAGCGCCGCGATCAGGCTCGCCGGATTGGCCTTGCCGGTGCCGGCGATATCGAAGGCGGTGCCGTGATCGGGCGAGGTGCGCACGAAAGGCAGCCCGAGCGTGACATTGACGCCGTGATCGAAGGCGAGCGTCTTGATCGGGATCAGCGCCTGGTCGTGATACATGCACATCGCCACGTCGTAGGTCGCGCGCGCGCGGTCGTGGAACATGGTGTCGGCCGGCAACGGGCCGGTCGCGTCGATCCCGTCCGCGCGCAGCCGTGCGACGGCCGGCGCGACGATCGTCAGGTCTTCCTCGCCGAGCATGCCGTCTTCGCCGGCATGCGGATTGAGTCCGGCAACGGCGATGCGCGGACGGGCAATGCCGAAACGGGCGGCAAGGTCGTGCGCGACGACGCGGCCTGTCTCGACGATGAGTTGCGTGCTCAGATGCGAGACGACATCCTTGAGCGGCAAATGAATGGTCACCGGCACGACCGCCAGCTCATTCGACCACAGCAGCATCACCGGACGATAGCTGTGCCCGGTGGCCTCGGCCGCCAGCTTGGCGAGATATTCGGTATGGCCCGGCTCGGCGAAGCCGCCGCGATACAGCACGCTCTTGGCGATCGGATTGGTCACGACGCCGCAAGCCTCGCCGGCCAGAACGTCGGCGACCGCGCGCTTGATCGAGCAGATCGCCGCCGGCGCGCTGCTGTCGTCCGGCCGGCCGGGCCGCGCGGTGACGGCAATGTCGAGCGCGACTACCGGCAAGGCGCGGGCAAAGGTGTCATGGGTCTGCCTGGGTGCGATCACGGCCACGGGAACGTCGAGGCCGAGCAAGGCCGCCCGTTGCCGGTAGAATTCCGCATCCCCGATCACGTAAAACGGCGGCAGGCCGAGTTCGACCCGGTGCTTCCAGACGGCCAGGGTCAGATCAGGACCGATGCCGGCCGGCTCGCCGAGCGTCAGGGCAAGGGGAGGGCCGTCGGCGGCGTTCATTTGTATTCGATCATCGCGGAGCGGCGAATCTCGTCCAGAAATTTCTTGGATTCCGTTTCAAAGCGGGTCGTGAAGATTTTTTCGCGGAGTTCACGCTTGGCTGGCGAGTCCGCAGTGTTTTCCTTCTTGTCGCAAAGAGCGAACATCTGCAATCCCTGCGACGTCACGTCCGGCGAACTCAGCCGGCCGACTTCAAGCTTGGCCAGCAACTCCCGGAAGGGCTCCGGCAGATCGGCCGAACTTTTTGTGATCGGTTCGCGCACCGCGACATCGCGCAACGAACGCGCCAATGGCAGTCCGGTTTTGCACGACACGAAACGGTTGCGCAGATTTTCCGCCATCTGGCGCTTGGTGTCGATCGCCGCGGCGCTCGAACCGCTAGGGACGACGATTGTCACCGGATAAAGCGTATAGACATAGGCAACCGAGCTTTCGGCTTCGTTGCGCGAACGTAACGCGCTGGCGACGTCGGCATCGCCGACTTGCAGCGAAGTGCCATATCGACCGCGAACCAATTGCGTCCAGGTCATTTCGGCGCGCAAACGGGCCTTGAGGGCGTTCGCCGATATGCCGCCGCGGTCAAGTGCCTGCGCGAATTGTTGCGGCGAAATATTCTGGCGCTTCGCCATTGTTTCGAACGCGTTGTCGATATCCGCGTCGCTCACTTCGACGCCGTAAACCCGCCCCTTGGCGATCTTGAGGCGATCGTCGATTAATTCCTGGATGACCTGCGCGCGGGGCACCGGCTTGTTCGATGCCGTCATCATCAATTTGGTTCGCTGGTGAATATCGAGTTCGGTGATCGGCGAGCCATTGGCGATAACGGCGACTTGCGCCGACGCCATCGCCGGCGCCAGCAGACTGGCGACTACAATGGCGCGGACCATGAAATTCCGAACCGGCCGACGTGTCATGTTCATTCCTGGCTTCGCTCGATTCATTGCATCCGCTCATTTGACGGCGCGGGCGGCCTCGGCGCCACCACCGCGGCTATTGCGACGAGCCGACCGACTGGCCGACCGACGTCCCGCCGAGGGTCCGCAGGGTCAACTGCAGCATAATCTGGTGGTCGGCCGTCACATTGCCACTGTAGGTGTAATTCGTAATGTAATTTAGGGCCAAGATGAGGCAATCGTCGATATAGCCGAGGCCGACACGAGTCTGGGAAAATTTATTGGCATTGAGATCGTACAAAGCGGAGCCCAGAACCACCCAATTGGTGTCGAGTTTGTACTGACCGGAGCCAAGGAGGCCCTGGCGGCGGTTCAGGAAGCCGATTTCGGGCTGCGCGGCATAATCGCCGTACAGCAGCAGCGCGTTCCAGCGGTCGAAACTGACGCTGGTCTCAAGCTCCATGCGCCGCATCGTGAATTTGTCCTCGGCGAAACGGAATCGCGAGGTGAATTTGTAGATGCTGTTGGGCTGGAAGGAGGCGCGCGCCACATAGTCCGAAGCGCGGGTATCGAGGCCGCTGTCCAGGCCGGTATTGGTGGCGTCGGCGACGGCGAACGAATTTTGGCCGAACAGGCTGTAGGACTGGCCGAACAGCAGGTTGACGAAGCCGCCCTGGTTGAACTGGGTGGTGTATTGCAGACCGTAATTGGCGCGGCCGCCGCCCTCGACTCGGTCCCAGCCGGAAAACTTGTCGGTCCGGAACAGATTGCTGTCGTCAAACACCAGCGTCTGGGCGTCTTCGTTCGGGAAGCGTCCGACCTTGGTCTCGTTCGGCCGTACGATGATCTGCGCTATCGGTTCGACGGTCTGCGTGCCCCAGGACTGCACGTTGATGAACGGATAGCGATATTCCATGCCGACCGTCGGCATGGCGCGCACCAGGTTGGTGTCGCCGGTGTTGATGTAGTTGGTGACATTGGGGTCGTTCTTGACCTGAATAGAAGCCGCGTCGGCGCGCAGCGAGGCGAACGGGGTGAACACCTGGCCGAATTGGTCGGTGACGCTGCGCCGCCAGTCGGTCTGGGCCGAGACGCGGCTGAAAGTGCCGGGCGCCGCGCGCAACAAACAGTTGGCTTGTGTTTTGACTGCCGGGTCGGCGGTGACGCAATTGCCCGCATTGAGGGCGGTAGCGGTCACGGCGTCAAAGTTCGCCTGCTGGCGCGACAGACTTGTGAAATTGATCTTGTAGCCAAGTTCGCCGCCGAAGATCGGCTGGTCGAACGTGTATTTGTAGTCCACGACCGGATGTACGACAGGGATCTGAGCCTGCGAGTCCGCTTCCGAAAAACCGAGATAATAGATGCTGCGGATATCGAAATAGCTGCGGTTGCCTGTGCCGGTCAGATAGAGCTGCGAGACGCCCTCGGCGGCGTTGTTTTTCGTCGGATCGACGATGCGGTAGCGCGAAATGCGCGGGTTGTAGTCCTGCAGGAAGGTTCGGTCCGACACCATCAGGGCATCCCAGCCCCACAGCCATTTGTTGGTGATCGCGAACTGGCCGTTAGACTCGATTTCTCCGCGCAGATCGCGATAGCCCGGCGTCGTGGTGCCGTCTGTGCGTATGAAGACGTCCTTCCTGGCCTGGCTGATGCCGGCGGCGCGGATCGAATAGGCGCCATTGATCAGACGTTGCCGGTACTCGCCCTGCAAAAGAACGCCCTGCTTGGTCGTCAGCATCGGCTCGAAGGTTGCATCGTAATCCGGTGCCAGCGCCCAGTAGTACGGGATGTCGATAGCCGTGCCGAATTTGGAACTGGTCGCCACCGACGGCATCAACACGCCGGACTTGCGTTTGACGGTCGGGTCGGGCGTGGAAAAATACGGCATCCAGGCCAGCGGCTTGCCGAAGAATTCGAGGCGCGCATCCTCGAAATACATCATCTTCTCGCCCTGGTCGTGAATGATGCGGGCGGCCTTGACCTGCCAGAGCGGCGGCTTCTTCGGGTCGTCCTTGCAGGGCTGGCAGGCGGTGTAGACGCCGTTATGAAAGACCGTGTAGTTGCCGCTCGAGCGTTCGGCGCGCGCGGCGGCCATACGGGTCTGATCGGGGCTGTCGAGGCGCAGCGAGTCGACGAAGCCGTCACGGTAGTCGTCGGCCAGATCCATGGTCTCGCCATAGGTGACCTTGCCGTCCGCTTCGGTCAGCCGGACGTTACCCTCGGCGCGCAGGCGCTTGCCGTTCTGGTCATAGACGACCTTGTCGGCCTCCAGGGTCGAGCCGCCATAATAGATCTGCACGCCGCCGACCGCGGCTACCCGATGATTGGTGTAGTCGTAGTCAATCTCGCGCGCCTGCACGAGCATTTGCTTTTGCCCGGCTTTGTCACGGTCGAGATTGACCGACTTCTTGACTGGGGGCGGGGTTGCCGGAAAGGTCAGCCCCTGCGCGGAAGCCGGCGCAAACGCGCTCACGCTGCCGCCAGCCAGAATGGCGAGGACGGCAACAATTTTGGCGGCGCTTCCGGGCTTGAACCTTGACCGTTCAAGCCTTGGCGCTGGTGGACGAGTGCAAAAACGCACCGCCATCACCCGTCCTCCTGGTACAACAACGCAATAAACCCGGTCAGGCCGCCCGCGACAACAGGCAGCCAAGCCGCTGCCACCGGGTGCATCAGCTCGGCCTTGCTCAGATCC
>CANKBJ010000204.1 GCA_947479905.1 Bradyrhizobiaceae bacterium
CCGGCCGCCAACAGCTGCTGACCGACGCCATCACCGAGACCGCCAACCGCATGGCCGACGTCATTTCCGCCCGCGCCGACGACGTCAATTCGACGCTGCGTTCGACCGGCGATTCGCTTGTCCTCGACCTGTCGCTGCGCGGCGGCGATGTCGTCGCCAAGATGGAACAGACCGGCACGCACATCACCGACACCTTGATCGACCGCAGCAACAATGTCGCCGACATCTTCCGCACCAATGCCGAGACCCTGGTGACCGCGCTCAACAGCCGCGGCGATCAGGTCAAGGACATCCTGGCCGCGCGCCTGAAGGCCTTCGAGGACATGTTCAACAAGGGCGGCACCGAGCTGACCGAGAAGATCTCGCGCGACTCGACCAATCTCGGCAACCTCGTCACCCGCCACCTGACCGAGTTCGATCACACCGTGAAGACCTATGGCGGCGAACTGATCGAGCGCCTCGGCCAGCGCACGCAGGACGTCTCCGAGGCGATGCGCGCCTATCTCGATACGTTCGACAGCCGCGTCACCGGCCGCGCCAACGAACTGTCCGGCTCGCTCGACGGCCGTCTCACCCAGTTCGAAACCATGCTCGACGGCCGCGTCAATCAGCTCGCCAGCACGCTCACCAAAGGCGGCGAGGAAGTGGTCGGCGCACTCGACAAGCGCATCAGCGACGTCACCGGCACCATCAATACCCGCGGCGCCGAAGTGGCGGACGCGATCAGCGCCAAGATCGGCGACATGGACAAGACGCTCGGCGCGCGCGCGATGGAAGTCGCCGACACGCTCGACGGCCGTATCAGCCGCTTCGAGGAACTGCTCGTCGGCCGCGCCGTCACCGTCACCGACCAGATCGAAAGCCGCACCAAGGCGGCCGCCGAAACCCTGCATTCGCGCATGGAGCAGCTCAGCCAGGCGATCAAGACCAACGCCTCGGAAGCCGAGAAATCGCTCGGCGCGCTTGCGCTGTCGACCACCGACGCGATCCGCTCCAGCGCCAGCGAGGCGGAACGCACCCTGACCGGCGTCAGCGACGAGGTCGCCAAGAGCTTCATCAGCCGCGCCGAGGAGATCGCCAACTCGGTTTCCAAGCGCACCGACGAGATGAGCGCCATTCTGTCCGACAAGAGCGGCGGCGTGCTGCACGCCATTGGCGAAAAGGGCGAGAAATTCGCCGCCGACATCACCAAAGCGACCGATCTCGCCATGGCCTCGATCGAAGAAAAGGGCCTGGTGTTCAGCCGTTCGGTCATCGACAACGGCGCCGAGATCACCCGCATGATCAACACCGCGGGCGAAACCGCCGCCAACTCGGTCACCCGCACGCTCAACGATCTGCAGGACACCGCGCAGAAGGCGATCGAAAAGTCGAAGGAAACCGCGACCGCGACCGTCAACGAGATGATGGAGACGCACAACATCCTGCGCGCCGACACCACCTCGCTGTTCGAGCGCCTGCGCGAAGCCAACATCATGCTGCAGGAAGTGCTGTCCGGCTCGCACGAGAACATGAGCGCGCTGGAAAACACCCTGATGCTGCGCGTCTCGGAATTCGTCGCCGCCATGCACGAGGTGACCGGCACGACCAACGAGGCCACCGACCGGGTCGAGAGCACGATTACCAACTTCCGCGACGTCACCAGCCATATGGTGACCGATCTCAGCCATCTCGCCGGTCAGTTCGAGGCGCATGGCCGCGATCTCACCAAGGCCGCCGAACTGGTCGACCGCTCCAACCAGCACACCGAGTCAACCGTCGTCGAGCGCCGCGTTCAGCTCGACTCGCTGGTCGCCACGCTCGACATCCGCACCGAGGATATCGAGCAGCGCCTCAAGCGCTTCTCCGGCCTGCTCGACGAGTCGCTCGAGGCCGCCTCCAACCGCGCCCGTGAAGTTGCCCGGCTGGTGTCCGAATCCAGCGCCGACGGCACCCGCGCCATCAGCGAACAGTACGAGAGCGTCCGCGAAAAGGCCGATCAGGAAAAGGTGCGCACGCTTGCGACCATGCGCGATATCTACGAGCAGGTCTCCGGCGAGACCCAGACCATCTTCCGCGACGCCGGCCTGCGCTTCGCCGAGACGGTGCAGGACATGAAGCTGATGGCCGCCGAAATGCAGCGCGAACTCGACGCCACCCGCTCCGAACTGCGCCGCGGCGTGTTCGAGCTGCCGCAGGAAACCGCCGAGGGCGCCGCGCAGATGCGCCGCGTCATCGTCGACCAGATCGAGGCGCTCGCCGAATTGAACCGCATCGTCGCCCGCCACGGCCGCAGCCTCGACGCCGTCGAGCCGGTGCAGCAGCAGCGCCGCATGCGCGAGGAACCGACGCTCGCCGTTATCGGCGGCCGCAACGAAATGCTGCGCCACGAAGCGCCGCCGCGCCAGCCGGCGCGTCCGGAAGTCGCCAACTTCGCGCCGGCCCCGCGCCGCGCCGAAGCGCCGTCGCTGTCGCCGGTGCAGCCGGCCAATCCGGGCCGCGGCTGGCTCAGCGATCTGTTGACCCGCGCCTCGCGCGATGAAGCCGAACCGGCGCGGGAATTCAACCGTGAACCGGTGCGCGAACCGATGCGTGAGCCTGCCCGCGCCGACGCGGAACGCCCGGCGCGTCATTCGATCGAGTCGCTCGATTCACTCTCGGTCGATATCGCCCGCATGATCGACCATGACGCCGCCGCCGATCTGTGGGACCGCTACAAGCGCGGCGAACGCAATGTGTTCACCCGCAGGCTTTACACCTTGCAGGGGCAGCAGGCGTTCGACGAAATCCGCAAGAAGTATCGCGCCGACCGTGAGTTCAAGCAGACCGTCGACCGCTACATCAGCGAGTTCGAGCGGCTTCTGGAAGAAGTCTCGCGCGACGACCGCGGCCAGATGGTGGCGCGCACCTACCTGACCTCGGAAACCGGCAAGGTTTACACCATGCTGGCGCATGCCGCGGGCCGCTTCGACAACGCCTGATCCGAGGCTTATCGCTTACGCCGACACTGGCATGAGTTGAGATAAAAAAAGCGGGCGCCCTGGCGGCGCCCGTTTTATATTATGGCCGTTCTCGACCGGCGCTTGCCGGCCGGCGTCCGCTTATCGCCGTTTTTTCGTCGCAGGGGCGGTGTCGTTGGCGGCCGGCGGCGGGCCGCCGAAAATGATGCGGCTCGGGTTGGCGTCGAAATTCTTGGCCGCCTTGTCGATGGTCGACAAAGTGCGCGTGCCGCTGTTTGCCAGTTTCAATATGCCGACGGTGAGTTCCGCCGTGCGCTTGTCGAGATTTTCCGCCAGCGTCCTGATCGAGCGCGCTGCCTCGTTGATATCGCCGCCTTTGCCGTCGGCGCCGCCGGTCAGGTTCTCAAGCCCGGCGGCGATATGATCGACGCGCTCGGAATTGCGGGCCAGCGCGGCGGAAAAGGCGTCGACATTGGCCAGCGCACTCTTGAAGACCTTCTGATTGTCCTCGATGAATTCCTGAACCTTGCGCAGCGCATCGCGGGCGGCCTGCGTCACGTCCTGGGTGGCGCCGGGCGGCGCTGTGAGAAGTGGCCCATCGTCCTTGATGCTCGCGGCGCCAACCAGCGGCGGCTTGTTCGGATCGCCGCCCTTGAGCGACAGCGCCGAAATGCCGATCAGGCCCTGGAATTCGAGGCCGATCTCGGTGTCGGCGCGAATGGCGACGCCCTTGTCGACCGAGATGCGGGCTATAACTTGCTTGGGCCGCTTGGGGTCGAGCGCCAGGCCGGTGACCTCGCCGACGCGAATGCCGTTGAACAACACCGAGGCGCCGGTGCGCAGGCCCGACACCGAGCCGTCGAACACGACGCGGTAGAATGCGCGCTCGCCGGTGCCGCCAATGTTCTGGAACCAGTAAACGAAGCCGAAAACGCCGACGATCACAGCCAGCGTGAACGCGCCGATCAGTATGTAGTTCGCTCTCGTTTCCATCCGCCAACTCCGGGACCGGACCCTATGCGGGTCCGGCCGCCTCACAGTACCGAATAACGCACCCGTGGCGGACCACTAGGTAGCCGCCTTGCCCTGCGGCTGATAGCCCGCCCGCGACCGCTTGCCACGGAAATACGACTTCAGCCACGGATGCTCGGACGCCAGCATGGTCTCCATGGTTCCCGCGGCGATCACCTTGCCCTCGGCGAGGACCGCGATGCGGTCGCAGACCGTGTGCAGGCTGTCGAGGTCGTGGGTTACCATGAAAACGGTCAGGCCTAAAGTCCGCTGCAGCGTGGCAATCAGGGTATCGAAATCGCCCGCCCCGATCGGATCGAGGCCGGAAGTCGGCTCATCGAGAAAGACGATTTCCGGGTCGAGGGCCAGCGCCCGCGCCAGCGCCACGCGCTTGGTCATGCCGCCGGACAGTTCCGACGGAAACTTGTTGCAGACCGAGGCGTCGAGCCCGACCATTTCCAGCTTGGCGATCGCCAGTTCGTCGAGCAGGCGCTGCGACAGGTGGAGATATTCGCGCACCGGAAACTGCAGGTTCTCCATCACCGTCAGCGACGAAAACAAGGCGCCCTGCTGGAATAGCACGCCCCAGCGCCGCTCCACGGCGCGGCGCTCGCTGTCGGACGCCTCGCCCATATCGACGCCGAACACCTTGATGGTGCCGGCGCGCTTGGGGATCAGGCCGATGATGGTGCGCATCAGCACCGATTTGCCGGCGCCCGAGCCGCCGACGAAGCCGAGGATCTCGCCGCGATAGACGTCGAGATCGGTGTGGTTGAGCACGAGGTGGCTGCCGAAGCCGACGACGATGTCGCGCGCTTCGATCACGATTTCTTTTTTGCCATTCGTTGACGCGGGAGCGGTTGCCATCGCCTACATCCCGATCGAGGCAAAGAAGATGGCGAAGACGCCGTCCATGACGATCACCAGGAAGATCGACTCCACCACCGAGGCGGTCGTCTGGCGGCCGAGCGATTCCGCCGAGCCCTTCACCGCGAGACCCTCGACGCAGGCGACCGCGCCGATCACCAGCGCCATGAACGGCGCCTTGATCATGCCGACCTGGAATGTGTTGAGCGCGATGGCTTCCTTGAGGCGGGACAGGAAAATGTCCGGATCGATGCCGCCGTAAAGCCAGCACACCAGCCCGCCGCCATAGAGCGCCGCCATCGAACCGAGAAACGTCAGGATCGGCACGCCGATGATCAGCGCCAGGATACGCGGCAGGATCAGAACCTCGACCGGATCGAAACCCATGGTCCGCAGCGCGTCGATTTCCTCGCGCATTTTCATCGAGCCGAGTTCGGCGGTGTAGGCCGAGCCGGAACGGCCGGCCACCATGATGCAGACGATCAGCACGCCGAGTTCGCGCAAGACCAGAATGCCGACCATGTCGACGACATAGACGTCGGCGCCGAATTTGCGGAAATGGAACAGGCCCTGCTGCGCGATGATGCAGCCGATCAGAAAGGTGATCAGAAGAATGATCGGC
>CANKBJ010000205.1 GCA_947479905.1 Bradyrhizobiaceae bacterium
AGACTGAGCCGTATCGCGCTGCGCGATATGGGCAACAAGGGCCTGATTCCAGGCCT
The DNA here is from genome assembly GCA_947479905.1 of Bradyrhizobiaceae bacterium. Taxonomy (GTDB): domain Bacteria; phylum Pseudomonadota; class Alphaproteobacteria; order Rhizobiales; family Xanthobacteraceae; genus Pseudolabrys. The sequence goes on from CANKBJ010000205.1 coordinate 57, forward strand.
TGTGAAGTCGAGCTGGTAAGGGGGCCGAGATGGTAAACGATCCGATCGGCGATATGATCACCCGCATCCGCAACGCGCAGATGCGCGCCAAGGCCAAGGTCTCGATGCCCGGCTCCAAGCAGCGCGAGCGCGTTGCCGAAGTGCTCAAGGCGGAAGGCTACATCCGCGGTTACGCCGCCGTGGCGCATGCCAACGGCCGCAGCGAGCTCGAAATCGAACTGAAGTATTTCGAAGGCGAGCCCGTCATCCGCGAAATCGCGCGCGTCTCCAAGCCGGGTCGTCGCGTTTACGCTTCGGTCAAGGCGCTGCCGCGCATCAACAATGGTCTTGGTGTTGCCATCGTATCCACGCCGAAGGGCGTGATGGCCGACCACGACGCTCGCGAAGCCAATGTTGGCGGCGAAATCATCTGCACGGTGTTCTAATGTCACGCATTGGCAAAAAACCCGTATCCGTTCCGTCCGGCGTCACCGCCACCGTCGAAGGCCAGACCGTCAAGGTCAAGGGCCCGAAGGGCGCGGTCCAGCTGGTCGTGCATGACGACGTCATCGTCGCGCTCGACAAGGGCATGGTGAAGGTCGATCCGCGCAACGACTCAAAGCGTGCGCGCTCGATGTGGGGCACCTATCGCACGCTGGTGTCGAACCTGGTGACCGGCGTGACCAAGGGCTTCGAAGAGAAGCTCGAGATCACCGGCGTCGGTTATCGCGCCGCGGTGCAGGGCAAGAGCCTGAACCTGCAGCTCGGTTTCTCGCACGACGTCACCTTCCCGATCCCGGAAGGAATCACGATCGCGACGCCGAAGCCGACCGAAATCAACATTTCCGGCATCAACAAGCAGACTGTCGGGCAGGTCGCCGCGGAAATCCGCGGCTATCGTCCGCCGGAACCGTACAAGGGCAAGGGCGTGAAATACGCCGGTGAATATATCTTCCGCAAGGAAGGCAAGAAGAAGTAGAGGGCATAACGCCATGTCGAGATTAAGTGACCGGACCGCGCGGCGGACGGCGACAGTGCGACGCAAGGTGAAACTTGCGGCGCGTGGACGGACACGGCTTTCGGTGTTCCGTTCGTCGCAGCATATCCACGCTCAGCTGATCGATGACGAAAAGGGCGTGACCGTCGCGGCCGCTTCGTCGCTCGAGAAGACGATGCGTGAAAAGCAGAAGACGGGCGCCAACATCGAAGCCGCCAAGGCAGTCGGCAAGTTGATCGCCGAACGCGCCAAGGAAAAGGGCATCAAGGACGTGGTGTTCGATCGTGGCGGCTATCTCTATCACGGACGCATCAAGGCGCTGGCGGATGCCGCGCGTGAAGGCGGACTCAACTTTTAACGGAACACGCATCATCCCGAAAGTGGGAACCGGTTTTCGGACAAGATGATGCGCAGGGAACACTGAATATGGCACAAGAACCCCGACGAGACCGTCCGCGTGGTGGCCCAGGTGGCCGCGAAGAGCGCGACAGCGAGTTCACTGACAAGTTGGTTCACATCAATCGTGTGGCCAAGGTGGTCAAGGGCGGCAAGCGCTTCGGTTTCGCGGCACTCGTCGTTGTTGGCGATCAGAAGGGCCGGGTCGGTTTCGGCCATGGCAAGGCGCGCGAAGTGCCTGAAGCCATCCGCAAGGCGACCGAAGCCGCCAAGCGCTCGCTGACCCGCGTCGCGCTGCGCGACGGCCGTACGCTGCATCACGATGTTGCCGGGCGTCATGGCGCCGGCAAGGTGTTCTTGCGTGCCGCTCCTGCCGGTACTGGCATCATCGCCGGCGGCCCGATGCGCGCCGTGTTCGAAACGCTCGGCATGCAGGACATCGTCGCCAAGTCGCTCGGCTCAAGCAACCCGTACAACGTCGTGCGCGCCACGTTCGACGCGCTCAAGCATCAGGACTCGCCGCGTTCGGTCGCGTCCCGCCGCAACGTCAAGGTTTCAACGCTGCAGGCTCGCCGCCGCGAAGGCGCCGACGAAGTCGCGGCTGACTAAAAAGTAGGAACTTAAGTTATGGCTACCGCCAAAAAGACCGTCAAGCTTGAGCAGTATGCGAGCCCGCTGCGCTGTCATCACGATCAGCGCGAAACGCTGATTGGTCTCGGCCTGAACAAGGTCGGCCGGGTCAAGGATTTGCCGGATACGCCGGAGACCCACGGTATGGTCCGCAAGATCCGCCACTTGGTGCGCGTGGTCGAAGCCAAGAAGTAATTCTGCGCCGGGCTCGAAGGTGAGCCGGCGAACGCAGAGAACGAGGACGTGAGATGAAACTGAACCAGATCGCCGACAATCCCGGCGCCCGCAAGAACCGCATGCGCATCGGCCGCGGCATCGGCTCCGGCAAGGGCAAGACCGGCGGCCGTGGCGGCAAGGGCCAGACCGCGCGTTCCGGCGTGCGCATCAAGGGCTTCGAAGGCGGCCAGATGCCGCTGCATCGCCGCCTGCCGAAGCGCGGCTTCCGCAACACGTCGTTCGCGGTCAAGCTCAACGAAATCGGTCTCGACAAGCTGCAGGCTGCGATCGACGCCGGCAAGCTCGACATCAAGGCGACGGTCGACGCCGAAGCCATGGTCAAGGCCGGGCTGATGCGGCGCGCCAAGGGCGGCGTCAAGCTGCTCGGCGGGACCGAGTTCAAGGCGAAGGCGAATTTCGCGGTGTTCGGCGCGTCGAAGTCGGCGCTGGAAGCCATCGAAAAGGCGGGCGGTTCGGTCAAGATCACCAAGCCGGTCGTCGAGGAAGACGCCGAGCCGCGCGGCAAGAACAAGCGTATGGCGCTTGAAGCAGCCAAGCCGGCCAAGGCGAAAAAAGCCGAATAATCGAGGCAGGTTAGCCGCCGACCGCCGCGCGCGGCCGGTGCGACTTCCTGGCGGTTACAAGTTTGGACGACAGCGCCTATGTAAGGCTCTCGGGTTTTTGAGCCTCCAGGCGGCGAGGGCTAAGGCCGGGGGCTAGGGCGGCAGGAGCGAAGAGAATGGTTTCGGCAGCAGAACAATTAGCGGCCAATCTCAACTTCGGCGCGCTCGCCAAAGCCGACGAGCTGAAAAAGCGAATCTGGTTCACCGTCGGCGCGCTCTTGGTCTACCGCCTGGGCACCTATATCCCGCTGCCCGGCATCGATCCGACCGCCTGGTCGCAGATATTCAATACGCAGTCCGGCGGCATCCTCGGCATGTTCAACATGTTCTCCGGGGGCGGCATCCACCGCATGGCGATCTTCGCGCTCAACATCATGCCGTACATCTCGGCCTCGATCATCATTCAGTTGATGACGACGGTGTCGCCGCAGCTTGAAGCCCTCAAGAAGGAAGGCGAGAGCGGCCGCAAGGTGATGAATCAGTACACGCGGTATCTCACTGTCGTGCTGGCCACGTTCCAGTCCTACGGCATCGCCGTCGGCCTGCAGGGCACCGGCAGCGTCGTCAGCGAGCCGGGCCTGTTCTTCCTGATGTCGACGACGATCACGCTGACCGGCGGCACCATGTTCCTGATGTGGCTCGGCGAGCAGATCACCGCGCGCGGCATCGGCAACGGCATCTCATTGATCATTCTCGCCGGCATCGTCGCCGAGTTGCCGTCGGCCATCGCCGGCACGCTCGAACTCGGCCGCCAGGGCGCGATCTCGACCGGCCTCATCCTGCTGATCATCGTCATGGCGGTCGCCGTGATCGCCTTCATCGTGTTCATGGAGCGCGCGCAGCGCCGGCTGCTGATCCAGTATCCCAAGCGCCAGGTCGGCAACCGCATGTTCGAGGGCCAGTCCTCGCATCTGCCGCTCAAGCTGAACACCTCGGGCGTCATCCCGCCGATCTTTGCCTCGTCGTTGTTGTTGTTGCCGACGACCGTCGCCAATTTCAACGCGGGATCGGGCCCGGAATGGCTGACGACGATCACCACGTTGCTCGGTCATGGCCGTCCGCTGTTTCTGGTGCTGTACATCGCGCTGATCGTGTTCTTCGCCTTCTTCTATACCGCGGTCGTCTTCAATCCGACCGAGACCGCCGATAACCTGAAGAAGCATGGCGGCTTCGTGCCGGGCATTCGCCCGGGCGAGCGGACCGCCGAATACATCGACTATGTGCTGTCGCGCATCACCGTCGTCGGCGCACTCTATCTCGCCATCGTCTGTCTGGTGCCGGAAATCCTGATCTCCTACGCGGCGGTGCCGTTCTATTTCGGCGGCACATCGTTGTTGATCGTCGTCAGCGTCACCATGGATACGGTCGCGCAGGTGCAGGGCTATCTGCTGGCGCATCAATATGAAGGCCTGATCAAGCGGTCGAAATTGCGGGGGCGCAATCGATGAGACTGATTCTGCTCGGCCCGCCGGGGGCGGGGAAGGGTACGCAAGCGCAGCGTCTGGTGGCGAAGCACAAAATTGTGCAGCTCTCGACCGGCGACATGTTGCGCGCCGCCGTCGCCGCCGGTACGCCGGTCGGCCTTCGCGCCAAAAGCATCATGGATGCCGGGCAGCTGGTGCCCGACGACGTAGTCGTTGCCATCATCGCCGACCGTATCGGCCAGGCCGATGCCAAGAACGGTTTTGTGCTCGACGGCTTTCCGCGCACGGTGCCGCAGGCGGAAGCGCTGGATAATCTTTTGGCCGGGCGCGGCCTGAAGCTCGATGCCGTCATCGAACTCAAGGTCGACGAAGGCATTCTGGTCAAGCGCATCGAGACGCGCGTCGCCGAGATGACCGCGCGCGGCGAGCCGCTGCGCAAGGACGACAATCCGGAAGTGCTGAAGGGGCGGCTCGCCGCCTACCGGACGCAGACCGCGCCGCTCGCCGGCTATTACGACGCCAAAGGCATGCTCAAGGGCGTCGACGGCATGGCGCCGATCGACGACGTGACCGTTGCCATTGACCGAATCCTAGCTGCCAGACCTGCCGGCAAAAAGACGATCAAGAAAGCTGCCGCGGCCAGAAAGCCGGCCAAGTCCAAGCCAGCTAAGGCAAAGCCAGCCAAGGCGAAAGCCAAGGGCAAGGCCGCCACCAGCAAGGCCGCCGCGAAGGCCGAAAAGAAAGCCGCCAAGAAGGCTGCCAAAGCGGCTAAAAAGGCCGCCAAGAAGGCCGAGGCGGCCAGGAAAGCGGCCAAAAAGGCCGCCAGGAAGCTGGCGGAGAAAGCCGCCAAGAAAGCCAAAAAGGCGAAAACCGGCGGCAAGGGCCGTTCGGCGAAAGGTAAGCCGGGACGGGCCAAAACCAAGGCCCGACGGAGGTTGACGAAGGCCTCATGAATCCCCTAATAAGTAATGTATTCAGAGTTTTGGCGCGATGCCGGTCCCCCAAAGGGCGGGGGCGGGTGTCGTGTTACGCTTTGCGCTATCCCCTTCAAG
>CANKBJ010000206.1 GCA_947479905.1 Bradyrhizobiaceae bacterium
ATCAGCGCCTGCGTGATCGGAAAGGTCCACTCGCCCGGCGTGTTGCTCATCAGCGCGTCGCAGATCGAGCCGCTGACTTTTGCGTTCGCTTCGCGGTGGCCGCTCTTGAACGAGCGCAACGTGTCGTCGAAGTCTTCCGGCTCGGCGGTGAACATGATGGCGTCCGGCACGCGCGATTTAACGCCGAGTGAAATCCCCGCCGCCAGTCCGCCACCCGAGGCGCCGACGACGACGATGTCCGGCTTGAGACCGAGCTTGGCCAGATCCTCGACGATCTCGACGCCAATGGTACCCTGGCCGGCAATGATCAACGGATCGTCGTAAGGCGGCACCAGAGTGGCGCCGCGTTCCTTGACGATCTTCATCGCAATCGCCGCGCGGTCCTCGCCGGCGTCGCGGTCGTAGGGCACCACTTCGGCGCCGAGCGCGAGCGTGCGGTTGCGCTTGGCCTTGGGCGCATCGGCCGGCATGACGATGGTTGCCGGCATGCCGAGGAGCTTCGCCGCCGCCGCGACGCCTTGCGCGTGATTGCCGGACGAATAAGCAACGACGCCGGCGGCGCGGCGCTCCGGCGGGATCGACGACACTTTGTTGTAGGCGCCACGGAATTTGAACGAGCCGGTGCGCTGCAAGGTTTCCACTTTCAGGAACACCCGCGCGCCGAGGCGCTCGTCGAGAACCGGAAAATTGACCAAAGGCGTGCGCACGGCGATGCCGAACAGCCGCCCGGCGGCGGCTTCGATGTCGGCGGCGGTCGGCAGCAGGTTCTTGTCGATGATACCCATGGCGCGAGCGTAACGCCGGAGGCGCGCGCGCCGCAAGAGCCGCTTCTAGCCTTAAGCCGCCGCCTTTGCGCCACGCCGTTGCGCGCGCGCACGGGCAGCCGCGAACAAAGTCTTGAGCCGCTCTTTGCGGGTTCGCTTTTCGCGCCAGGCGCGCGCGCCTTCGGTGACGAGGTCGAGGAAGGTCTGCGCGCAGGCTTGCCAGGTCAGCCGTTGCGCGAATTCGCGGCAGGCGGCGCGATCGAGTTCCAGGGCGCCGAGACAGGCCGTCCGCAAATCCTCATCGAGGACGCCAACGGCGGCGTCGCCAATCACATCGCGCGGCGCGTCGGCGGGAAACGCCGCCACCGGAACGCCGCTCGCCAGAGCTTCCAGCAGCACAAGGCCGAATGTATCGGTGCGGCTCGGGAATACGAACACGTCGGCGCAGGCATAGAGGTTCGCCAATTCGTCGCCCTGTTTGGCGCCGACGAACACCGCGCCGGGATAGGCTTTCTCCAAAGCGCTCCGCGCCGGGCCGTCGCCGACGACCAGTTTGGTGCCGGGCAAGTCCAGCCCGAGAAACGCCTCGATATTCTTTTCCACCGCGACGCGGCCGACGGTGAGAAAAACCGGCCGTGATAATTGACGGCCGTCGATCACGTCCTGGCGCCGATCCGGCCGGAACATGTACGCGTCGACGCCGCGCGACCACAGCTTCACATTGTTGAAGCCGCGCTCGATCAGTTCGCGCCGCAGGGTCGGCGTCGCCACCAGCACCGCCGCGCTCGGCGCATGAAAGCGGCGCAGCCAGGCCCAGGCCAGATCGGTGGTCCAGCGTCGCGGCAAGGGCAAGCGCTCGGCGAGATAATCGGGAAAGCGCGTGTGCAGGCTCGTTGTGAACGGCATGCCGCGCTTGATGCAGACGCGGCGCACCGCATGACCGATCGGCCCTTCCGTCGCTATATGCACGCAGTCGGCGCGGGTGCGGTCGAGCCGCCGTTCGATATCGCCCGGCCCGGTCAGCGACAGCCGAATTTCCGGATAGCCCGGCATTGGCAGCGTCCAGAAACCTTGCGGCGTGAGAAATTCCAGATCGGTGCCGAGCGCGCTGGCCTCATGCGCCACCTGCCCGAGCGTGCGCACCACGCCATTGACCTGCGGGTGCCAGGCGTCGGTCGCGACCAGAATTTTCATCAAATTCTCCGCTCATTCCCGCGAAAGCGGGAATCCAGAAATATTGAACCGTGAGGTGCTTGCCGCCCTGGATCCCCGCTTTCGCGGGGACGAACGGTTGTTACTCGTTACGCCGCCCGCGCCCGCGCTTCCGGCTCGGCGGTTTCCAGACCGCCGCCGGAATGGGTCCAGGTGATGATCTCGAACGTGCCGTCCATGTTTTCCGCCGCCGCGGTGCAGCTCTCGACCCAGTCGCCGCAATTGATGTAGCGCAGGCCGAAATCGTCATGCAGCGCGGCGGTGTGGATGTGGCCGCAGATCACACCGTCGGCCTGATGGTGCTTGGCCTCGGTGGCCAGCGCCTTCTCGAAAGCGCCGATGAAGTTGACGGCGTTCTTCACCTTCATCTTCGCCCACTTCGACAGCGACCAGTACGGCCGCCCGAACACCCGCAACAGCAAATTGAAGATACGGTTTGCCGAGATGGCAAAGTCGTAGGCCTTGTCGCCCAGGAGCGCGAGCCAGCGCGCCTGCGTCACGATCAGATCGAACATGTCGCCATGCACGACCAGATAGCGTTTGCCGTCGGCGCTTTCGTGGATGGTGTTTTCCACGACCTCGATGCCGCCGAAATGGGTGCCGTAGTAATTGCGCAGGAACTCGTCGTGATTGCCTGGGATATAGATCAGCCGCGCGCCTTTGCGCGCCTGCCGCAACAGCTTCTGCACCACGTCGTTATGCGGCTGCGGCCAATACCAGCTCGAGCGCAACGCCCAGCCATCGACAATGTCGCCGACCAGATAGATCGTGTCGGCTTCGTGATAGCGCAGGAAGTCGAGCAGTTTGTCGGCCTGGCAACCGCGCGTTCCGAGATGCACGTCGGAAATGAAAAGCGCACGATAGTGTCGCGGGACGGTTTCCGTCACGGCGCACCCTTCTCCAGTTCACTCTTCATGCTGCATTGCATTATCACCCCCCGATGACAGGTTTATGACAGCGCCAGTTTCCTTGTGACAGCAGACGAAAACACCAGTTACGCCGCGGCGCTTTGCGCCTCGATGCGGCGAAAGCGCACCAAGGTGTAAACGCCGAACGGCTTGACCTTGCGCCGCTCGATCAGTTCGGCGCCGCCATGGTTCTCGGCCCAATCCTGCAGGCGCTGAAACGGGAATTCGGGGCGCAGGCCCAGACCCCGCGCCTTTTGCGCCAGCAGCCGCTCGACAGCCGCCGCCAGGCCGCGCTCCGAGTAGAGATGATTGACCAGGATGATCTGGCCGCCCGGCCGCAGCACGCGGGCGCATTCCGACAGCACCTTTTCCGGATCGTCGACCAAAGTGATGACGAACTGGCCGACCACGCAATCGAACGATGCATCCGGATAATCGAGGGCGCAGGCGTCCATCACCCGCAATTCCCTGACGTAAGGATAGCGGCCGCTGTTCAGCCGCTCGCGCGCCCGCGCGATCATCGGCTCGGAAATGTCGATGCCGGTGATCTCGGTCGAGGCGTCGTAGTCGTCGAACGACAGGCCGGTGCCGACGCCGATTTCAAGAATGCGTCCACCCACTTCGTGCGCCGCCTTGGCCGCGGCACGGCGGCCGTTGAGAAACACCGGCCCGCATAAGACATCATAGACCGGCGCCCAGCGGGCATAGGCCTTTTCCATCACTTCCTTGGCGGGATCGCGCTGCATCTTTGCCCCTCTCGAATCAAACCACCGGCTTCAGCCTCCGAGGTAGCAAGCGACTGCGACAGTCAGGCGACACACCCTTGACCTGCCCGCCCGCGGCCCTAACACTCCCGTCACAAACGTATTTCTTTCAAAAAACGAGGACTGCCATGGATCTGGGTATCGCCGGCCGCAAGGCCATCGTCTGCGCGTCGAGCCGGGGGCTGGGCAAGGCCTGCGCGCGGGCTCTGGCCGAGGCCGGCTGCGAGGTCGTCATCAACGGCCGCGACGCCAAGACGCTCAATGCCACCGCCGCCGAACTTGCCAACATCACCGGCGGCAAGATCATCGCCGTGGTCGCCGACGTCTCGACGGCGGAAGGCCAGAAGGCGCTGTTCGCCGCCTGCCCGCAGCCGGACATTCTGGTCAACAACAATGCCGGTCCGCCGTTGCGCGATTTCCGCGAATTGTCGCGGCAGATGATGCTGGAAGGCGTCACCGCCAATATGGTGGTGGCGATCGAGCTGATCCAGAAGGCGATCGAGCCGATGATACACCGCAAGTTCGGCCGCATCGTCAACATTACGTCGGGCGCGGTGAAGGCGCCGATCGCCGGGCTGGATCTGTCGTCGGGCGCGCGCGCCGGTCTCACCGCCTTCGTCGCCGGCGTGGCGCGCACGGTGGCCGACAAGAACGTCACCATCAACTCGATCCTGCCGGGCGCTTTCGATACCGACCGGTTGCGCGGTACTCTGTCCAAGGCGGCGGAGAAAAGCGGCAAGAGCATCACCCAGGTCGCCGCCGACCGCATGAGCGGCATTCCGGCGCGGCGTTTCGGCGAGCCGGCCGAGTTCGGCGCTGCCTGCGCGTTCCTGTGCTCGTCGCAGGCCGGCTATATCACCGGGCAGAATCTCTTGATCGACGGCGGCTTTTTCCCGGGCGCGTTCTAGAGCCAACCCGCCACTCGCTCGCGAAACGTACGCAACAAAAAAAAAAGGCCGGCGTCACCGCCGGCCTTTTCGTTTGCGCGCCGCGATCGACGCGGGCGGTTACTTAGCGTAGCGCTGCTTCATCACCGGGGCCGGATCGGCATCCCACTGATAGCGCAAGCCGACCGAGACGATGTTCACGTAGGCATCCACCGTTCCCACGTATGAAGACGTTGTCGACGACCACGGATTGCTGGGACAGCCGCCGAGCGCGGCAGGACCCATGCAAATCGGCGTATTTTTCACGTCGATGAACGAATAGCCGAGGTCGAATGTAAGACCTTTGGTGCTGGGCGGCTTATAGCTGGCGCCGACCGAATACCAAATACGATTGTTGTCCGGAATTCGCGCCGTCCGGGTGTTATCTTCGATCGGGCTTTTCTCGTAGGCAATGCCGGCGCGCACCGTCCAAGCCGGATCCAGTTTGTATTCGCCGCCAAGCGAGTAGAACCATCCATCGACATAACGGAACGGGAAGATGACGGGATTGGCGAGGATCGTCGCAGCCGCTCCGTTCGGTTGATACAGGCGTGCCGTGTCGATGCGACTCCAGTTCGACCATTCGACACCGGCCAGCAGCGTGAAGCGATCGCCAATGCCCTGTCGCAGGCCGACTGTGAGCGTATCGGGCAAGTTAAGGGCACCTCGAAAAATAGCCGCGTCTACTCTCCTGTGCGAGTCTTCCGGATGACGGCATGATTCGGGAGGCGCGGATGGGTCAGCTCGGGTTTTTCGATACGGAGAAGCGGTTGGCGGGGCTATCAGCGAAGGGTGATC
>CANKBJ010000207.1 GCA_947479905.1 Bradyrhizobiaceae bacterium
TATGACAAGGAATCCGAACTCGGCCGCATGATGGGCGCGCTCGACGAGCGCTCCGGCATCGCCGAATCGCAGAAGGTCGAAATCGTCGCGCTCAAGACCCAGGTCGACGCGCTGAAAGACCGCCTGACTTCCGCCAACAGCGACCTCAAGACGGTGGAAGACCGCCGCGACGCCGAGCGCGTCGAGCTCAAGGCAGCGACCCAGGAATTGCAGGAAGAGCGCGGCAAGGTCGAGAACCTCGGCCGCCGCGTGTCCGAACTCGAACAGGCACTGGTGGCGCAGACTACGGAAGCCGAACTTCTCGGCCGCCGCGCGCAGGATCTGGAAAATCGCCTCGGCGAGCAGTCGCGCGCGCTTGGCGAAAGCGAAACCGAACTCAAGCATATCCGCGTCGAACTGGACGCGGCGCGCAAGACCGAAGCCGATCTGCGCGCGGCCATCGCCGAACTGGACAGCCGCGCCAATTCCGCGACCAAGCAGTTGCGCACCGAGAATGCCCAGCTCAAGGCCGAACTCGACCAGGCCCGCGACGAGCGCGACCGCTCGGCCCGCGACCTTGGCACGATGAAGCGCGAAGCGGAGGAAAGCTGGGCGTCCGAGCGCGTCGAGAATGCGCTGCTGCGCGAACGCATCAATGACGTCGCGGCGGAAGTCGCCCGCCTCGCCTCCGCGCTCGAGGGACCCAATTCGCCGATCGACGCCATTCTGGCGGCGGAGACGGCGCGCGATCGCACCGGCCTCACCGTGGTTGGCGGCAACCCCGATATCGGCGCCGCCGGCGGCAATCTCGCCGACCGCATCCGCGCGCTGCAGACCCATGCCTCGCGCGTCGGCAACGAGGACGAGCCTAAAGCCAAGAATTGACCGTTTGGGTCGTTCCGGCGCGCGCCGGTTTGTTGACGGGCGCTAACCCGAAATCCAGAAAATTCGCCTGTTTTGAACAAATCGAGGGCTTCGCTTGACACCCAAGCGAGGCCCTCCTTATATCGCGCCGAAATGGCCGGGCGGTTAGCTCAGCGGGAGAGCACACCCTTCACACGGGTGGGGTCATAGGTTCAATCCCTATACCGCCCACCATTTTTTCCAGCTTTTGGCCCGCATTCGCGGGCTTTTTTTAATTCCACGATCTGCCTTTGTAACGCTGGCAGGACGCAAAAGCGTTCGCGCGGCACAGCGTCCTGACTTTCACCAGATCAGAAGAAATCGCGCACTGGCACTTTCAGTCGAAATCTTCCACCTTGGCTGACGCGCACCCTCAAGATAGCCTGAGTACAAAGTTCTGTTTTCTATACTTCGCAAATTGCTTCAAAAAAACGTCAAGCTGGAGGAAACAATGAACACCGTACTTCGCGGCGCCGTCTTGGGCGCATCTGTCCTGCTCGCCACGCTCACATCCGCCGCCGCGCAGGATTGGCCTTCGCGCAACGTCACCGTTGTCGTGCCGGTCCCGCCCGGTGTCACGAGCGATCTCGTTGCACGCGTGGTCTTCGAACAGGTCGGAAAACAGCTTGGACAGACATTCGTGATCGAAAACCGGGTGGGAGCCGGCGGAACCATCGGCGGCAATACGGTCGCCAAGGCGGCGCCCGATGGTTATACCATCCTGGTTTGGGGTGCGATTGCCGCTGCGAACGCGCTCTATACGAAACTGCCCTACGACACGCTCAATGATTTCACGCCGGTTGCTGTGTTCGGCCAAACGCCGCTGGTCGTGGTCACGGGAGCCGGGCGCTACAAAACGCTCGGCGAACTCGTTGCCGCGGCAAAGGCCGATCCTGGGAAGCTGAATTATGCGACCGTCGGCGCAGGGTCAGCCGCCCACTTCGGCGCCGAGCAACTTGCGGTGGCCGCAGGTATCTCAGCGCAGCACATTCCCTTCAAAGGCAGCGAATGGCTCACCGAAGTTTTAGCCGGCCGTCTTGATTTCTCTGTGCCGCCGATACCGAGCGCGATCAGCCTGATCCGTGCGGGCCAGCTCGTCCCGCTCGCAGTCAGTTCGTCAACGCGTTCTCCGTCGCTCCCCAACGTACCGACGATGATCGAGGCCGGGCTCAAAGCCGACGCCGTTTATCCGTTCTATACCTCGGCCTTCCTTCCGGCCAAGACACCGCCTGCCATCGCCGAGAAATTGCACGCGGAGATCATGAAAGCGCTGGCGCAGCAGTCCGTACAGGACCGGTTGACCACGGCCGGCGTCGATCCGATGCCGATGACAATGGCGGAGTTCGGCGCGTTCTTCAAAAAAGACGTCGCCGCCAATCTGGAACTTGTGAAGGCGGCGAAAATGCCGACGCAGTAGACGCGACTTTCTGGGTCAACGCTGCCATCACCGCCTAAACCGATACAAATCCGCATCAACAACCGGCCTCCCGTTGAGTGCGCCGGCGATGACTTCGGCGGCGATGCGCGAATAGGTCGTGCCGTTTCCACCATAGCCAAGCGCGGCCCAGCAGTTCGGCATCCGCGGAATTGGACCGATAGTCTGCGGCCCCCAAGCGCGAACGAATTGGCCGCCCCACGCAACCAAACGGGTTCCACGCCGTTATCACCCCTGGAATAAAGCGGCGCTTCGCGGCATCCGGTGACGGAGCCCTGCGCCTGCGTTCTGTCGCAGGGGGTTTTCGTGGATATTCGGCTGGCGAAAAGCGCCAAGGAAAGCGCGAAGGAAAGCGCACCGCTCGGCGCCGGCGCGCCCGCCGCCTACAACCCCTCCGGCTGGTCGACCGCCTCGCAAATCGCGATCTGCGGCATCTTCCTCATTCTGCTCATCGCCGCGCTCGAACAGGCGCGGCCATTGCTGCTGCCGGCGACCTGCGCCTTCGTCATCGGCCTGATGCTCGGGCCGTTGCAGGCGCGCGCCAAGAACGCCGGGCTGCCGTCGCTGGTAACGGCAATCGCGCTGTGGCTTTTGGTGGTCGTCGTCTTTTACGGACTGATCGCGCTGCTCGCCGCGCCGGCGCTCGACTGGATCGGCAAGGCGCCGGAGATCGGCGCCACCATCAAGGATAAATTCCATTTCCTGAACCGACCGTTGCAGGCGATGCAGGATTTGCGCAACGCCATCCTGCCGGACAGCCAGAAAACCGGCCTCGGCATCGACATCGTCAATTTCGTCACGCCGGCGCTGACCTTCGTGACGCCGGCGATCGGCCAGATCATGATTTTCTTCGGCACCCTGTTCTTCTTTTTGCTCGGCCGCGCGCGCCTGCGCAGCGCCCTGGTCTCGCAATTCGACGACAAGGCCCGCCGCCTGCGCGCGCTCAGGATCATGAGCGCGGTGGAGCACAGCCTGACCTCCTATCTCAGCGTCGTCGCAGTGATCAATCTCGCCGTCGGCGCCGCCGCCTTTGCGATCGCCTTCGCCGTCGGCCTGCCGAACCCGATCGCCTGGGGCGCACTCGCCTTCCTGCTGAACTTCATTCCCTATATCGGCGCGCTGATCATGCAGGTGGTGCTGCTCGCCGTCGGGCTGGTGACATTCCCGACTTTGGCGCATGCGCTGATCGCGCCGCTTGCCTATCTCGCATTCACCACGCTGGAAGGCCACTTCATCACGCCCGGCATCATGGGGCGGCAACTGACGTTGATGCCGCTGACGGTGTTTCTTTCGCTGATCTTCTGGACCTGGCTGTGGGGCCCGGTCGGCGCGTTTCTGGCGGTGCCGCTGCTGATCGTGGCGATGGTCGCCATTCAGCACATTTTTCCCTCCGACGAGCCGGTTCTGCCGGGGTGATACCTCGCATGGAACTATTGCGGCGCACCCGCGTTGAAGTGCCAGCACAATGTCCAATTTTTTGAAATTCGAGGGGATTACATGAGTACGCGCAGCAAAGTTGCCACATCGACCGCCGACGAAATCGCCGCCATTCAGGAACTGATGGGCGATCTCGAAAAGCGCCTGCAACGGCTTGGCGGCCAGGCCAAGAAGGAAGTATCGGGCGGCGCCAGCGAGATTTCCGATTTCGTCAATGACGCGCTGTCCGGCATCATGGATCGCGTGCGCGACGGCGCGCATTCGGTGTCCGAAAACGTGACCGACAAGGCCGTGCATATCGGCGGCGACGCGATCAAGAAGGTCATGAGCGAAGTCGAGCACCGGCCTTTGACCATGCTGGCGATCGCCGCCGGCGTCGGCTTCCTGTACGGCATGAGCCGGCGTTCTTAAAGCCAACGCCTCGAAGGGCAACGGCCATGCAGCTCAACGACATCGTCCATGTGACGTTCAATCAACTGTTCGGCCGCCTGTTGCGCCGCGCCCTTGGCGCGGCGTTGCTGGCGGCCTTTGCCGTCGTCGCGCTGTATTACGCGAGCGGCGCCGGCACATTGGCGCTGACGCAAAGCTATGGCGCGCTTTACGCCTATCTCATCATGGCGGCGATCTACGCGGTCGTCGCGCTGATCGTGCTGGTCGCGCTCTATGCGACGCGCCACAAATCGGTGACCGCCGCCAATGCGGAAGACGCGCTCGCCTCGCCCCCAACCATGCAGATCGCCGCGCTGATCGAAGCCGTGACGCTCGGCTATACGATGGCGCGCAAGACAAGGTTGCCTTAGATTTTGCGCGCGATATCTTGCGCGCGGCTTGCCTGACAATCGGCGAGGCTCAGGCCAAGGCTTTGCGCGACGGCGGCTCGCGCTTGAGATTTTTCGCCGCCAGCTCGTCGAGATAATCCTGCCAATAGGCGGTGAAGTTGCGGCCGAGGTCTAGCAAATAGCCCCAGCTATAAATGCCGGTCGAGTGCATGTCATCGAACACCAGACGCACCGCGTAATTGCCGACCGGCAGAACTTCGATAATCGCCACATTGATCTTGCCCGGCACGGTCTTGCGCTCGGACGGCGAATGGCCCTGCACTTCCGCGCTCGGACTTTTGATGCGCAGATATTCGGCCGGCAGGTCGAAGGCGCCATCGCTGTCGAACGATATGGTCAGCGTCCTGCCGCCCTTGTGCAGGCGCAGTTCGGTCGGCCAGGCTTCGGTGGTGGTGGGTGTCATATTATGTGGCCTTCACCAGCGCGGTGCTGTTGGCGCTCCCTAGGGGACTCGAACCCCTGTTTTCGCCGTGAGAGGGCGACGTCCTGGGCCGCTAGACGAAGGGAGCTTGGGCCAAGAAGTATCAAGACCCCGGAGATAGCCGCGATCCGGCGGCTGTGCAAGCGCATTGCCGGGGAAAACGGCCCTACCCCCCTTTAAGGCTTCGATTCCAGCCGCAACCGGCCAAGCGGCTGCAGGGTATCGGGATCGAAAGTGCGCAGTTCGGTCACGCCGCCGGCCTCGATCGTCACCACGATATGGTCGTTGCCGATGACCGTGGACAGCACTCTGGCCCCCGCCGGCA
>CANKBJ010000208.1 GCA_947479905.1 Bradyrhizobiaceae bacterium
CGCACGATGCGTTTGATCTTGTCCATCGTGTAGTTCTGCCCGCTGATCGACAAGGTCGGCGGCGTCTGCGTCAGGTCGACGGAATCCACCACCGCCTGCACTTCCGTGGAGATGGCGACAGACTGGTTGTTGGCGTCAACCGCGGTCGCCGACATCGTATAGTTGCCCGCTGGCCAGGTCTTGCCGTCATTGCCGCGGCCGTCCCAGGTGAAATTCATCGTGCCCGGCGTGCCGGCAAAGGTGCCGGAATAGGCGGTCTGTCCGGTCGCATCCTTGATCGTGATCGTGGCGGTCGACGGCTTGGCGACATTGAAATTCCAGGTCGCGCCGGTCGAGGTCAAAGGCGTGGTCGCGCCGTCGACGACGACGGTGGCGCCGACATAAGCGAGCGCGGTTGTCGATTGCGCGCTCTTCTCCAGATTCACCAGGCTGGTCAACTGGTCATTCGACTTCATCTGCTGTTCGACCTGCGCGAACTGCACCAACTGCTGGGTGAACTGGTTGGTGTCGAGCGGATCGAGCGGGTTCTGGTTCTTGAGCTGGGCGGTGAGCAATTGCAGGAAGGTCGTGAAATTGCTGGCGATCATCGTGCTGTCGGCGCCCGCCGCCGTCGTCGTGCTGGTCGTGCTGGCTGCCGACGGCGTTGACGAACTGGTAACCGGAATGATGCTCATCGGTCATGAATCCTTTAGCCGGTCGCCCTAGACGCGGATGTCGAGGCCACCGGCCGGTGCGTTGTAGCGCGCGTAATTGCGTTGCGCCGGCTCGTTCGCGGTAAGCTGTTCGTCATCGACGACGATATGCGCGGTATCGCCGTTGCCGCTCTGGTTCTGCTGCTGGTTGGCCGATTGATCGCGCAGCGAGAACTGCAGGCTGTTGTCCGAGGTCTTGAGGCCGGCATCCTGCAGCGCGCGTTCGAGGCTGGCGGTATCCTTGCGCAGCATATCGAGCGTGTCGGTACGATCGGCGACCATGTGGGTGATGACATTGCCGTCGCGATCGACATCGAGGCGGACATGAATGCGGCCGAGATCGGGCGGATCGAGGCGAATGTCGAACTGGCCTTTGCCGGCCAGCGCCTTGCTGGTGATTTCAAAGGCGACGCCGGAGATCGGCACGGCCTGTTCGGTCGCCGACTGCGGCGCGGCCGCGGTCGCGGCCGTCGCAGCGGCGGCGGTTGCTGGCGCGTTCGGCGTCGAGGTTTGCACGGCCATCGCCGGAGGCGGCGTCAGGTCGGCGGCTTTCGGCGCGGCTGTCGCCGCATTGTCCGCCGGCGCGGCTGCGATCATGTCCGCCGCCGCGCCGCGATGGGTATTGGCGGCTTCCTCGGCGCGGGCATGCGCGCCGCTGTCCTTATGCGGTTCGGCACCGGCGGCTTGCGCCGACGCATCCGCGTGCAGCGACGCCGGGGCGTTGCCGGCAAGCTTGGCGGCGGCGACCGGCTTGTCGGCCGACGCCTTCTTGTCGGCTTTGGCCTCGGTCTTGTCCGGCTTGGCGGCCAGTGCGGCGAGCGCTTCCGGCGCGGCCTTGGACAGATCGGTCCCGGCGGTCTCAGTCTGCGCGGTCGCGGCGGTCGCTTCGGCGGCGGTCGCGGCAACGGTCGCGGCAATGGCGCTGGTATCGGTCTTCACCTCGGCCGGCGCCGCGGTGTTGCCGTCAGCCAGTGCGCTGGCGGCGGCGATGGCCGGATCGATGACCACGGCGACGGCGGCAATGGCCGCTGCGTCGGCCGGTTTGGTCTCGCCGGTTTGCTCGGCGACATCGGCGGCCACCTTCACATCGTCGCCGGTCGTCGCCTGGCCGGTGGTCTCGCTGTCCGACGTCTTGGCGTCGGTGGTCTTGCCGGTATCGGCGTCCGACGCCGCGTCCGTCCTGGAATCGGTTTTGACGTCTGCCGGCCGGGCGCTGTCGTCGGCTTTGGCGGCGCGGTCGGGGCGATCGGCCGGCTTCGGCCGGTCGGCGCGCGGGGAATTGTCATCGGATGCCCGCTGGCGGCGCGGCTCGGGAGCCGGGCGCGCGGTCTCGTCCAGAATGCTGTCAAAAGGCGTCGCCGTCTGGGAGGCCGGCGAAAACGCGGGCTTTCCGGCTTGCGGCAGGATGCGGTTGAGCAATTGAGACTTCAAATCGGACGCGACGTGGGGCAAGGCAGACCTCCGGATTTCTCTCCGTTGATCTGCAATCGTCAGGCCACTGATAAAAACATAACAAAAACAATATCTTGATGCGATTTTGCCAGTCTGCCACAAGGCCAAACCCGGCAGTGGATGCAGGTATTCCGGCAGCTTTTGCCGGGGCGGTGGAACCGGGCCTGCTTATTGCGGTCTCAAAGCGGCTTTAGGGGGCTTTCATTGCGCGCCTTCCGCCGACACATATAGTAAGAAGCATCATGTCAAATTCCCTCGACCTCGCCGCCCGTCCGCAGGACACCCGTGTCGTCGTCGCCATGTCCGGCGGCGTCGATAGTTCGGTGACCGCTGCCCTGCTCAAGGCCGAGGGCTATGACGTGGTCGGTGTGACCCTTCAGCTCTACGACCACGGCGCGGCGACCCACCGCAAGGGCGCCTGTTGCGCCGGGCAGG
Organism: Bradyrhizobiaceae bacterium; assembly: GCA_947479905.1. Classification (GTDB taxonomy): domain Bacteria; phylum Pseudomonadota; class Alphaproteobacteria; order Rhizobiales; family Xanthobacteraceae; genus Pseudolabrys. The sequence goes on from CANKBJ010000208.1 coordinate 2,580, forward strand.
ACATCTACGACGCCCGCAGCGTCGCCGAGCGGATCGGCATACCGCATTATGTTCTCGACTATGAAAGCCGCTTCAAGGAAGCGGTGATCGACCGCTTCGCCGAAAGCTATATCGCCGGCGAGACGCCGGTGCCCTGCGTCGCCTGCAACATGTCGATCAAGTTCAAGGATCTTCTGGTCACCGCGCGCGAACTCGGCGCCGACGTGCTGGCCACCGGCCATTACGTTGCCTCGCGGGCCTTGCCCGATGGCGGCCGCGGCCTTTATCGCGCGCGCGAGGAAGAACGCGACCAGAGCTATTTCCTGTTCGGCACCACCTCCGAGCAACTCGATATTCTGCGTTTTCCGCTCGGCGACCGCACCAAGGCGGAGACGCGCGAATTGGCGCGGCAATACGGACTGGCGATCGCCGACAAGCATGACAGCCAGGACATCTGCTTCGTGCCGACCGGGCATTACGCCGACATCATCGAGCGTCTGAAGCCGGGTTCGGCCGAGCCGGGCACGATCGTCGATCTCGACGGCAAGGTGCTCGGCGAGCATTCCGGCATCATCCATTTCACGGTCGGACAGCGGCGCGGTCTCAAGGTTTCCGGCACCAGCCCGCTTTATGTCGTCAAGCTCGATGCCGAGCGCCGCCGCGTCGTCGTCGGCCCGCGCGAGGCCTTGCGCACCACCGGCATGGTGCTGCGCGACGTCAACTGGATCGGCGGCGGCGACCTCGATGCGCTGCTGGCAGCCGACAAATTGGAAGTCTTCGTCAAGGTGCGTTCGTCGCGCCCGCCGCAGGCGGCGTGGCTGCGCCAGGGTGCGCAGGGCTACGAAGTCGAACTGGTCGACGGCGAACACGGCGTTTCGCCGGGCCAGGCCTGTGTCTTTTACGACGCCCGGGACGGCCAGGCCCGCGTGCTCGGCGGCGGCTTCATCAAAAGCGCGGTCGCGGCTACCTGTTTGCCGCGGACCGAACGGATTGCAGCCGTCGGCGCGGAAGGGTAAGATTTTACAGCCAATTCGGCTGCCGGGTTCCGTTTCTCCCCATGCGCGTGACCGTCAAGTGAGCGATCTCGACAAGCGCGGCGTCACGCGCGCCTATGCGGCGTGGGCGCCGATCTATGATTTCGTGTTCGGCAAGGTCTTTGCGACCGGCCGCGGCGAGGCGATCATCGCCGCCGAACGCCATTGCGGCGCGAAAGGCGGCCGCATTCTCGAAGTTGGTGTCGGCACCGGCATTTCGTTGCCCAGTTACAGTCCGGCCAACCGCATCGTCGGCGTCGATCTGTCCGAGCCGATGCTGCGCAAGGCGCAGGAGCGGGTGCAAACGCTCAGGCTTTCGCATGTCGATGGCCTGTCGGTGATGGATGCCGAGCGCATGGCGCTGCCCGATCAGAGTTTCGACGTGGTCGTGGCGCAATTCGTCATCACCACGGTGCCGCATCCGGAAGAGACGCTCGACGAATTCGCGCGCGTGCTCAAGCCCGGCGGCGAGATCATCCTGGTCAATCACATCGGCGCCGAGAGCGGGCCGCGCTGGCTGTTCGAACTGTGCTTCTCGCCGATCGCGCGACGGCTCGGCTGGCGGCCGGAATTCTCGTTCAGCCGACTGTCGAACTGGGCCGCGCGCCATGGCGGCGTGCAAATGGTCGAACGGCGCTCGCTGCCGCCGCTCGGCAATTTCACGCTGATCCGCTTCGCACTTCTGGCGACGGGTCAAAAGGCCGCATAGCGCATTCATCGCGAAGCGGAACCCTTGTTCCCGTCCCGCCGTTATCTCCGTTCACGCGCAGACGCGCAGAACGAGGAGGGCGGTCATGCGCCGGAACTTGATCGTTATCGCGGCGGCATTGGCGCTCACGCCATCACTGGCGCTGGCGCAATCGCCGCCGGCGCAAAAGACGCCGGTCGCGCCGAAGACCGAACAGCTCGATCCGAATGCCTGCGCGCATCCCGGCACGCAGGCGACCATCGGGCAGGGCGGCGACATCGACGTCAGCAAACAGGATGGCCGTAATTTGAGCGACAAGCTCGCCGCCTCGAACGGCGTGATCTGTCCGCCCGGCCAGGTCGATCCGGAAATTCGCGCGCCGACGCCGCCGGGCGGCGCCATGCCGGTGATCCCGCCGCCGGGTTCGCCGGGCGGCGACCCAAGCGTCACGCCGAAATAGCAGTGAATCGGCCGGGCCGGCGGGGCTTGCTTGACAGTATCGGCCCGGCCTCCCTATATCGCGCCATCCCGGTGGACCGCCGGGATCGGTGGCGGGGTAGCTCAGCTGGTTAGAGCGGCGGAATCATAATCGTTTGCTCTGGTAATATTATCAATAGGTTATAGCAAGGTGTATTGAATCGGTGTATACTTTTTGATGAAAGTCAATCATCAAGGGAAAAACATCAATCATGCGCGCAGTCATTTATTCGCGGGTTTCAACGCTCAAGCAGTCAACTGAAAATCAAACGCTGGAACTTCGCGCAGTCTGTAAGAGAAATAACTGGTCTGTTGTCAGGGAAATATCCGACAACGGTATATCTGGCAGCAAGGGTCGGAGTGACCGTGCTGGCTTTGATGAACTTCATAAAATGATATCGCGCAAAGAAGCAGACATCGTTGTTGTCTGGTCCATAGACAGACTTGGTCGGAGCATCACTGACCTGGTAGCATTTATGGCAGAACTTGAAGCAAAGAAGATGGACTTCTATTCGCACATTCAAGCGATTGATTCGCGAACAGCAGCGGGTCGGCTATCGTTCGCAATCTTTGGTGCGA
>CANKBJ010000209.1 GCA_947479905.1 Bradyrhizobiaceae bacterium
GGGCCGCGCATAGGCCCGCGCTGTTGCGCGGAGCCGTCCATTGGACTGCGCGGAGAAAGAGACGGCTGCCGCGCATCGGCCGGACAGGCGAGGAGCGCGGCAGCCGGTTCGGCGACTTGGGCAGCGGCCGAAGGCGAATGCAGATCGGGCCGGCAGGAAGGGCACCGGCAGGCGTCGGCTTCCTGATCGGCGGGCACCGTGCGGTTATGCATCGCGACGGCGTCAGGGCCTCGATTGAGGCCGATATAGCGACCGGACATAATTCCCCCGTTCGCGGAAACGGTGTTTCCGCGCTTGACCCCGATGGACTTTCTGAAAACGCAACCCTTACCCGGCAGCCGTCCCCGCAAATCACAGGGAACGGCGCATAGCCGAATCAACCCCGATTCGATGGCAGGAACTAACGAGATTCGTTAGTCTATGGCAAGTGGGGGTGTCATTGTTCGCTATTCCGGCCACAGAAAATGCGCGTTACCTGCGGCCTATGCCAGAGGCCCGCACCCGCACGCCTGTCCGCCGAAAGCCACGCCAGGCCGAAGCGCCGGCGCGTCCGAACCGCATGCGCGAACTATGGAAAGCGCGCGGCATGACCGCCGACATGGTCGCCGAGCGCGTGCGCGAACTCGCCGAACAGCGCGGCGATACCGAACGGATCAAGACGCACGAAGTGACAATCAACCGGCTTTCATCCGGCGCGTCGCGGCTCGATCAGGCATGGATGGAATTGCTCGGCGAAGTCTTTCAGGTGCCGCCGGCCGAAATCATTTCGCCGCCGCCGGCGGAAGGCTTGCGCCGCGTTCACGTCACCGGCGCATTGCAAGCCGGCGCGTGGTCGGAGTCGCACGAATGGCCGCTTGAAGATCGATACGATGTCATGGTGCCGGACGATCCGGGTCTGCGCGCCATGTCGCTTTATGCCGGCGAAATCCGCGGTAACTCGATGAACCTGCGCTATCCGCCCGGCTCGATCATCATCCTGTCGCCGTTGATGCAGCACCCCGGCGAGATCGCCGAGGGCCGGCGCTATCACGTTCGCATGACGCATGCCGATGGCTTGACCGAGGAGACGGTAAAGACGCTGGTGCGGCGCGATGATCGGTTCTGGCTAAAGCCGGAGTCGGACGATCCAGAACATCAGCAATGGATTGCACTCGACAGCAAGCCGGATGCAAAAGTCGAACTAATCGGCCGCGTGCGTGGCGTTTACTATCGCGAGCCGTGAACGGTTGGCAAGCTGCAACCGATCGGCAAGACTGCCCCCGCTTTAGAAGAAACGAAACGGGGAAACGCAATGCCTGCAAAAATTTTTCTTGCAAAAATAAACTCTGCCGATGTCGGGATCGACGGGGCAACGTATCTTGCACGCATCGAGCAAGCCGCAGGCGATGTGGATTACATGATCGCGCCGATCGATGCGCAGCCTCCGGCGATCTTCACCGTTGAAATGATCGGCCGCGTGACCGGCATCTATCGCCGCGAATAATCCGGCCAAAAAAACCGGCCGCGCATCGTCAGGGTGCGCGGCCTGCTGGCAAGCCGCAACGGCTAGATGCCGAATTTTCCTAGCTAAAATCGCTAGTATTGCCACCTTTCCAAAACTAGCCTATATCGTTAGTCCTGATTTGGGGAATCGGGACCATGACACTACTTGTCGACCGTTGCGCGCCACGTCCAGGCACAGGGCAGACCGGGCGCCGTGAACAGGCAAAGATGCCGCTCGGTCGCATCGTCGATGCGGATCGTCTTGCCGGCCGGCAGCGCCAGGCAACGCCCGCTGGCCAGCATCGAGTCGGCCACGCGCACGAAATCACCCTGCCCGCCGGCCGCGATCACGCGATCCAGCCGCTCGACATCGTCGCGGGCAAAGCAACCGACCTTGTCCGATTTCAGAGTTTCCGCTCTCGCCGGCGTCATTCCTCCCAAGGCCACGACGCCGGCGACACTGGCGAGCGCCAGCCATCGCAAACCCCATTGCAGATGCATGGCGCTCGCCTCCTTTATTCCGGCGCGGATCATCGCGCGATAACCGTCGATTGTGCCACGCCGCCGGGCCAACGCAACCCCGCACGACCGCCAATGCCGAAACCGGCATCGGCTGCCAATTCGGCGGTGCATGCGGCCTATCCGTACATCGCACCGCTCGTCGAGACGGCCTTGCCGGATCATGCCAGCGGCCAGACCGTGACGGCGCGGGAAATGTTCACCACGATCAATGTCAGCACCATCGGCGTCATCCGCACCGTGTTGCGCGAACTGGCCAAGGAAGGCCGCGCAATGGCGCACGTCAAGCCACATCGCCGCGACGACACCATCAATCACTATTGCAAGGCGCCGGAGGCCCCATGCCTTTCGCCGTGACGCAACCGCAGTCGCGCCCGGACGCCGGACCGCTCTATGCGATCCGCGACAAGGATGGCGACATTTTATGGACGCCTGACAAGCGCCGCGTCGCCGCGCTGTCGGAAGCCGAGGCCGAGACAATCGCCGCCGAGATCAACCGCTTCGCCTCGGTCGAGGCAAGCGTCGTCGGTTTCGCACCGCCCGAGGCCAAGCCATGAGCAAAACAGAAATACTGTTCTATTCCGCCTTTGCCCTGTCCGTCGCCTTCGCCTTGCTGGCGATCGTCATCAACGCCAACACGCCGCAGCCGAAAAAATGAGCCGCACCGCGCCGCGCCAGCAGCCGAGTCAGAGGCCGCCAGACCCGGCGGTGCTGGCGCTGGCGCGCGCGCTGGCGCGACAGGCGGCGCGCGAGGATCACGCGGCCGAGCAAGCGCGTTGACGCCAGATGACCAATCATAGGGGCTTGCAATGAACCTCAAAAATCAGCCGCCAGTGTTCGTGCCGTTCGAGTTTCGGGCCGAGATCGAGAGCATGTCAAAGGCCGCGCTTATGGACATGGTTTGGGATTTTGCCTTTGAGCGCGCCGGAGAAATGCCCGACGCCGCGATGACGGAAATCCGCAAGCGCCGCGAGATCATCGACACGCACCGCAAGCAAGCGAAAGCGTCGTAAATCGCGGACAACACGCAAAAGCGTGTGCAGATTTCACCGCGCGGCCGTAGCGGCCAGGGCGAAAAGCCCCTAACCTGATTCCATGAACCGCGCCGCCATCTACGCCCGTTTTTCATCCGACCGGCAGACCGATCGCTCGATCGCCGACCAGGTCGCGCTTTGCCGCGCCTGGGCCGCGCGCGAGGGTTTCGTCGTGGTCGACGTATTCGAGGATCACGCCATCAGCGGCGCGTCGATGCACGGCCGCCACGACATGACCCGGATGCTGTCGTCGGCGGCACACAAGTCATTCGATATCGTCATCGCCGAAAGCATGAGCCGCATCGGCCGCGACGAGGAGGATCGCGCCGCGATCCGCAAGCGTCTCACATTTCACGGCGTCCGCATGGCGACGCCGTCCGATGGTTTTGTCAGTCCGCTGGTCGACGGCATCCGCGCCGTCATCGATAGCGTCTATCTCGACGATCTGAAAAAGATGGTTCGCCGCGGCATGGCCGGCGTGGTGCGTGAAGGCCGCAGCGCCGGCGGGCGCGCCTATGGCTATCGGCCTGTGCCCGGCGAAGCTGGCAAACTGGCGATCGTGCCGGCCGAGGCCGCCATCGTCGCCGAAATTTTCGAGCGGTACGCGCAAGGCGAAACACCGCGCGCCATCGCCGGCGCTCTGAACCGGCGCGCGATCAAGCCGCCGCGCGGCAAGTCATGGAACGCATCGACGATCAGCGGCAACGCCAGGCGCGGCAATGGCATCCTCGCCAACGAACTTTATGCCGGCCGCCTCGTCTGGAACAAGGTGCAGATGGTCAAGGACCCGGACACCGGCAAGCGTCTGTCGCGCGCCAATCCGCCGGAGCAATGGCAGCGATGCGAGGCGCCCGATCTGTCGATCGTCACCGCGGCAGCATTCGAAGCCGTGCAAAACCGCAAAGCGCGGCGGCGCCACGAACCGAAGGAACGCCAGCGCGCGCCGCGCCGAATTTTGTCGGGACTGTTGCGCTGCGCCGCCTGCGGCGGCGGCCTGTCGATTTACGGCAAGGACAAGGAAGGCCACGACCGCGTGCGCTGCACGACCTACGCCGAAAGCCGGGCCTGTCCGGCCCCGCATTCGTTCCGGCTTGACGCCGTCGAGGCGTTGACCGTTGGCGCATTGCGCGCGGAATTTCAGCACCCGGCGGTGCTGGCCGAATACGTTCGCACCTATCATGCCGAGCGCAAGCGCCTGGCCGGATCGAGCGCGCGGCGCCGCGGCGAGATCGGCAAACGCATGGCCGAACTTGATCGCGGCCTAGCGCGCGCGACAGAAGCCTTGCTCGACGGCATCGGCGATCGTGCCGCGCTCGACCTGCGCAGCAAGCAGCTGCGCGCCGAACGGGACGCCTTGGAACGCGAGTTAAAAGACCTGCCAAACAATGCCGAAGTGATCGCCCTGCACCCGGCCGCGCTCGATCGCTACGCGGCGCAGATCGCACGGCTTGAGGCCGCTATCGGCGGCACCGTCCTGGCCGGCGATCAGGAAGCCATCGGCGCAATCCGCGACCTTGTGACATCGGTCACCGTCAAGCCGGGCAAGGCTTATGGCGCGATCGAGGTCGAGATCGAAGGCCGCCTGGCACGCCTGATCGGCGGCGACGCCTATCCGCACGGACGCAAGTTGGGGGGAGCGATGGTAGCGGAGGAGGGACTCGAACCCCCGACCTACGGATTATGATTCCGTCGTTCTAACCAGCTGAACTACCCCGCCATACCAACTTTTATCAACATATTCAGCATCTTATATCAAAACGCGTTTCTGTATTTCGCCAGAAAAAAAGTAATACAGCGTAATACACCTAAAACACGCGATTTGAGACTCCAGCGCACTGCTTATAAGCACCTACCAGAAGCACTTTCAAGCACTTTCCAGACCCTTCCAGCGCACTCCAAATGCTCTACCGCTGCCGAAACCATAGCAGCAGTGCTTGATGCTGCTCAGACCGTCCGTAGCCGACCCCTACCAATCAACGACGCATTTGCCTTGCCAGCTCAGTTGTCAGCTGGATCACTCGTCTATCTTCTATTTCCCGAAGCATCGCTCGCGTTTCCAGCAAAGATTCCTTCAACGCATCAAACGCACTCGCAAAGTCATATTTTGCGTCGTAAGACAGCCCGAGTCGCTGCTGTTGATTGCTTTGATACAAAGAAGCCAAGCCCGCTGAGTGAAGCTACCGACTTATCCCGATGAGCCGTTATGTGCTCACGGTTCCTACTCGTTACACCTCTAAATGCCATACCGATAGCCATGCTGTTGAAAAGCCATTTCCTA
>CANKBJ010000210.1 GCA_947479905.1 Bradyrhizobiaceae bacterium
ACGATTTCGCCGTGGTCCATGTCGGCAAGGGCCAAGAGCCGGCCTGATACCGTGACATAGACCGGACCGCGAAAATTGGGAGCGTCCCGTCCGCGCAACAAAACGGCCTGGCCCCGTCGGAGCCTTGCCGCATCAGACCCGTCAACAGCCAGCGCCGGGATGTCGTCCAGCGCGGTTTCGACGGGCATGAGCGCGTCGGCGAGGCTTCCCTCACCGGCAGCGGCTCTATGGCACAGGGCCTCCAAATCTGCCAGTGGAATCATGGTTTCGGGCGTAAACGACCCGACCGAGACCCGGCGCAGCGCGCTGACATGGCCGAAACAGCCGAGCTGCCGGCCGATATCGCGGGCCAGCGAGCGGACGTAAGTGCCCTTGCCGCATTCGGCTTCCAGAACCGCGTGGTCGGCGCCCGGCTCGTCGATCAGCTCCAGACGGCCGATATTGACCTCTCTCGCCTTGATTTCGACCGTCTGGCCGTCGCGGGCGAGGTCATAAGCACGTTCGCCCTCGATCTTGATGGCGGAGAATTGCGGCGGGGTCTGCTGGATAGTGCCGATGTAACCCGGCAAAACGGCGCGAATCTCGTCCGAAGTCGGACGTTTGTCGCTCGTTTGGGTGACTTTGCCCTCGGAATCGTCCGTATCGCGCTCTTCGCCCCATTGGACGGTAAACCGGTACAGTTTGCGGCTGTCCTGGACGAAAGGCACGGTTTTGGTGGCCTCGCCGAGCGCGATCGGCAGGCAGCCGGAGGCGAGCGGATCGAGCGTACCGGCGTGGCCGGCGCGCTTGGCGGTGAACAGCCGCTTGATGACGCTGACGGCGTGGGTCGAGGTCATGCCGACCGGCTTGTCGAGGACGACCCAGCCGTGGACGTCGCGCTTGTCGCGGCGGAACTGCTGTTTTTTGGGGCGCGGTTCCGCCCCCTCCCCCGCTTGCGGGGGAGGGTTGGGGAGGGGGCCGGCGTCTAGCGCAATTCCCCCAGCCGGCTCCCTTCGTTCGCCGACCTCCCCCGCAAGCGGGAGAGGTGAAGAGCGCACTACGCCCGGCTGGTCACTCATCATCATTCTCTTTTTCGAGATCGCGGCGCACTTCCGGCGAGCGCAGCAGTTTGTCGATGCGCTCGGCCTCCTCGAACCGGTTGTCGATGTGAAAGCGCAGATCGGGCGCGAACTTCAGATTGACCTGGTGGGCGACTTCGCCGCGCATGTATTTCTTGTTGCGCTCGAGCGCGGCGACGACTTCCTCGGCGTCGCGGCCGGCGAGCGGCATAACATAGACCGTGGCGAGCCGCAGGTCGGGCGACATGCGCACTTCCGGCACGGTGATGAGATGACCCTCGATCACCGGGTCATGCACTTCGCCGCGCGACAAGAGCGAGGCAACGGCATGGCGGACGAGTTCGCCGACGCGCAACTGACGCTGCGACTGGCCGGGCGTAGCGCTTTCGCGCCTGGGCTTTTTGCTTCGTGACATTTGGTTCTTTTCCCGCCCCATGGTTCGAGACGCATCGCCATAGCGCGTCGAAGACGCGCGTAAACGCGCTTATGGCGATGCTCCTCACCATGAGGCTCTCTCTGTGCGCCTCATCCTGAGGAGGGCGCGTTAGCGCCCGTCTCGAAGGATGAGGGGTAATGGTCGAGCGTTCGCCGAAGCCGCGAGATTTGGACTCACAGGCTGCGTTGAATCGTCTCCACCCGGTAACATTCGATGACGTCTCCGGCACGCATGTCCTGATAGCCTTCGAAGGCCATGCCGCATTCCATGCCGGATGAGACTTCCTTGACGTCGTCCTTGAAGCGCTTGAGTTGGCTTAGCTTGCCTTCGTGGACAACGACGTTGTCGCGAATGAGGCGCACGCTGGCGCCGCGCTCGACATTGCCGTCGGTGACGCGACAGCCGGCGATGTTGCCGACCTTCGACACCTTGAACACTTCGAGAATCTGCGCATTGCCGAGCATGGTTTCGCGGATGGTCGGCGGCAGCAGGCCGGACATGGCCTTTTTCACGTCGTCGACCAGATCGTAGATGATGTTGTAGTAGCGGATTTCGATGCCGTTACGTTCCGCCGCTTCGCGCGCTTCCTTGTTGGCGCGCACGTTGAAGGCGATGATCGGCACGCCGGACGCTTCGGCGAGCGTGACGTCGCTTTCCGAAATGCCGCCGACGCCGTCATGCAGCACGCGTGCCGTGACTTCGTCGGTGCCGAGCTTGTCGAGCGCGCCGTTGATCGCTTCCAGCGACCCCTGCACGTCTGCCTTGATGACCAGCGGGAATTCCTTGCGGCCCGAGGTCTTGGCCTGCGCCATCATCTGCTCGAGCGAGCCGCGCATGCCGGTGGTCCGGGTCGAGGATTTCTCGCGCTTCTGACGCGCGCGGTAATCGGTGACCTCGCGGGCGCGCGCTTCGTTCTCGACGACGGCGAGACGGTCGCCGGCATCCGGCGTGCCGGAGAAGCCGAGCACTTCGACCGGAGTCGAGGGACCCGCGGTGGTGATGGTCTCGCCGGTATCGGAGACGAGCGCACGGACGCGGCCCCATTCGGCGCCGGCGACAACGAGATCGCCGACCTTCAAGGTGCCGCGCTGGATCAGCACGGTCGCCACCGGACCGCGGCCGCGGTCGAGCTTGGCTTCGATCACGGTGCCTTCGGCCGGGCGTTTCGGGTTTGCCTTGAGGTCGAGGATTTCGGCCTGCAAGCCCAGCATTTCCAGCAGTTTGTCGATGTTGAGCTTCTTGGTCGCCGAGACTTCGACGTCGACGACATCGCCGCCGAGCGACTCGACCTGGATCTCATGCTGCAACAGTTCGGTGCGCACGCGGTCCGGCTTGGAGTCCGGCTTGTCGATCTTGTTGATGGCGACGATGATCGGAACCTTGGCCGCTTTGGCGTGATGGATCGCTTCCACCGTCTGCGGCATGACGCCGTCATCGGCAGCAACCACGAGCACGACAATATCGGTGACCTTGGCGCCGCGCGCGCGCATCGCCGTGAAGGCGGCGTGGCCCGGCGTATCGATGAAGGTGATCTTGCTGCCCAGCGGCGACGTCACCTGATAGGCGCCGATATGCTGGGTGATGCCGCCGGCTTCACCGGAGACAACGTCGGCGGCGCGGATGGTGTCGAGCAGCGATGTCTTGCCGTGATCGACGTGGCCCATGACGGTGACCACCGGCGCGCGCGGCTGCATATCGGCCGGATCGTCGGCGGCGTCGAACAGACCTTCTTCGACGTCGGCTTCGGCGACGCGGCGAACCGTGTGGCCCATTTCCTCGGCGATGATCTGCGCGGTGTCGGCGTCGATCACGTCGTTGATCGTCACCATCTGGCCCTGCTGCATCATCAAACGAATAACGTCGACCGCGCGTTCCGACATGCGGTTGGCGAGATCGGCGATGGTGATGGCTTCGGGAATCGTCACCTCGCGCACGAGCTTTTCCTTCGGCTCGTTGGACGAGTGGCCCTTGAGGCGCTGGGTGCGGCGGCGGAACGAGGCGACCGAACGTTCGCGCACTTCGTCGGCGCGCAGGGCGGTAACCAGCGTGAGACGTCCGCGTTCCTTCGGCGGGGCGGCGCGCGGCGCCGCCGGACGGGCGGCGGCCGGACGGGCGGCACCGGGAGCGCCGGGACGGCGCGACACGCGCGGCGCGTCGTCGTCCTCGGCTTCAATGACTTTGCGGCCAGCAACCGGCTTCTTGATCTCTTCCTCGACCACCAGGCGCTTCTTGGCGACTTCGCCGGCCTTGCGCTTGGATTCTTCCTCGACCTTGTGGCGCGCGTCTTCTTCGCGCTTGCGTAGCTCAGCGGCTTCACGTTCGGCCTGCTCGATGCCTTCCTTGGAGGCGCGGCGGCGCGCTTCTTCCTCGGCGATCTTGCGTTCCTCGGCTTCGCGGACCTTGGAATCGGCAAGCGCGTGGGCGCGCGCGACGCGCTCTTCCTCAGTCAAGGTGCGCAGCACGACGCCGGATTTCGGCTCGGGCGGCTTCGGCGCCGGGGCGGGCGCTGGCGCGGCGGCGGCTTTCTTCGGCGCCTCGACCGGCGCGGGCTCGGCCTTGGCTTCCGGTCCGCCGACGGTGCGGCGCTTCTTGACCTCGACCACGACCTGCTTGCTGCGGCCATGGCTGAAGCTCTGGCGCACCACGCCCGTTTCCGTGCGCGGCTTGAGCGACAAAGTCAGTTTCTTTTCGCCAGGGTTTTTAGTGTCGCTCATTCCGTACTGTTTCCTTGGGCACCATCCGCCGGTGCATTCAAATCGTGTGTATCGTCCGCCAGCGCTTGCGCGCCAACCGCATCGGGAGAGTTTCCGGACCGAAAGCGCTGCAGGCGCTTGACGCGAGCGAGAAATGTCTCGCTCCCGGGGCCGGCAAGCAGGGCAGCATGTACCACATTTAGGCGGTTCAATGCCAAATCCAATTCGGCGCCATCGAAAATAGAAATAACGTCGATTTCGCCCGATTCTTCGCCTTTGGCACGCCGAAACGCGGCCATCAGCTTGCGCTTACCGTCGTCGGCACCGTCCGAGGCGTGAATCAGCGCCAAAACCTCGCCATGGCCGAGCGCGGCTTCGACCTTGGCAAAACCGCCGATCACGGCGCCCGCCTTGCCGGCCATCGCCAGCGCATCGAGCGCGGCGCGAACCAGAAGGCGGTCGGTTTCGTCGGCCAGATCGCCGGCGACCTTGAGATCGCGCTTGAAGCCGCGCGCGAACACGTTGCGTTTGACGGCTTCCTCGATCGACGCTCGCCGCGCGGCAATCCAGATGCCGCGGCCCGGCAGCTTGCGCTTGACGTCGGGCACGGCTTGACCTGCCGGCCCGACGACAAAGCGGATCATGTCCGACACCGGCAGCAAAGTGCGGGTCAGCGCACAGAAGCGTTCCGCGCCCGCGCCGACGCTGGTCGCGCCGCGGTCGAGTTCGCTTTCCTGTGCTGTGGCCAGCATTCCGATGTCGACTCTCCTATTTCATTTTACGCATGATCTGATCCGAAAACCGGTTCCCATCCCCGATCGGGGTCGAGGACATGCTTTTCGGGATCATGCGTTTATGCTTCCACCGCCGGCTCTTCCTCAGCCTTCGGCGCGAGTTCCGCTTCGGTGATCCAGCCGGCCTTCAGGCGCGCCTGCATGACGATCGACTCGGCATCTTCGCGCGCGATGTTGAGACCGTCGAAATAACCCGGCTCATGCTTGGTCTCGCCGTCCTTGCGTTCGGTCCAGCCGACCAGATCGTCGGTGGCGCAACCGGCGAGGTCCTCGACCGTCTTGACGCCGTTTTCGCCGAGCTTGACGAGCATCGCCGTGGTGATACCGGGC
>CANKBJ010000211.1 GCA_947479905.1 Bradyrhizobiaceae bacterium
ATTGTTCGATTCCTATTTTCCGCTTCTGGTCCTGCTGTCGCTGGCGGGTTTGGCGATGTTCGGCCTGACCGAAGCCGGTCAGCGCGTCGTGCCGTCGTCGAAGCGGCTTACCGCCGCGATGGCCGACGGCTCGATCAGCGCGCTCGGCGCCGCCACCACCTGCGCATCGGCCGGCATCATCGTCGGCGTGGTGACGCTGACCGGGCTCGGGCTGAAGTTTTCGTCCATCGTCATCGATTATGCCGGCGGCAGTCTGCTGCTGACCGCGCTCTATACCGGCCTGATCGTCTGGATCATCGGGCTCGCCGTGCCGGTGACGGCGTCCTACATCATCTGCGCGGTGATCGCCGCGCCGGCACTGACCAAGCTCGGCGTGCCGGACTTCGCCGCGCACATGTTCATCTTCTATTACGCCGTGTTGTCGGAAGTCTCGCCGCCGACCGCGCTGTCGCCGTTCGCGGCCGCCGCCATCACCGGCGGCGATCCTTACAAGACGACGCTGCAGGCATGGAAATATACCCTGCCGGCCTTCCTGGTGCCGTTCGTGTTCGTGCTGGACCCGCAGGGGCTCGGCCTGCTGATGAAAATTCCGAAAGGCGGCTCGGTCTACGACATTATCCTGATCACCGCGATCACCGCGGCGGGTCTTGCCGCGCTGTCGGCGGCGGCCCAGGGCTGGGCCATTCGCCGCACCTCGCGGGTCGAGCGAATTTTGTTCGGCCTGGCCGGGCTTCTGTTGGTGTTCCCGAGTTTGCTGGAAGCGTTGATGGAAGCCGCGACCGGATTGGACATTCCCTATCCGGCGCCTTTCGGGCTAACCTTGGGGCTCGCGCTATTGCTTTGGCAATGGAAGGGTCCAGTACCAGCCGGACTGAAAACAGCCGGTCGATAAACCATAACATGGAGGAGCGTACGATGAAGCGAGGACTAAAGATTGCACTGGGCGCGGTTGCGACCGTCGCGGTGTTGTTCGGCGCCGCGCAGGCGCAGCAGAAAACGATCGCGATCGGCACCGGCGGCACCGGCGGCGTCTATTATCCGCTTGGCGGCGGTCTCGCCAACATTCTGACCAAGGCGATCCCCGGATTGCAGGCGACCGCCGAAGTGACCGGCGGTTCGGTCGACAATCTCAAATTGATCGGCGCAGGCCGCAGCGAACTCGGCTTCTCGATGGTCGACGCCGCGCTCGACGCCGAAAAGGGCCAGGACAAGTTCAAGGGCGCGCCGGTGCCGGTCCGCACCTTGATGGTGCTCTATCCCAACCAGATGCATGTCGTGACCATTGAAGGCACCGGCATCGAGAAGATGGCCGATCTCAAGGGCAAGCGCGTCTCCACCGGCTCGGGCGGCAGCGCCACCGAGGTGATGGCGTTCCGCGTCATCGAAGCCGCCGGTCTCGACAAGGACAAGGACATGAAGCGTGAGCGTCTCGGCGTCGCCGAGTCGGTCAACGCGATCAAGGATCGCAAGATCGACGCCTTCTTCTGGGTCGGAGGGCTGCCGACCGCGGCGGTCACCGATCTCGGCGCCACTCCCGGCGTCAAGATCAAGCTGATCGACCATGGCGATCTCGCCAAGCCGATGAACGAGAAATACGGCAATCTCTATGCGTCGAGCACCATCAAGGCCGGCACCTATCCGGGCCAGACCGCGAACAATGTGAACACCGTGGTGTGGAACATTCTCGTCTCCAACGCCAACATGCCCGACCAGATGGCCTATGACATCGTCAAGACCGTCATCGACAAGAAGGCGGATCTCGTCGCGGTGCACGGCGAGGCCAAAAATTTCGAGGTCGCAAACCAGGTGAAGGACTACTCGCCGATCCCGTGGCACCCGGGCGCGATCAAGTATTTCACGGAAAAGGGCGTCAAGTTCTAAGCTTAGCAGTTGGAATGACGACAACGATCGCGGCCCCGCCTCAGGCGGGGCCGTTTTCTTTTTTGTCAGTGCGAATGCGCCGGCCGCGCATGCGGCATGGCGAGCGCCGCGAAGTAACAAAGCGCGCTCAGCGCGGCGATACAGAAGCTGACCGGCCAGTCGGTGTGATAGGCGATGACGATGCCGAGCCAGGCTTCGGCCAATGCGAGGGCGGCCGATAGCATGAGGCCGGCCCACAGCCCGCAGGTGACGCGCTGGGCCGCGGCGGCCGGTCCGACCATCAGCGTGAACACCATCAGGACGCCGACGATCTGTGCGCAGGCCGACACTGCCAGCGCCACGATACCTAAAAACGCGGTCGATATGAAACGCAGCGATACGCCTTTGGCCTCGGCCAGTTCGGGCTGCAGGCTGGCGAAGATCAAGGGCCGCATGATCGCCGCCAAAGCGACCAGCGTCACGGCGCCGAGCGCGGCCAAAGTTGCGATCGTCGCGTGATCGACAGCCAGCACGTTGCCGAACAACAGCGCCGTCGCCTGCGTTGCGAACGACGTATAGTAATGCAGGAACAAAAGGCCAAAGCCGAGCGACAGCGCCAGCACCACCCCGATGGCGACGTCGCGGTTGCTGATGCGTTCGCTCAGCAGTCCCATCGCAATGCCGGCGGCGAGCGTGAAGCCGACAAGACCCCACAACGGGGCGAGACCGATCAGGCCGGCGCCGGTCGCGCCCGCGAACCCGATATGCGACAGCGCGTGGCCGGCAAAGGTTTGCCCGCGCATCACCAGGAAATAGCCGGAAACGCCGGACACCACCGCGACGATGCCGGCGGCGGCGAAGGCGTTGGTCATGAATTCATATTGGAACATCAGTGCGCGTGTCCGTGATCGTGGCCATGGTCATGCATATGATCGGCGCGTTCGACATCGCGACCGCGCGACAGGACGAAGATGTGTCCGCCGGCGCGCAGCACTTCGATCTCGGTGCCGTACAGCCGCGACAGCACCGGCGCGGTGACGACATCGTCGACGCGACCGAGCACGGCCTGGCCATTGCCGAGATAAAGCACGCGGTCGATCGCGCCGAGCAACTGGTTCAGCTCGTGCGCCGAGAACAGCACGGTGATCCTGCGCTCGCGGCAGACTTGTCTGATGACGTCGATCACCACTTCCTGATGGCGCGCATCGAGGCTGATCAAGGGTTCATCGAGCAGCAACAGTTTGGGTTCGCCGATCAGGGCCTGCGCCAGCAGCAGCCTTTGCCGTTCGCCGCCCGACATGTCGGACAGCGCGCGGTTCGCCAGATCGCGCGCGCCGACGGCGTCGAGCGTGGCTTCGATCTTCGCGCGATTGGCGGCCGACAATGAAGGCAGGCCCCAGCGTTCGCCGTGCATGGAGCTTGCGATGTAATCGAGGCCGCGCACGCGCAGATCCGGCAGAACGGTGCGCAGTTGCGGCAGATAGCCGATGCTGGCGTCGCCGCATCGCGGCGCATGGCCGAACACGGTCAGCCGTCCGGCACTCGGCGGCAGCAGGCCGAGGATCGCGCGCATCAACGTCGTCTTGCCGGCGCCGTTCGGACCGAGGACGCCGATGAATTCGCCTGGCTCGATGGCGAAGCTGACGTCCTTGAGAACCGCGCGTCCGCCGATCTGGAGCGTGGCGCGGTCGAGTTCGATGACGTTCACGAATTCGGTCCCGTCAGCGCCTTGTCGAGCGCGTCGAGTTCGCCGAGCATCCAGTCAGCGAATGCAACATTGGCCGGCTGCGTCTCGGTCACGCCGACGACAGGCACCTTGGCCTTTCGGGCGATTGCTAACAGTCGCTGCGTCAGCTTCTCCGACACCTGCTTGTTATAGATCAGCGCCTTGACCTTTCCGTTCTTGAGGTCGTCCTCGAAGGCTGCGACGTCGCGTGCGCTCGGCTCGGTGTCGTTCATCATCGCCAGCTGGAAATTCTGGTTGCGCATGGTCAGACCGAGCGCGTCGGCCATCGGGCCGAACACCGGCTCGGTCGCGGTCACCGGCTTGCCGGCATGTTTGGCTTTGATCTGCGAGGCGCGCTGCGCGACGCGGTCGAGATCGGCCAGTGTCCTGGCGAGCCGCGCGGCATAGTCGGCCGCATGGGTGCTATCGGCTTGGGTCAGCGCGGCGGCGATCGCCCTGGCGACCGCCGGCATGGTACCGGGCGCATACCAGAGATGCGGATTGTCGCCCGGCTTGGCGTTCACGGTCTTTGCCGCCGTGATGACGATGCGGGCCGGTCGCGGCGCGGCGGCGATGAGCTTGTCCATCCAGGGGTCGTAATTGGCGCCATTGACGATGACGATCCGCGCATCGGCGATCTGCCGCACCACGCCCGGCGTGGTCTCGAACAGATGCGGGTCCTGATCTGGGTTCGACATGATGCTGGCGACCGAAACCCGGTCGCCGCCGATCTGGCGGGCGATATCGCCGTAGAAGTTCTGCCCCGCGACGATGGCGATAGTGCTGTCGGCCGCCTGCGCCGGAATGGCGGCGGCGAAGGCGGACAGAAAGGCGAAAAGCAGCGCGGGCAGGCATCGCATGAGGGGCATCCGGATGGTGAGATGGTCCCCTTATATAATATTATAACATATCCAGGCGCAAGGCTCCCGGCGGGCGGCGTGGGGTAAATGTTTTAACCCCGCTTGTTCGCCAGATAGACGGTCTGGGTAAAGGGGCGGTCCTGCAACGGGTTATGAAACGTCACCGGCTCGGCCCGGGCATTGGCGAAAATCCGCCCCAGGCGCGCGGTGAAGGCCGGATCGGACAGGTCGTTCGACCACAGGCCGAAGACGCCGCCGGGCGAGAGATGGGCGGTCAGCCGTTCGAGGCCGGCGTCTCCATAAAAGGCGGCGTTGCCTTCGTCGAGCAGGGCTTCCGGCGAATGATCGATATCGACCAGCACGGCGTCGAACTGGCGTCCGGGCGTGTGCGGGTCGAAGCCGGCATCCGAGGCAGCGAGTTTGAAAAAGTCGCCATGTACAAAGCGGCAGCGCGGATCGGCGCTCAACTCGGCACCAAGCGGTACCAGACCTTGGCGATGCCACTCGATCACCGCCTCAAGAAAATCGACGACAACAAGCGACGCGACATTGGCATGCGCCAGCACCGCCTTGGCGGTGTAGCCGAGCCCCAGCCCGCCGACGACGACATTCAGGCCGGGCTTGGACAGGCCGGCAAGACCGAGATCGGCGAGCGCGATCTCGGAGGCGGTGAACAGGCTGGACATCAGGAATTCGTCGCCGAGTTTGATCTCGAACACGTCGACGCCGAGCCGCAATTCGCGGCGCCGGCGCAGGCTGAGCCCGCCGATCGGCGTGTCGCGGTAGTCCAGCTCTTCAAACA
>CANKBJ010000212.1 GCA_947479905.1 Bradyrhizobiaceae bacterium
CTTACATCTGCGGCATTCTCGGCGGCTGGGCCTATTCGCGCGCGGTCATCCGCAACGACGCGCGCTGGGGCGGGCCGGCGCCGCTCAAGGTCGTCGACTTCGACGACTTCGTTTTATGGGTGACGCTCGGCATCATCCTCGGCGGCCGCACCGGCTATGTGCTGTTCTACAATTTGCCGCACTTCATCGACCACCCGCTGGAAGTCTTTCAGTTGTGGAACGGCGGCATGTCGTTTCACGGTGGCTTCACCGGCTGCGTCGTCGCCGTCGTACTGTTTGCACGTTCGCGCAAGATCCCGATCTTATCGTTGGGTGATCTTACGTGCGCCGCCGGGCCGATCGGCATTTTCCTTGGCCGCCTCGCCAACTTCATCAATGGCGAATTGTGGGGCCGCACCACGGATGTCCCTTGGGCAATTGTATTTCCCCATGGCGGGCCGTTGCCGCGCCATCCGAGTCAGATTTACGAGGCGGTGCTCGAAGGCCTGGTGTTGTTCGTCGTGCTCGCTGTGCTAGTCCGCTTCGGCGCGCTGAAGCGGCCGGGCTTTATCATCGGCGCTTTCGCCTGCGTCTACGCCGTCGGCCGCAGCATCAGCGAAGTCTTCCGCGAACCCGACGCGCAACTCGGATTCCTGTGGGGCGGCGCGACGATGGGACAATTGCTGTCGATCCCGCTGTTTCTCGCCGGCGTCGGATTTATTCTCTACGCCATCAAGCATCCGATTAAACAGGCTGCGTAATGGACAACCGCGCGCCGCTGGAAATGGAAATCCGCAAGCGCATCGCCGCCGCCGGTCCGATGCCGGTCGACGAATATATGGGCCTTTGCCTCGCCGATGCGGAGCACGGCTACTACATGACGCGCGATCCGCTCGGCCGCCGTGGCGATTTCATCACCGCGCCGGAAGTCAGCCAGATGTTCGGCGAGTTGATCGGCCTGTGGATGACCACGGTCTGGAAACAGATGGGCTCGCCGTCGCAAGTCAACATCATCGAACTCGGCCCCGGCCGCGGCACCTTGATGAAAGACGCGATGCGCGCGGCGCAGGTGGCGAGCGGTTTCCGCGAGGCGGTATCGATCCATATGGTCGAGATCAGCCCGGTGCTGGAGGAAATGCAAGAACGCACGCTCGAGCCGTTGGCGATGCCGATGTTCTGGCATGCCGAACTCGCCAACGTTCCGGAAGGGCCGGCGATCGTCATCGCCAACGAATTTTTCGACGCATTGCCGATCAAGCAAGCCATCAAGGGCGACAACGGCTGGCACGAACGGCGGATTGGTATCGGTGACGACGGCAAGCTTTTCTTCGCGGCTGACAGCGAAATAATCCCGCATTTCGACCGCTTGCTGCCGCCGGCGGTGCGGGCGGCGCCGGCGCAGTCGATTTTCGAATGGCGCGCCGACGGCGCGGCGATCGAACTGGGCAAGCGAGTCGCCAAAGGCGGCGGCGCCGCGCTGGTCATCGACTATGGCCACGCACTAAGCGCCATCGGCGACACCTTGCAGGCGGTCGGCCAGCACGCCTACGCCGATCCGCTGGTCGCGCCTGGCACCGTCGACCTGACCGCGCATGTCGATTTCCAGCCGCTGATCCGCGCCGTCGAGGCGATGGGGGCGCAAAGCTACGGCCCGATCGAACAGGGCTTGTTCCTACGCCGGCTCGGCATCGAGACGCGCGCCGCGACCTTGAAGGCGAAGGCCAACCGCGGCGTCGCCAATGAAATCGACGCAGCGCTGGCGCGGCTGATCGGCCAGGGCCGCACCGGCATGGGCAGTCTGTTCAAGGTCGCCGCACTGGCGCACCCCAAGCTCGGCGTGCCGCCGGGATTTGAAAGCTAGTTACGGGCAACGATGGCGATAGCCGTCATTGCCGAGATAGGTGCCGCTGTTCGGATCGTAGCTGCGGAAGCGCCGCATGCAGTATTCGACGGTCCGGCCGCCGCGCTGCGACTGGTTGGCGATGATCGCACCGAGCATCAACCCGCCAATAATGCCGGCGGCGATGCCCGCGCCATCATCGCCACGGTCACGATGGCGGTAACCGCCACGATAACCGCGCCGATACTGCACGTGAGTGACCAGAGTATCGTCGCCGTTCTGCGCCTGCGCCGTAATATTCTTCGGCATCGCAGCGCCCAGCGGCGCCGCGACCGCCGGAGCGGCCAACAGGCTGGTCGCGACCAGGACACTGGTTATCGCCAAGGACAATCGCATGATGGAAACTCCTCTCGTGATGTTTCGCGGCCCGTCCTATATGATCTATCAGAGCCGGCGGCCGGACCGGCCTTATTGATCCAGATCACGCCGGTTGAGCCGAACACGTCATTGTTACATCGCCGGTAGGTTTCCCTTGCTGCAATCCGCTTCACTCGCCGCGCTTGCCGATATCCGCCACGGCTTCTTCACCCGCACCGGCGGCGTGTCGCAGGGCGTCTATGCCTCGCTCAATGGCGGCGTCGGCTCAAGCGACAATCCCGAGCAGGTGGCGGAGAACCGCGCCCGCATGGCGCAGTCGCTCGGCGTAGCGCCAGAGCGGTTCCTGACGCCTTATCAGATACATTCGCCGGAAGTTGTCGTCGCCGACCGTCCATGGACCGCCGAAACGCGGCCACGCGCCGATGCCGTCGTCACGCGCGAGCCGGGACTGGCGATTGGCGTCTCGACCGCCGACTGCGGCCCGCTTTTGTTTGCCGACGCAAACGCGCGCGTCATCGGGGCGGCACATGCCGGCTGGCGCGGCGCTTTGACCGGCGTGATCGACGGCACCATCGCCGCCATGGAAAAGCTCGGCGCCGACCGCGCCAGCATCGCCGTCACGCTCGGCCCGACCATCAGCCAGCCGAACTACGAAGTCGGCGCCGAATTCGTCGAACGCTTTCTCGCCGCCGATGCGGACAATGCCCGCTTCTTCAAAGACAGTATCCGCGCCGACCACGCCATGTTCGATCTCAATGGCTATATCGTCGCGCGCATTAAACGGGCTGGAGTTGTGAAATTCGAGGATCTCGGCCTCTGCACCTATGCCGATCCACAGCGGTTCTACAGTTTCCGCCGCGCGACGCATCTCAGCGAACCGGATTATGGCCGTCATATCAACGCGATCGCCCTTGGTGCCTGAGCCGTTAACCGCATTGCCGGTGATAGCCTACCGTTAAGCTTTACTTAACCATGCTCCTGCCGCTACGTTTACCCCAAGGCCCGGGGGAACGACGCTAAAAACGGCCGTAGGGGTATCGATGAGTGTGGGTCTCGGCTGGGGCGCCTTTCGCGTACCGGTGTCTCCCTTTTCACGCCGGTTTCTGACCGCCGCGAGCCTGACTTTGGCTGGCGCGCTGGCCGGCTGCACCACCGACGGCCAGCCCGGCGTCGCCGCCATGCAGCCGCGTGGCGCCACGGTTGCCTTCGAATCCATCGACGGCCCGCCGCCAGGACAATTCCAGACGCTGGTGCGCAATCTCAACGACGAAGCCCAGAGCCGGCGCCTGGCGGTCCTGTCGCGCGAGGCGACGTCGGCCTATCGGGTGCGTGGCTACCTCGCCGCCAAAGTCGCCGGCGGCCAGACGACGATTTCCTGGGTCTGGGATGTGTTCGATCGCGACGAGCAGCGCACGCTGCGGATTAACGGCGAAGAGGTCGTCAAAAAGTCCGGCAAGGCCGCGGATGCCTGGAACGTGGTCGACGACGCCATGTCGCGGCGGATCGCCAGCGCCAGCATGGAGCAGCTCGGCGCCTTTCTCACGGCCCCGGATGTCGTGCCGGTCGCTTCAGCGCCAGCCATGACGCCCGTGGCGTTGATCGGCGGGTCCGATACCTCGCCGGAAGCCGCCGGCATTTTCCGCATCTTCCGCGCCGATGCCGACCCGGCGCCGCCGCAAGCGGCCGATGCGCAGGGACTCGCCGCAGCGAGCGGCCCGGTGCCCTTGCCACCGCAGCGTCCGGAAACGCCGCCCGGCAATACTCCGGCTGGCCGCGCGACGGTGCAAGCGAGCCTTTAGGCATTTTCAACCGTTGTTCATCCTGCCCGGAAAAGGCGCGGGACAACGAATTCGTGCCATATTGCCGCGCCCCCCGCGCCTTGTTATGACCCGGCTCCTGTTCATGAGGGCGTCGGAATGTCGGGCAAAAACGGTGCGATCAAGCTGGTCGCCGGCAATTCCAACCCAGCGCTCGCCCAGGAAATCGCCGATTACCTCAAGACCCCGCTGACCAAAGCGGTGGTGCGGCGCTTCGCCGACATGGAAGTCTTCGTCGAAATCCAGGAAAACGTCCGCGGCGCGGATTGCTTCGTCATCCAGTCGACGTCGTTCCCGGCCAACGACCATTTGATGGAATTGCTGATCATCATCGACGCGCTGCGCCGCTCGTCGGCGCGCCGCATCACCGCGGTGATCCCCTATTTCGGCTATTCGCGCCAGGACCGTAAGCCCGGGCCGCGCACGCCGATCTCCGCCAAACTGGTCGCCAACCTGATCACGCATGCCGGCGCCAACCGCGTCATGACGCTCGATTTGCACGCGGGGCAGATCCAGGGCTTCTTCGACATCCCGACCGACAATCTCTACGCCTCGCCGGTGATGGTGCGCGACATCAAGGAAAAGTTCGACCTCGCCAATGTCATGGTGGTGTCGCCCGATGTCGGCGGCGTGGTGCGCGCGCGGGGACTTGCCAAGCGCATCAATGCGCCGCTCGCCATCATCGACAAACGGCGCGAACGTGCCGGCGAATCCGAAGTGATGAATGTGATCGGCGAGGTCGAGGGCTATACCTGCGTGCTGGTCGACGACATCGTCGATTCAGGCGGCACGCTGGTGAACGCCGCCGAGGCGCTGCTCAAGAACGGCGCCAAGGCGGTCTATGCCTATATCAGCCACGGCGTGCTGTCCGGCGGCGCGGTCGCGCGCATTGCCAAGTCGCGGCTGAAGGAACTCGTCATCACGGATTCGATTCAGCCGACGGTCGAAGTCCGGGCGGCGGGAAATATCCGAGTCCTGCCAATCGCTTCGCTGATCGGCGAGGCGGTCGCGCGCACCGCGCATGAAGAGTCGGTGTCGTCGTTGTTCGATTGATGACTTGATTCAGGCTGGCCGCGCCGGCGAAGTTATCCCCAAAAGACTCGTCTTGACGCCGCATTGGCTGTGGAGAGTCGAGTCGGCCCGGTTGCCTAGCACCCCCAAATCACTGCTCATTAGGGCTTGAGAATGCCTCTGGCGGGCTGAATCGAGAAG
>CANKBJ010000213.1 GCA_947479905.1 Bradyrhizobiaceae bacterium
GAAGCGTGCTTCGAGGGCCCGGCTCAGTGACACCGCCCGCACTGCGTAAAGTTAAAACGGGCTCAAGCGGGGATCGAAATCCATGAAAATCGTCATGGCCATCATTAAACCTTTCAAACTCGACGAGGTCCGAGACGCTTTGACTTCAATCGGTGTCCAGGGCCTGACCGTGACTGAGGTCAAAGGTTACGGACGGCAAAAGGGCCACACGGAAATCTACCGTGGGGCCGAATACGCGGTGAGCTTCCTTCCCAAGGTCAAGGTGGAGGTCGCTGTGGCTGCAAACCAGGTCGACAAAGTCATCGGCGCCATCACCGGCGCTGCCAAGACCGGACAGATCGGCGACGGAAAGATTTTCGTCTTCGGGCTGGACAGCGCCGTGCGCATTCGCACCGGCGAGACCGATGCGGCTGCGCTGTAGTAACCCGCACAAACATACGGACAGGAGTTAGACCATGACGTTGAAGATTTTCTCCCGTGCGGGACTGATGGCGATTGCCCTCACGTTTCTGCTCGGCCTTTTTCTGAGCGTGGCGTCGTTCGACGCTTCCTACGCTCAGGCCCCGGCGACGCCGCCGGCTGCCGCGGCGCCTGCCGCTCCGGCCGCTGCGCCGGCTCCGGTGAAACTCGATTCCGGCGACACCGCCTGGATGCTGACCTCGACTGCGCTCGTGCTGATGATGACCATCCCCGGCCTCGGCCTGTTCTACGGCGGCATGGTCCGCAAGAAGAACGTGCTGGCGACGGTGATGCAGTCATTCGCCATCACCTGTCTGGTGACGGTACTCTGGATGATCATCGGCTACTCGCTCGCCTTCACGGGCGACGGTCCATACATCGGCACGATTTCGAAGTGGTTCCTCGCCGGCGTCGGCGCGACCACGACGAATTCGCTGGCGGCGACCATTCCGGAAACCGTGTTCATCACCTTCCAGATGACCTTCGCCATCATCACCCCGGCGCTGATTTGCGGCGCTTTTGCCGAGCGCATGAAGTTCTCGGCGATGATGTGGTTCATGGCGCTGTGGCTGTTGCTGGTCTATTGCCCGATCGCGCATGCGGTCTGGGGCGGCGGCTTCCTCGGCGCGGCTGGCGTGCTCGACTTCGCCGGCGGCACCGTGGTGCATATCAACGCTGGCGTTGCCGGCCTGGTCTGCGCGCTCGTCCTCGGCAAGCGCAAGGGCTACGGCACCACCGCGATGGCGCCGCATAACCTGACCTGGTCCTTCATCGGCGCCTCGCTGCTGTGGGTCGGCTGGTTCGGCTTCAACGCGGGTTCGGCGGTTGCTTCCAACGCGCTCGCCGGCGCGGCGATGATCAACACCCAGGTCGCCACCGCCGGTGCGGCGCTGGCCTGGATGTTCGCCGAATGGATGATCCACAAGAAGCCGAGCGTTCTCGGCATCATCTCCGGCGCGGTTGCCGGTCTCGTCGCCGTTACCCCGGCGTCGGGCTTCGTCAATCCGACCGGCGCGCTGATCATCGGCATCGTTGCCGGCGTCGGCTGCTACATCTTCGCCGTCCATCTCAAGAAGATGTTCGGCTACGATGACTCGCTCGATGCCTTCGGCGTGCATGCCATCGGCGGCATCATCGGCGCCTTGCTGACCGGCGTCTTCGCGGACGTCGCCGTCAACGAGCTGGGCAAGGATGCGAGCATCATGACCCAGGCGTACGGCGTTGGCGTCACGATCGTCTATACCGCGGTCGCCACCGCGATCATCCTCTACGTCGTCAAGATGATCGTCGGCCTGCGGCCGTCGGAAGCCGCCGAAGAGGAAGGTCTCGACATCACGCTGCACGGCGAAACCGTTCAGTAGTCCTCCAACGCGCATGGCCTTCCCGGCCATGCGCGCCTGAGCTAGCGGTAGGGGCGGAAACCCGGCACTGTCCCTTCCGTTGAGGCCCTCGGTTCGCAAGGACCGGGGGCCTCTCTTTTTTGCGATAGCCCCACTTTGTCGCCGGAATTCGCGGGCGGCCGAGCCCCCGCCGGTCGATGGTTAATCGGGTCTTAACCTCGCCCCTTCTAATGTGCTTCACCCTTGTGCCGTGGGGCCTCTCCGCGCGATCCCGACTGCCGGGAGCCGGCAACGGCAAGATCGCGCGCCAACCACCCCACCGGTGTGTCCAATGTCCATGATGACTGCCCAGCCCGAGCCGAATTCTTCCGCCAAGGCCGCGGTCGAGAACAGCCGCTCGCCTTTCGTGCGGCTGACCGATCTCATTGCCGGCATCGAGCCGGGCAAGCCGGCCATCAACCTGTCGGTCGGCGAGCCGCAGCATGCGATCCCCGATTTTGTCGGCCCGGTGCTGGCGGCGCATCTTGCCGAGTTCGGCCGTTATCCGGCCAACAAAGGCCTTGAGCCATTCCGCAAGGCCGTCGCCGCCTGGCTCGGCCGCCGTTATACATTGGCCAAGCCGGTCGATTCCGAGACCGAAGTACTCGTCCTCAACGGCACGCGCGAGGGCCTGTTTCTCGGCGCGCTCGCGGCGAAGCGTTATGTCGGCGGCCGCGCTGGAAAGCCCGCCGTGCTGATCCCCAATCCGTTCTACGCCGCCTATTCGGCCGGCGCGCTCGCCGCCGATTGCGAGCCGGTCTATTTGCCGGCGACTCGCGCAAGCTCCTTCCTGCCCGATCTCGGCGCACTCGAAGAAGCGCTGCTCAAGCGCACGGTCGCCTTCTATCTCGCCTCGCCGTCGAATCCGCAGGGAGCGGTCGCTTCGCGCGACTATCTCGACAAGCTCCATGCGCTGTCGCGCCGCTTCGGCTTTCTGGTGTTCGCCGACGAATGCTACGGCGAGATCTACAGCAAGGATAAACCGGCCGGCATGCTGGAAGCGGCCGGCGCCGGTTTTGCCAACACGGTGGTGTTTCATTCGCTGTCGAAGCGCTCGAACCTGCCCGGCCTGCGCGTCGGCTTCGCCGCCGGCGACGCCAAATTTCTCGCCGCCTTTCTCGAATTGCGCAATGTCGCGGCGCCGCAGGTGCCAAGTCCGATGCAGCATGTCGCGGTCGCCGCCTATAACGACGAAGCGCATGTCGAAAAGAACCGCGAATTGTACAACGCCAAGTTCGATCTCGCCGACCAGATTATCGGCGACCGCTACGGCTACAAGCGCCCGGCTGGCGGTTTTTTCTTGTGGCTCGACGTGTCGACATTCGGCGGCAGCGAAATCGTGACCAAGCGGCTGTGGGCCGAAGCCGGCGTGCGCGTCGTGCCGGGGCGTTACCTTGCGCGCGAACAGGCCGACGGTACCAACCCCGGCGCCGATTATATCCGCGTCGCCATGGTGCAGGACGCGGCGACCACCGGCGAAGCATTGCACCGCATCGTCGCAGTTCTAGGATGAAGCGCATGATCCCGAAAAGTGGGCACCGGTTTTCGGATAAGATCATGCGCAAACTTTGGAAAGACTGATGGCATCGTCCGACCGCAATCTCGATGTCGTCGCCTTTGTCACGGATCATTTCCGCGACATCGTGCGCCGCCGTTTGAGCGAACTGGCGGGACTGGCACTGATAACCTGTGCGCTGCTCGGCGTGATCGCGCTTGCCACCTGGTCGGTGCAGGACCCTTCGCTCAGCCACGCGACGCAGACGCCGATCAGGAATCTGCTCGGCTTCCCCGGCGCCATCTTCTCCGATCTGGCGATGCAGTTGCTGGGTCTGGCTTCCGTGCTGCTGCTGTTGCCGGAAGCGCTGCTCGGCTGGCGGCTTCTGGCGCATCGGCCGCTCGGTGAGAAGTGGCGCGGACTGGTCTGGATCGCCGCGACTTTCCTGGCCGCCGCCTTTGCCTCGACGCTGCCGCGTAGTGGATCCTGGCCCTTGCCGACTGGGCTCGGCGGCGCCTGCGGCGACGGCATCTTGATGCTGCCGACCCTGCTGTTCGGCGCGCCGCTCGCCGGCATGACGCTGATCGCTATGTCGATTGGCTTCGGACTTGCCACCATGGTGACCCTGGCCATCGCGTCCGGCTTGCGTTGGCCGAGCCATGAGGACAGACCGGCGGCTCCGGCGCCGCAGGAAGTCAACGACGACATTGACGAAGACACCGAGGCCGACCGCGGTTCGCCCTGGCTCGGCATGGTCGTACACGCGCTGTTGAGCTGGAAAGCCCGTCTCGGCCGGATGCTGCGCGGCGCGGTGCGCAAGCCGCTGCCCGCTGGCGCCGTTGCGCCCAGCGGCGCGCGTCAGGAGCCGCGTTTCGATAATCTCGGCCGCGTTGCCGCGCCAAGCATGACGCCGGCGCCAGAGGCCTATGACGAGGAAGAATACGAGGACGAAGAAGAAGCCGAGCCCGCGCCGCGCCACCGCGCCGCCGCGCCGAAGCCGCGCAAGTCCGGCTCACGCTTCGTGCTGCCATCGCTCAATCTTCTCACCGCGCAAAAAGTATCCGAGCGCACGACCTTGCCCAAGGATGTGCTTGACGCCAACGCCACCGCGCTGGAAAGCGTGCTGAGCGATTTCGGCGTGCGCGGCGAAATCATCAATGCGCGCCCGGGTCCGGTGGTGACGCTCTACGAACTCGAGCCGGCGCCCGGCATCAAGTCGTCGCGCGTCATCGGGCTGGCCGACGATATCGCCCGCTCGATGAGCGCGGTGTCGGCGCGCGTCGCCGTCGTTTCCGGCCGCAACGCCATCGGCATCGAACTGCCCAATCCGGTGCGCGAGAAGGTCTACTTCCGCGAATTGCTGGCGGCAAAGGATTACACCGAGAGCAGCTCCAAGCTCGCGCTCTGTCTCGGCAAGACCATCGGCGGCGAAAGCGTCATAGTCGATCTGGCGCGCATGCCGCATCTGCTGATCGCCGGCACCACCGGCTCCGGCAAATCGGTTGCCATCAACACCATGATCCTGTCGCTGCTGTACCGGCTGACGCCGGAACAGTGCCGCCTCATCATGGTCGATCCGAAGATGCTCGAACTCTCCGTCTATGACGGCATCCCGCACCTTCTCACGCCGGTCGTCACCGATCCGAAGAAAGCCGTCGTCGCGCTCAAATGGGCGGTGCGCGAGATGGAGGGCCGCTACAAGATGATGTCGAAGCTCGGCGTGCGCAACATCGACGGCTACAATGCGCGCCTCGCCGAAGCCAA
>CANKBJ010000214.1 GCA_947479905.1 Bradyrhizobiaceae bacterium
CAAACAATATTTCACCACGTCCGATAATTCGCGCCGGATCGCGCACATCATTTCGGATGCGATCTACCAGACGCTGACCGGCGAGAAGGGCTATTTCGACAGCCGCATCGTCTTCGTCGACGAGACCGGTCCGAAGGAGCGGCGCATCAAGCGCCTGGCGATCATGGATCAGGACGGCGTCGGCACGCGCTATCTGACGCGCGGCGACGATCTGGTGCTGACGCCGCGCTTCAACCCGTCGTCGCAGGAAATCACCTATATGTCCTACGGGCAGTCCGACCCGCGGGTTTACCTCCTCAACATCGAGACCGGCCAACGCGAGATCGTCGGCAATTTCCCGGGCATGACTTTCGCGCCGCGCTTTTCGGCGGACGGCCAGCGCATCATCATGAGCCTGCAGCAGGGCGCCAATTCCAATCTGTTCGTAATGGACCTGCGGTCCAAGCAGACGACGCGGCTGACCGATACGCCGGCGATCGATACCGGCCCGTGCTACTCGCCGGACGGGAAATATATCTGCTTCGAGAGCGACCGCGGCGGCAGCCAGCAGATCTATGTGATGCCGGCGACCGGCGGGCCGGCGCAGCGTATCTCCTTCGGCGAGGGCAATCACTCGACGCCGGTCTGGTCGCCGCGCGGCGATTTCATCGCCTTCACCGGCCAGGCGAAAGGCCAGTTTTCGATCGGCGTACTCAAGCCGGACGGCTCGGGCGAGCGGCTGTTGACATCGGGCTACCACAACGAAGGCCCGACTTTCGCGCCGAACGGTCGCGTTCTGATGTTCTTCCGCGATCTGGGGCAGGGGCCGTCGCTTTTCACAATCGACATTACCGGCCGCAATGAACTGAAAATTCCGACGCCAAGCCTTGCGTCCGACCCCGCTTGGTCGCCATTATTGTCGTAAGATTCGGTTTTGGCGGCGCCGGCAGCGAGTTATCCCACAAAAGTCGGGAACCGGCGGGCGGAACGAATATTGTGAGTCTAATCAAAGTCTTATTCACTGGCTCTTAACTAAGAGCGGCGGTTCGGCAGAGTGCGACGAGTTTAACGGGCTTGCGTAAGGTTTCATCAAGGTTGATGGAAGGTTGGTTTAACCAACCCGCTGGTAGACGAGAGGGCTGACGTTCGGCTCTCGAAGGCCACGCGGCGCGCAGGTTTCACTCAATGCGCGACTATGGAGTCACGGGAATGATCGATATTGGAAATATTCTGCGCGCGGCGCGGGTCGTGGCCGTTTTGGGCTTCGCCCTGGCGATATCCGCCTGCGCCAATCAGGTGGCCGACAGCACGACGCCGGGCACCTCCGCGGCCGGCGCCGCGTCGCCCGGCAGCCAGCAGGATTTCGTGGTCAATGTCGGCGACCGTGTGTTCTTCGAGTCCGACTCGACCGAGCTGACGGCGACCTCGCGGGCCACGCTCGACAAGCAGGCGCAGTGGCTGACCAATCACGGCCAGTACCGGTTCACGGTCGAAGGCCATGCCGACGAACGCGGCACGCGCGAATACAACATCGCGCTCGGCGCCCGCCGCTCGCAGGCCGCGCGCGACTACCTGATCTCGCGCGGCATCCAGGCCAGCCGCATGAAGACCATCTCCTACGGCAAGGAACGGCCGGTCGCGGTCTGCAACGACATCTCGTGCTGGTCGCAGAACCGCCGCGCGGTCACGGTACTCAACGCCGGGTCGTGAGCCGCCGCACATTACTAATTGTGTCATGCCCGGCCATCAGGCCGGGCATTTCGCTTTTTGGCCACCCATCAAGTCACAATTCCGACACCGGCGGACTTATGCTACGGGTGTCCCGCCGAAAGATGGCAAACGGATATCACCACACATGACGCGACAAACATCTCTCCGCAGCGGGTTACTGGCCGCGTTTTGCATTCTGGTTTTCGCCAGCGCGGCGACAGCGCAAGAGCGCGACCGCAGCCCCGGATTTCTCGATAACTTGTTCTCGCGCGGCGAAGGGCAAAACGCGCCAGCGTCTCGCGGCCGGGGCGAGCCGGTGGCGCAGGCCGATCCCGGCGACGCGGCCGAGCTCACGGTGCGGCTCGACCGGCTGGAAAACGCGCTGCGTCAATTGACCGGCACCATCGAGCAATTGCAGTACCGCAACCAGCAGCTCGAAACGCAGGTCAGGGCCTTGCAGCAGGGCGGCGCGGTTGCGCCGCCGCAGCCGTCGGCTGCGACGCCGGCGTTGCCGCCGCGCGCGACGCCGCAGAATGGCCAGATCCCGGCGGCGCCCTCGGGGCGGCGCTCCGACGTGTTCGATCCGTCGCAGCAGCCTGACGCGCCGGGCGCGCCGCGTGCGCTCGGCGGCCTGTCGTCGAACGCCAGCCCGGTCACGCAGAACGCACCGCCGGTCGGCGCGCCCGGCGGCCGCGAAGCCGGTGCGCCGCTCGACCTGTCGACCTTGTCTGGCAATCCGCCGCCGGTGAGTGCGCAGGCGAATGCACCGGGCGCGGGCTTGCCGGTGCCGCCGGTCATGAACCCGCCGGTGATGGCCTCGGCGTCGAATGCCGCGCAACCGCCGGCAGGTCCGGTGCGCAACGCCACGTCAAATCCCGCGGCGGACACCAGGCTCGCGACACTGCCGCCGTCAGGCTCGCCGCAGGATGAATACGACATGGCCTATGGCTACATCCTGCACAAGGACTACGCGCTGGCCGAGCAGGCCTTCCGCGATTTCCTCAAGAAATATCCGAACGAGCGTCTGCTGCCGGACGCGCAATACTGGCTCGGCGAGAGCCTGTATCAGCGCCAGCGCTACCGCGACGCCGCGGAATCCTTCCTCGCGGTCTCGACCAAATTCGATCGCGCCGGCAAGGCGCCGGATTCATTGCTGCGGCTTGGTCAGTCGCTGGCGGCGATGAACCAGAAGGAAGCCGCCTGCGCCACCTTGACCGAGGTCGGCCGCAAATATCCGAAGGCCTCGGCGAGCGTGAAGCGCGGCGTCGAGCAGGAAATCAAGCGTGCGAAATGCTGAGCCGTGGGGCATGATTAATCATGCCCGCGCCTGAAGCATCAAGCGTTACGCCAGTCGAAGCCGCCGCGTTATTTTCAGATCTCATCGATGCGCCGGCGCTCGTGCTTGCCGTCTCCGGCGGACCCGACTCGACGGCGCTGATGGTGCTTGCCGCGCGCTGGGCGAAAGCGCTCAAGCGCGCGCCTGTGCTGACCGCCGTCACCATCGATCATGGCTTGCGTCCGCAATCCCGACACGAAGCGCTCGACGTCGCGCGGCTCGCTAAAAAGCTTGGTATCGCGCATCGCACCTTGCGCTGGACCGGCAAGAAACCGAAAACGGGATTGCCGCAGGCGGCGCGCAACGCGCGTTATCGCCTGCTTGCCGAGGCCGCGCGTAAGGCGGGCGCCTCGCACGTTCTCACCGCGCACACACTCGACGATCAGGCCGAGACGGTGATCATCCGCCTCACGCGCGGCAGCGGCCTGACCGGACTGGCGGCGATGGCGCGAATTTCCGCGCTGGCGGGCGGCCGCGACATCTCTCTCCTGCGTCCGCTGCTAGACATCCCCAAGGCGCGATTGATCGCCACGCTTCAAGCGGAGAAAATCCCGTTCGCCGACGATCCTACCAATCGCGACAACGCATTTACCCGCGCGCGCTTGCGCGGGGTGATGCCGCGACTGGCCGAGGAGGGGCTCGATGCCGCGCGGCTGGCGCTGCTGGCGCGAAGGCTCGGGCGGGCGGAGGCGGCTCTGGCGGCGATGGCCACGGAGATGGAAGCCAAAATGAGCGTCAAATCCGCCCCCGGGACCGTGGCCTATGATCGCGCCAAATATGACTTCGTGCCGGACGAGATCGCCCTGCGTCTGCTCGGCCGGGCGATTGCCGCCGTGGGACATGAGGGGCCGGTCGAACTCGGCAAGCTGGAGGCGCTGAAAGCGGCCCTGGATGCTGCCCAAAATGCCGGCAAACCGTTCCGCCGCAGCCTGGCGGGGGCGATTGTGACGCTGACCGGCGGCAAGAGTGGCGGTAAAATCGTGGTCGAAAGGGCACCGCCGCGCCGCACGGCCCGGCCAAAGTCCTTAACCAAAGCGCGGGCCGGACGCGCCAAGCTGAAGAAAACGCGCTAGGATATCTGAGAATCGAGCCCTTTCCATGCGGGCTCGCGGTGCCTACATTGGTTTCGGGATGGACGACTAAGACCCCGAACTAAACGGCAAATCACGCGAACAGACAAGGGCCGCTGGCGCCACGCGCCGCGGAGTAGGAACGCTCCATGAATGCCAATCTGCGCAATTTCGCCCTCTGGGTGATCATCGTTTTGCTGCTGCTTGCCCTGTTCACCTTGTTTCAGAACCCGGGCCAGCGCACCGCCGCGCAGGACATTTCCTTCTCGCAATTATTGTCGGAGGTTGATGCCGGCCGCGTCCGCGACGTTTTGATCCAGGGACCGGAAATTCACGGCACGTTCGCCAACGGCACCGCGTTCCAGACCTATGCGCCGAACGATCCGGGCCTCGTCCAGAAGCTTTACAACAAGGGCGTCTCGATCACCGCGCGGCCGCTGACGGACAATGTGCCGTGGTTCGTGTCGCTTTTGGTGTCGTGGCTGCCGTTCATCGCGCTGATCGGCGTCTGGGTTTTTCTGTCGCGGCAGATGCAGGGCGGCGCCGGCAAGGCGATGGGCTTCGGCAAATCGCGCGCCAAGCTTTTGACCGAGTCACATGGCCGCGTGACGTTCGATGATGTCGCTGGTGTCGACGAGGCCAAGCAGGACCTCACCGAGATCGTCGAATTCCTGCGCGACCCGGGTAAATTCCAGCGCCTCGGCGGACGCATTCCGCGCGGCGTGTTGCTGGTCGGCCCTCCGGGCACCGGCAAGACTTTGATCGCGCGTGCGGTCGCCGGCGAAGCCAATGTGCCGTTCTTCACGATCTCCGGTTCGGACTTCGTCGAAATGTTCGTCGGCGTCGGCGCGAGCCGCGTCCGCGACATGTTCGAGCAGGCCAAGAAGAACGCGCCCTGCATCATCTTCATCGACGAAATCGACGCCGTCGGCCGCCATCGCGGCGCGGGC
>CANKBJ010000215.1 GCA_947479905.1 Bradyrhizobiaceae bacterium
CGCGCAACAGCTTGCCTTGCAGCTCGATAGGGATTTCGCCGACCTCGTCGAGAAACAAGGTGCCGCCGTCGGCGAGTTCAAATCGGCCGATGCGGTCGCGCAAGGCGCCGGGGAAGGCTCCCTTGGCGTGGCCGAAGAATTCGCTCTCGAACAGATCGGCGGCAATCGTTGCGCAATTGGCGCGGATCAGCGGCCGGTTGCCGCGTTTGCTGGCTTCATGGATAGCGCGCGCCACCAGTTCCTTGCCGGTGCCGCTTTCGCCGGTGATCAGCACGGTGGCGTCGGTCGGCGCCACCAGTTCCACCTGCCGCAAGGTCTGCTGGATCGCGGCGCTGCGGCCGATGATGCCGTGGTGATTGCCGTCGATACGGATCTGCTCCTGGAGATACGCATTCTCCAGTTCGAGACGCTTGCGCAAGCGGTTCACTTCCTCATGCGCGGCGCGAAGCTTCAGGTCGGCCTCGTGGCGCTGCGTCACGTCGCGGAAGACGATGACCGCGCCGATCAGGACGCCGTTGTCGCGGATGGGTGTGGATGTGTAATCGACCCAGAACGAGGAGCCGTCCTTGCGGAAGAACATCTCGTGGTCGACATTGTGAACGGCGCCATCGCGGAACGCGGCATAGATCGGACATTCGTGGTCGTGATAATGCGTGCCGTCCGGGTGCGTGTGATGCACCAAGGTGTGCATGTCCTTGCCGACGATCTCCTCGGCCTTCCAGCCGAGCATGCGTTCGGCCGCTGGATTGACGAAGGTGGTCTTGCCCTCGGCGTTGACGCCGTAAATGCCTTCGCCGGCGGCGCGCAGGATCAACTGGTTCTCGCGCTCGATGCGTCCGAAAGCGGCATCGGCGCCGCCGTCTGCCTGATCTTGATGCAATACCATGGGCCACCTTTTCGCTGAACACAGAATTTTGTCACGCCGGCTACGAAACTTCGTCGGCTACGAAATATCGTAAGCAAAAAATGGGCCAATGACGGGCATTTTTCGCTGTCGCCACAATGCCGCGTTCGAAATCGGAAGACTTGGCACCGAAGTTGCTCTGTCTGTGGCTAGCCGCGGACGACCATTTTGGGAGCGACCTCATGTCCACTTTCGACAATCCCTTCGACGCCAAGCGCAGATTGAATCATTCCGGTTGCGCCTGCGGCCAGCATGCCAGCCAGGCCGATCATGACGCTGCGAACCTGCAAATTCAGGCGGTCACGGAGAGCGAGAGCAAGCGCTACGAAAGCGTCGTCGCCTCGGCGGTGATGCGTCAGCTTTTCCCGCAGGATGCCGGCCGCCGCGCCTTCCTCAAATCGGTCGGCGCCTCGACCGCGCTCGCCGCTTTGTCGCAGTTCTTTCCGATCAAGGCCGCCACCGAAGTCTTCGCGCAAGGCGGGCCGATCGAGAAGAAGTCCCTCAAGGTCGGCTTCATCCCGATCACCTGCGCCACGCCGATCATCATGGCCAAGCCGATGGGCTTCTATGAAAAGCACGGCCTCGATGTCGAGGTGATCAAGACCGCCGGCTGGGCGGTGATCCGCGACAAGACCATCAACAAGGAATACGACGCGGCGCACATGCTGTCGCCGATGCCGATCGCCATTTCAATGGGCGTCGGATCGAATCCCATTCCCTATACCGCGCCGGCCATCGAGAACATCAACGGCCAGGCGATCACGCTGTCGATCAAGCACAAGGACAAACGCGACCCGAAGGACTGGAAGGGTTTCAAGTTCGCGGTGCCGTTCGACTATTCGATGCACAATTATCTGCTGCGCTATTATCTCGCCGAGCATGGTCTCGATCCCGACCAGGACGTCCAGATCCGTGCTGTGCCGCCGCCGGAAATGGTCGCCAATTTGCGCGCCGACAATATCGACGGCTTCCTCGGCCCGGATCCGATGAACCAGCGCGCGGTGTTCGACGGCGTCGGCTTCATCCATATGCTGTCGAAGGAAATCTGGGACGGGCATCCGTGCTGCGCCTTCGCCGCGTCGAAGGAGTTCGTTACGACGACGCCGAACACCTATGCGGCGCTGCTCAAGGCGATCATCGACGCCACCGCCTATGCGCATAAGCCGGAGAACCGCAAGCAGATCGCCGAGGCCATCGCACCGGCGAATTATATCAACCAGCCGGTGACGGTGCTTGAGCAGATCCTGACCGGCACCTATGCCGACGGTCTCGGCAACGTGAAGACCGACGCCAACCGCGTCGATTTCGATCCGTTCCCGTGGCAGTCCTTTGCCGTGTGGATCATGACGCAGATGAAGCGTTGGGGTCAGGTCAAGGGCGACATCGATTACAAGGGCATCTCCGAGCAGGTCTTCCTCGCCACCGATACGACCAAGCTGATGGCGGATGCAGGCATGACTGCGCCGAAGGCGACGTCCAAGACCTTTGTCGTCATGGGCAAGACTTTCGATGCGTCGAAGCCGGAGGAATACATCGCCTCATTCAAGATCAAGAAGGCGTCGTGATTCCATCCCTCAACCTTCGCGCCGCGATAGTCTCGATCGCGCTGTTCGTCGCCTTCATCCTCGCGTGGCACCTTGCCACGCGGGGCACGGCGACGGTGCAGCAGATGTCGCCGGAATACGCCAAGCTCATGGGATTGAGCGCGACGCAAGGCAAATCGGCGATGCCGGGCCCGCTCGATGTCGGCGCGAAGCTTTGGGAGCACTTGCGTAATCCGTTTTACGATAACGGCCCGAACGACAAGGGCATCGGCATCCAGATCGCCTATTCGGTCGGTCGCGTCATGATCGGTTATGGATTGGCTGTCCTGGTCGCCGTGCCGATCGGCTTTCTGATCGGGATGTCGCCATTGATGAACCGGGCTCTCGATCCGTACATCCAGATCCTGAAGCCGATCTCGCCCTTGGCCTGGATGCCGCTGGCGCTCTACACGATCAAGGATTCCGGCCTATCGGCGATCTTCGTCATATTCATATGTTCATTGTGGCCGACCATGATCAACACGTCGTTCGGTGTTTCGCAGGTCCGCAAGGAATGGCTCAACGTCGCTAAGACCCTGGAAGTCGGCACGTTTCGCCGCGCCTTCACGATCATTCTGCCGGCCGCCGCGCCGACGATCATGACCGGAGTTCGTGTTTCCGGCGGCATCGCCTGGCTCGTCATCGTCGCCGCCGAGATGCTGGTCGGCGGAACCGGTATTGGTTACTTCGTCTGGAACGAATGGAACAATTTATCGATTACGAATGTAATAGTTGCGATTGCGGCGATTGGCGCGGTGGGGATGGTGCTGGATCTGATCCTGGCCCGGCTCACGAAACTCGTGACGTTCCCCGAATGACCGGCTTCATCTCCATCGAGGGCATTGCGCGGCGGTACGGGACAAACGCGCCGATTTTCGACGATCTGTGGCTGTCGATGAACCAGGGCGAATTCGTCTGCGTCATCGGCCATTCCGGCTGCGGCAAGACGACGGTGCTGAACATCCTCGCCGGCCTGGATGAGCCCTCATCCGGCACAGTGATTGTCGATGGCAAAGCGATCGAAGGCCCCTCTCTCGACCGCGCCGTCATCTTCCAGGGCCACTCGCTGCTGCCGTGGCGCACGGTGATGGGCAACGTCGCCTATGCCGTCACCTCGCGCCACCGCGCATGGAAGTCCGCCCAGGTCACCGCACACGCGCAACGCTTCATCGACCGCGTCGGCCTCACCGGCTCTGAGCACAAGCGCCCGGCCGAACTCTCCGGCGGCATGAAGCAGCGCGTCGGCATTGCGCGTGCGCTGTCGATCGAGCCGAAGATCATGGTGATGGACGAGCCGTTCTCGGCGCTCGACGCGCTGACCCGCGGCACGCTGCAGGACGAGGTGCGCCGCATCTGCACCGACACAGGGCAGACCGTGTTCATGATCACGCATGACGTCGACGAGGCGATCTATCTCGCCGACAAAATCGTGCTCATGACCAACGGCCCCGGCGCAGTGCTCGCGGAAATCGTCGACAACCCGCTGCCGCGCGACCGCGTCCGCACCGGCTTCCACAAGCATCCGCTCTATTACGGCGTGCGCAACCACATCGTCGACTTCCTGGTCACGCGCAGCCGCACATTCAGCCGCGACAACCACGACCCGCGCAACGTTCCTCACGTGCGCCTCCCCCTCCCTTTCCCTCCCCCGCATAGCCCGTCGAAGACGGGCGTGGACGCCCTTTCGTCGGGGGAGGGTAGGGTGGGGGAAGCCGCTCCCACCGAATTAAAAAAGGAGACTCTCACATGAAACGCGCCGACCTCACCGAGAAGCTGCTCGACATCAAGCGCGAGAAGGGCTGGACCTGGAAATTCATCTGCGAGGAGATCGGCGGCATGTCGCCGATCCTGGTCACCGGCGCCATTCTCGGCCAGCACAAGCTGACCAAGCCGCAGGCCGAGAAGGCGGCCAAGCTGTTCGGGCTGTCGAAGGCCGAGCAGACGATGATCAACGAAGTGCCGATGCGCGGCACCGCGACGCCGATGCCGCCGACCGATCCGCTGATCTACCGGCTTTACGAACTGATCCTGGTCAACGGGCCGGCGCTGAAATGCCTGATCGAGGAGGAGTTCGGCGACGGCATCATGTCGGCGATCGACTTCGATTGCGACATCGCGCGCCAGGCCGACCCGAAGGGCGACCGTGTCCGGCTCGGCATGACGGGGAAGTTCTTGCCGTTCAAGTATTACGGAGCGAAGGGGAACGAGATCGCTTATGGGGTGAAGGAGGAGTGAAACGCTGGACGCAGCGGGCGGGTGAGGGGCTCACTCGGCCGCGTGGTGTCGCCTCTCACGCCGATCCAGATAGCGGTGAAACGCGAGCACGCAGGCGACGGCCAGCCCGATCGACAGGAACGGCCACACCATTGCGAAAATTCCAAAACCGCTCATTCGCGAAGCCTCCCGAGCAAGGCCAACGCCGAAACATGTATGCCCGCGCCGCCGGCGATACAAGCAAAGGCGAGCATCGACAGATCGATGGCGCCGATCGGCAGCGACGATAATCCGTAAAGCCACGCCGCCGCCGGCGCGA
>CANKBJ010000216.1 GCA_947479905.1 Bradyrhizobiaceae bacterium
GCACCTTCGGCGTCATCATGCTGACGATCGTGGCGCCGCCTTTGGCCACCATCGCGCTTCGGTTCGGACCGCCGGAATACACCGCGCTGCTGATCCTCGGCCTCGTCTTCCTCGCTTACATGTCGTCGACCTCGCTGGTGCGCACGCTGTTGATGGCCTGCGTTGGGCTGATGCTCGGCATGATCGGCATCGACAACATGACCGGTCATTTCCGCTACAGCTTCGATCTCGTCGAGTTGGGCGACGGCATCGGCATCGTGCCGGTCGCGGTCGGTCTGTTCGGCCTCGGCGAAATCTTGTCGACGCCGAGCCACAAAGTGACCGGCGAGGTGATCTCGCCGAAGTATCGTGAATTGCT
Source organism: Bradyrhizobiaceae bacterium (assembly GCA_947479905.1). GTDB lineage: Bacteria > Pseudomonadota > Alphaproteobacteria > Rhizobiales > Xanthobacteraceae > Pseudolabrys. The sequence continues at coordinate 359 of CANKBJ010000216.1, forward strand.
GCCGAACCGGCAGGAATGGAAAGAGTCCGCCTGGCCGATCGCGCGCGGCAGCGTGCTCGGCTTCATCATCGGTATCATTCCCGGCTCCGCCCACGTTATTTCCAGCTTCCTGTCCTATGCGTTGGAACGCCGCGTGTCGAAACACCCGGAAGAGTTCGGCAAGGGCGCGGTCGCCGGCGTGGCCGGTCCTGAATCGGCCAACAACGCGGCCTCGACGGGCGCTTTCGTGCCGATGCTGGCGCTCGGCATTCCGACCGGGCCGATCACCGCGGTGCTGATCGGCGCCTTGATGATTCACGGCGTGTCGGTCGGGCCGCAACTCGTCAACGATCACCCGGACGTGTTCTGGGGCTTCGTCGCCTCGATGTATGTCGGCAACCTGATGCTGCTGTTGCTCAACCTGCCGCTGGTCGGTCTGTTCGTCAGCGTCCTGCGCATCCCCTACGCCTATCTCTACCCGCTGATCATCATGTTCTGCATCATCGGCGTCTATGAGGTGAACCATTCCGTCGTTGACGTCTGGATCATGTTGATCATGGGCGTCGTCGGTTACGCCCTGCGCAAATACTCGTTCGATCCGGCGCCTTTGGTGCTGGGCCTGGTGATCGCGCCGATTTTCGAGCAGTCGCTGCGCCAGTCGCTGATCATGTCGAACGGCAATTATTTCATCTTCTTCAACCGGCCGATCTCGGCCGGCCTGATTGCCGTCTGCGTCATCCTGCTCGGCATGTCGACCTTCGCCTACTTCCTCAAGCGCAAGGACTGGCGCGATAAACTGGCCGAGGCGGAAGCCGGCGAGCCGACCGCCTAGAGCCTTTCCGGCTTTGATGGAATCAAAGCCGGGGCTCTAGTCTTTTATTTTGTCGCGTTTTCTTCACGCGAACCGGTGCCCACTTCGCTCGAAAACGCTCTAAAGCGCCGCCTTGCGGGCGTGCAACGCCATCGCCACCAGCGCCATGCCGCCGAATACCATGTTGATGCCGACCAGAAGCCCCAGCGCCCATACCGCGGTGCTCGGCAGGCCGGCGATCAACATGACGCTCAGCACCAGATCGACGATGCCGCTGACCAGCATGAAGCCCCACTGGCCGGACAGTTCGCGCCGGTGATCGAGCGCGAAAAACACCGAGGAGACGCCCTCGATGATAAAGAAGGCGATCAACACCACGGTCAGCGACAGCGCGCCGGCGATCGGTTGCGCCAGCAGATAGCCGCCGGCGAGAACACCAAGGGCGGCGGACGCCAGCGACCACCAGAAGCCCGGCGCCGACCGCATCCAGAACGTCGTGATCAATCCAATGATGCCGCTGATTAGGAATAGCCAGCCAAACAGGATCGTCACCGCCAAAGTGGCGAGCGGCGGAATGGCGATGGCGATGGCGCCAAGGATCAACAGCAACAGACCTTCGCCGAGATAGAGCTTCCAGTGCTGGTGCAGCGCGCCGGCGACCGCGCGTTGAACCTTGCCCAGATCGGACTCGTCATTGCGCGGGCTGGTGGGAATGTCGGTCGGCATGGCAATCTCCATCGTCTGTCTTGGCGATCATAGCCTTGTTTTGTGACGTCACGCCATCGGCGGCGCGACCGGCTACTTCTCCACCCAGTCGGCGCATTTCGGCACGTCGCCGGCCGCGCCCCACGGCATGATCGGCACCGACGAGGTCGAGTTCTTCGGCGAGCCCTCGATGATGCGGTCGCTATAGACCATGTAAACCAGCACGTTCCGCTTGGTGTCGCAGCCGCGCACGATCTGCATCTTCTTGAAGAACAGCGACCGGCGCTGGCGGAACACGTCCTCGCCCTGTTCGAATTTGGCTTTGAACCTGATCGGGCCGATCTGCCGGCAGGCCAGCGAAATGTCGGACACTTCCTCGGCGACACCGATCCAGCCCTTGATGCCGCCGCGCTCCGGCACGGTGAAGTGACAGGCGATGCCTTCGACGCCCGGATCGTCGAGCCCGTAAGTAGCGAGCTTGTCGTTCGGCGTCAGCCATTTGAACACGGTTGAGCGCTTGAAAACGAGATCGGGCTCATCGGCGGCGCGCGCCGGCAAGCCCGCGGATAAGGCGAGGCCGAGCGTTACGGCGGCGACAAAACAGGCGATGATTAAGCGCAAAGAGAACCTCCGGATGCGACGCGATTGTTCACGACACATAGGAACGACCGAAGCGCCCGAAAAGGTCCGCTCACGCCGGAATTCTCTTCACCACCATGCCTGGTCGCTCACCAGCTCCGGCCAGCCAATGCCGCGCGAGGCCCGCGCCGCGGCGTCATCGGCCGCCGCCGTCGCATCCCATTCGCTGGCGGTGATGCGGCGGCCGGTGACACCGTCGGAGGCGTCCGACATCAGCCAGCGGATCGGCGCCGCCATGATCTCCGGCCGCAGCATCTTGTCGCGCGGCCAGCCGGCTTCATCGGCGATAAACGGCGTGTCGGTCGGCCCACCCGGGATCAGCACATTGACGGTGATGCCGCTGCCGTCGAGTTGCCGCGCCCACACCGCCGACATCGATTCGAGCGCGGACTTCGTCGCGCCGTAAGGCAGCACGCGCAGCATGGTCTTGTAGCTGGTGGTGTTGTTGACGATGCGGCCCCAGGCCTGTTGGCGCATATGCGGCACAGCCGCGCGCGTCATCATCATCGGCCCGCGCACATTGACCATGTAGAAGCGGTCCCAGATGTCGGCCGACAGTTCCTCGATGCCGGGGTGGCGCGTCTCAGCGTCCGGCCGGATCGAACTCATGCCGATGCCGGCATTGTTGATGAGGCCGTCGACGCGGCCGAAATGCGCGGCGGTCAGTTCGATCGCCTCGTTGCATTCGTCTTCACTCGACACATCGGCCGCCACCGGCAACAGCCGATCGGGCGGCATTTGCAAGCGATCGAGCAGCCGCACCAAAGCGTTGCCGTCCTGATCGACGGCGGCAATGCTGTGACCGGCGTCGAGCAGCGCCGCCGTCATCACGCTGCCCAGTCCCCCAGCAGCGCCGGTCAGGACGATAACGCGGATTTTCGTTGCCACGGTCACGCTGCCCCCATCGGCTTTCCGCGTCATTCTTTGGCGTGTTTTTTGACGCGGCGGACGACGCGGAAGCCGCGATTTTATTAATACAGTTTGCTATCGTGCATTGCACTCATGGCATGCATCGATATTTAACGCTACTTATAATTATAAACCATATTCTTCCCTCCATCGCCATCATTGCACGAGTCGGCCGCCTTTTCACGGCGCCCGCCTTAGGGGATCTAGTCATGCGCCTGAATTTGCCGGTAACCGAGACCGAATTCCCGCTCGACGAAACCAAGACAATCGTCTCGACGACCGATCTCAATGGCAATATCGAATACGCCAATACCTATTTCATCGAGGTCAGCGGCTTCACTGAGGAAGAGCTGCTGGGCACGCCGCAGAACGTGCTGCGGCATCCTGACATGCCTATGATCGCATTTGCCGACCTCTGGAAAACAGTGAAGGCCGGCCTGCCCTGGCGCGGCCTGGTCAAGAACCGCCAGAAGAATGGCGGCTATTACTGGGTGCTCGCCAACGTCACGCCGGTGATCGAGAACGGCAAGCCGAGCGGCTACATGTCGGTGCGCACCAAGCCGAGCCGCGCCCAGGTCGATATGGCGACGAAACTATACGCCCAGGAAAAAGCCAGGCCCGGCAGCGTCGCGCTGTGCCAGGGCCAGCCGGTCAAGTCCGGCCTGCTCACCGGCGGACTCTGCAAGACGATGTCGCTCAACACGCGCGTGCGGATCATGCTCGGCTTCGTGCTCGCGGCGACCGCCCTCCTCGGCGTCGCCGCCGCGACCCCGGAAACCTTTCACCGCCTGAACCTCGATGGCTGGCAGGGTTGGCTCGCCGCCTTGAGCGCGGTGGTCACGTTGTCGTTCTGGCATTTCCTCGCCAAGCATGTCGTGGCGCCGCTCAAGCAAGCACTCAATACCGCACAGGCGATGGCCGGCGGCGATCTCACCACCGACATCACCACCACCCGCATTGACGACATGGGGCAATTGATCCGCGCACTCGCCCAGTTGAACACCAACCTGCACAGCATCGTCGGCGACATTCGTCTGAACTTCCAGGATATGGTGCAGTCGACCCGCCAGCTCGCCAGCGGCAACGTCGATCTGTCGGCGCGCACCGACTCGCAGGCCGCCGCGCTCGAACAGACCGCCGCCAGCATGGAAGAACTGACCTCGGCGGTGAAGCAGAACGCCGACAACTCGACCAATGGCGACAAGGCGGCGGCGCTGGCGCTGGCCACCACGACCAAAGGCAGCGACATCGTCAACAAGGTGGTGTCGACCATCGCCGAGATCAGCGAGTCGTCGAACAAGATCTCCGACATCGTCGGCCTGATCAATGGCATTGCCTCGCAGACCAACCTGCTCGCGCTCAACGCCGCGGTCGAAGCCGCGCGCGCCGGCGAAGCCGGCCGCGGGTTTGCCGTGGTCGCCACCGAAGTACGCAGCCTGGCGCAGCGCTCGGCGCAGGCGGCGACCGAAATCCGCCAGTTGATCGAAACGTCGGTCGAAAAGGTAAATGCGGGGACCGTGTTGGCCAACAATGCCGGCGCCGCGATGCAGGAAATCCTGGCGGCGGTCAATCGCGTCACCGGACTGATCTCGGATATCTCC
>CANKBJ010000217.1 GCA_947479905.1 Bradyrhizobiaceae bacterium
ACATTGACGCCTTCGTACATGACTTCCTTCATGCCGCCTTTGTTCATCGCCTTCTGCGTTTCATCGGCGAGACCTTTGCCGTAGGTGGTCTTGTCGTGAATGATGGCGATCTTCTTGCCCTTCATGTTCTTGAGAATATAGGCGGCGGCGACGCCGCCCTGCTGATCGTCACGGCCGCAGGTGCGGAAGATGTTCCACATGTTGCGCTCGGTGATCTTCGGGTTGGTGGCGGACGGCGTAATCTCGAGCATGCCGTTTTCCTGATACACTTCGGAAGCCGGCATGGTGACGCCGGAGTTGAAGTGGCCGATGACGAATTTCACGCCGTCGCCGGCGAATTTGTTGGCGACCGAGACGCCCTGCTTGGGATCGGAGACGTCGTCGCCGTACTGAACCGAAATCTGCTGGCCGAGAATGCCGCCGGCAGCGTTGATGTCCTTGATCGCCTGGTCGGCGCCGTTCTTGAGTTGCGCGCCGAACGCGGCGTTCGGCCCGGTGATCGGACCGGCAACACCCATCTTGATCTGGGCGGAAGCGGTTCCGGTAACGGCAATAGCAAGTCCGAGAGCAAGACCGAGTGTGGTGACTTTTTTCATCCGTTTTCCCCTTCGATTATAACCGGCGGTTTCAAGCAGCTTAGGCAATATTACGTCGCGGCGCTTTGCGGCGCCAGCGCAAAGGCCCGTCGGCCTCGTTGATCCAGCGATAATGGCTAATCATCTGCGACACGCGCGCCGCCCGAAAGCCGAGGAATCCGAGCGCCATGCCGATCGCGGTGTCGACCAGATAATAATGCGGCGACAGAAGCGTGCCGCCGAACAGGCTGAAATGCAGGAAGCGCACCGCGCAGCCGAGGACGAGGCTATAGGCGAAAACCTGCCAGGCCGGCCGCCAGGTCAGCGCGATGGCACGGCCGGACAGCCAGGCGGCGCCGCCGCCGAGGATAAGGGTCACCAGCAGGAAGGTGCCGGACGAGCCTTCCTCGTAGAAGAAATGCAGGAAAGTGTTAAAAGCGCTGGGGGCGGCCGGGTCCATTATGATGCGCTCCCTGCCTTGCGCATGATCTTGTCCGAAAACCGGTGCCCACTTTTCGGGATCATGCGCCGCCCTCAAGATAGGCCTGCTTGATCTCGGGCCGGTCGAGCAATTCGCGCCCGGTGCCGGACAAAGTGATCAGGCCGTTGATCATGACATAGCCGCGATGCGCCAGCGTCAGCGCATGATAGGCGTTCTGCTCGACCAGGAAAACGGTCAGCCCGTCCTGCCGGTTCAGGGTGCGGATGGCGTCGAAAATCTGTCGCACGATCAGCGGCGCCAGGCCGAGCGACGGCTCGTCAAGCAGCAGCAGGCGCGGCCGCGCCATCAGCGCGCGGGCTATAGCCAGCATCTGCTGCTCGCCGCCGGACAGAGTGCCGCCGCGCTGGTCGATGCGCTGCTTCAGCCGTGGAAACAAGGTCAGCATGCGGTCGAGATCGGCGGCGAACGCGGCCGGGTCGGCAACCAGCGCGCCCATTTGCAAATTCTCGAGCACGGTCATGCGCGAGAAGATGCGGCGGCCTTCCGGCGCCTGCGCCAGCTTGAGATGGGCGATCTCGTGCGTCGGCAAATGGGTAATGTCGCGGCCGGCGAATACGATACTGCCCTCGCGCGCGCGCGGATTGCCGCACACCGTCATCATCAAAGTCGACTTGCCGGCGCCGTTGGCGCCGATCAAGGTGACGATCTCGCCCTCGTTGACGTCGAGGTCGACGCCCTTGAGCGCCATGACGCGACCGTAATAGGTCTTGACGCCGCGGACGGAGAGCAGGGCGGTCATCGGCCGATCTCCGCGCCGGCCTTTTCCAGTTCATGATCCGGCACGCCGAGATAGGCGGCGATCACCTTCGGGTCGTTGCGCACAACCTCCGGCGCGCCGTCGGAAATCTTGATGCCGTAGTCGAGTACGACGACGTGGTCGGAAATTTCCATTACCACCGACATGTCGTGCTCGATCAGCAGGATTGAAATGCCGTGCTCGTTGCCGATCGACATCAGCAATTCGTTGAGCAGCGCGCTTTCGCGCGGATTGAGGCCGGCCGCCGGCTCGTCGAGGCACAGCAGCACCGGATCGGTGCACATGGCGCGCGCGATTTCCAGCCGGCGCTGATCGCCATAGGGCAGGTCGCCGGCCGGATCGTCGGCACGGTGGATGAGGCCGACGCGATTGAGCCAGTCGCGCGCCTTCTCGACCGAGGCGCGTTCGGCGCGGTGATAGGAGGGAAGGCCGAAGATGCCGAACAAAGTATAGCCAGACGCCACCATCAGCGCGTTGTGCTGCGCCACCAGAAGATTTTCCAGAAGCGTCATGCCCGGAAACAGCCGGATGTTCTGGAAGGTGCGGGCGACGCGGGCATTCTGGGTGACCAGATAATCCGGCATGCGCTCGAGCAGATAAAGCCCGCTGTCGCCGCGCGTGATGCCGCGCTTGCCGCTTTCGGTCAGCGCATCGAGTTCGCTCCATATCGCGGCGTCGCCGTGACAGAGGCCGATGCGGCCTTCGCTCGGCTTGTAGAAACCGGTGATGCAGTTGAACACGGTGGTCTTGCCGGCGCCGTTCGGTCCGATCAGCGCGGTGATCTCGCCCTGGCGCGCCTCGAATGAAAGATCGTCGACCGCGACCAGGCCGCCGAAGCGCATGGTGAGGTGCTCGACGCGGAGCAGGATGTCGCCGGCGTTGGTCATGCGTCAGCCGTGCCCCTGCTTGACCGGATCGACGGGAACCGGCTTGGGGTCTTTAAGAAACACCGACGGCGCGCGGCTCGAGATCAGGCCGCGCGGGCGCAGCACCATGATGATGACCATGGCGAAGCCGAACAGCAGCATGCGGTATTGGGTGGGATCGAAGGACTCGCCGAAAATGTGCTTGAGAAATTCGAGTTCGCGCATGATTTCGGTGCCGCCGATCATGGCGATCGCTGCTATGGCAACGCCAATTTGGCTGCCCATGCCGCCGAGCACGACGATAGCCAGGATAGTCGCCGATTCCAGGAAGGTGAAACTCTCCGGCGAGATGAAGCCCTGACGCGCGGCGAAGAACGAGCCGGCAAAGCCGGCGAACATCGCGCCCATGCCGAAGGCGGTGAGTTTGGTGTGCGTCGTGTTGATGCCGAGCGAGCGGCAGGCGATCTCGTCCTCGCGCAACGCTTCCCAGGCGCGGCCGACTGGCAGGCGACGCAGCCGCACGGTGACGAAGGCGGTGAGAAGGGCGAGCGCCAAGATCAGGTAATAGAGAAAGATGGTGCGGTAGATCGGCGAGAATTCCAGACCGAAGGTGGCGGCAAAGCCGTCATCGCTGGCGTTGAACGGGATGCCGAAAAAACTCGGCCGCGGAATGCCGCTGATGCCGGCATAACCGTTGGTCACGTCGACCCAGTTGACCAGCACGATGCGGATGATCTCGCCGAAGGCGAGCGTGACGATGGCGAGATAGTCGCCGCGCAACCGCAGCACCGGAAAGCCGAGCAGAATGCCCCAGAACGACGACATGACGCCGGCGAGCGGCAGCAATATCCAGAACGAGAAGCCGAATTCCTTGGCCAGCAGCGCGTAGGCGTAAGCGCCGACGGCATAGAAGGCGACATAGCCGAGATCGAGCAGACCGGCGAGACCGACGACAATATTCAAGCCCCAGCCGAGCATCACATAGATCAAAATCTGGATGCCGAAATTGTCGACCCATTTGAGCGCGCCGCCAAATCCGGTCGCGGCGATGATGATGGCCGGATAGACGATGACAAAGCCGATGCAGAACGGCACAAACCATTTGCCGAACGTCGCGCGCCAGGCCGGCGTTGTCGTCGCCACCGGCCGCAGCTTGATCCGCTCCAGCCAGGGCGCCAGCAGGAACGAATAGGCAAGGCGCGCAACGCCGACGACAGCGACGATGGAAAACAAGAGCGGCCAGCGCGTATCCAGCTCCAGCTCGTTGCGGATGTTGGTGACGGTGTGAAAACCGATCAGCGGCAGAAACAGGCCGAAGGCCAAGAGCGTCGTGATGGCGGCATCGCGCAAGGCGGCGACGGTGTCGATGCGCTGAGCGGCCGAGCTTTTGACTCCTGTTGCCATCTAACGCGCCCCACGCCGCAGTCTGTCCCCTCCCCCCTTGCGGGGGAGGGTTAGGGAGGGGGGTACTGCTATGGCAATGGCATGAGCAATGCTTTCAAGAACGCCATTCGTGTTCGCAAGCACGTCGCCATTCCAATAGCGAAGAATAGAAAAACCCTGCGATTTCAGCCAAGCGTCGCGTTTTGCGTCACGCATGCTTTCGGCATGCTGGCCGCCATCAATTTCTACGATGATACGCTTCTCCATACAGGCAAAATCAACAATGTACCGACCGATCGGAACCTGTCGCCTGAACGAAGCGCCATCAAGTCGGTGCGCGCGAATACGCGACCAGATGCGCGCCTCAGCATCGGTCATGCCTGATCGGAGGGAGCGCGCGCGGGATCGAGCAAGCGGTGAGATAGCGCGATGTGGCATGCGTTACCCCCCTCCCGGCCCGCTGCGCGGGCCGACCTCCCCCGCAAGGGGGGAGGTGAAGCAGAAAATACCGGCGCCTTCGGTCATTTCAGACCTTCTCGACATCCGGCCGGCCGAACAGGCCCTGCGGCAGGAAGATCAGCGTAATGGCGAGAACGGAGAAGGCGGCGACGTCCTTGTAGTCGATGGAAAAGTAGGCCGACCACATGGTCTCGATCAGGCCGATCAACAATCCGCCGATGACCGCGCCCGGCAGCGAGCCGATGCCGCCGAGTACCGCGGCGGTGAAGGCTTTGACGCCCGGCACGAAGCCGTCGGAAAAGCTGACCACGCCGTAATACATCAGGTACATGGTGCCGGCGACGGCGGCCAAAGCCGCGGCGATGACGAAAGTCAGCGAAATGGTCTGGTCGACATTGACGCCGACCAAAGCCGCCATTCTCTGATCC
>CANKBJ010000218.1 GCA_947479905.1 Bradyrhizobiaceae bacterium
ACGCAAGTTCAGGTCACCTGGAACCACGCCGCCATGCCGGTCGCCATGTGTTCGATCATGTGGCAGTGGAGCATCCACTTTCCCGGATTGTCGGCGACGAAAACAACGCGTTCGCTGCGCTCGGGATCGACGATGACGGTGTCCAGCCAGTAGGGCCGCAAGGCGGGGCCGTTGCCGGCAAACGCGCGGAAGTGATGGCCGTGCACGTGCATGGCGTGCGGGAAGGCGCTGCGGTTGGTGAAGTTCATGACCACGGTGCGGCCGCGCGGGACCGAGAACATCGGCGGGCCGTCGTGGCCGCTCGAGGCGACACTGGCCAAAGCCCAGATGCGATCCTGCGGCGGCAGGCCATGGCCGCGGAAACCCGCCGCGCCCATTCCGCCTCCCATTCCGCCTCCCATGCCGCCGCCGCGCATCATCATGGCCATGCCGCCGCCGTCGAGCGGAACGTCGATTGTCAGCGAACCGGCCATGTCTAACCTGTCCGGCAACGGGTTGGCCGGCAGCGGGTGAGGCGCAGCAAGCGGCTGCGCGCGCAGGGGCGCGCCGTCGCCATAGACGAGGTGGCCGATTTCAAGTTCGCCGCCGCGCAGGTCGTCGACCAGTATGGGTGCGCGCGATCCCGGCTTGAGCGCGGCATCGAGGAAGAGATCGACCCGCGTGCCGGGCGCGAGCCGAAGCACGCCATCGGGCACGACCTCCGGCGGGCAGGGCTGGCCATCGACCGCCATCACCCGCGTCACATGTTCGGCGATGCGCAAGCGGAAGATACGGGCATTGGCGGTGTTGACGATGCGCAGCCGCAGCCGCTCGTTGGTCTTGACCGGAAGCTCCAGGCTGTCCTCGCCGTTGAGCGTGATGTACTGGCCAAGGCGTCCGGCCATTGCCGCGTCGTGGAAATTGCCGAAGCCGCGCTCGATGGCGCCCGCGTTCGTCAGCCGCCAGTCGTTGAGTACCAGCACGACATCGCGGTCGACGTCGACGGCGGCGCGCTCCTCGACGATCAATGCGCCGAACAGCCCGCGCGCCATCTGCTCGGACGACAGGAAGTGCGAATGGTACCAGAAGGTGCCGGCATCGGGCGGCGTGAAGCGGTAATCGAAACTTGCGCCCGGAGCGACTTCCATCTGGGTCAGATGCGGCACGCCGTCCATGGCGTTGGCGATGCGCAGGCCATGCCAATGAATGACGGTCGCCTGCGGCAGTTCGTTGACCAGACGGATTTTGAGTTCCTCACCCTGACGGGCGCGTAGCGTCGGACCCGGCGCCAGCCCCTCGTAGCCCCAGATCGGCGTTGCCGGGGCGGTGGGACCGCGCAGCCGCGCCTCGCCCGGGCGCGCGCGCAGCAGGCGAAAGCCGTCCGCGGTCAGGCCTTCGGTGGGCTGCGCGGCAGCAAAGGGCGGCAGCGCCAGGGCGGTCAGACTGGCGCCGGCACCGGCGAGCCAGTGCCGACGGCTCAGTCGACCCGATAGCGGCCGCAAAGTTTCAAAGGCCTCAAACGGCTGACGATCGGCGATGTCCGGCATGGCCTTGCACCTGTAGATAATGTCGGCCCCATTAACGCTACATCCATTCTGCGGCGGCCTCTTGAGCTAGCGCAATCCGTGTCTACTTGCGGCTTCATCGCCTGTTTGGGCGCCAATGCCAGCGGTTCGGACGCGTGTCGGGACCTTCCGCCGGGGCGGGCCGGCCCCGGTGAAGCGCCGCAGGCGCCGTTTGTGCCTTGCCCGATGCGGGGCGGCGCGGTATGCCCCCGCGCAAGGAACGTTCTAAGCAAACGTCTTTTGACGGCCCTTTGCGGGCGTGGCGGAATTGGTAGACGCGCTGGATTTAGGTTCCAGTGGCGAAAGTCGTGGGGGTTCGAGTCCCTCCGCCCGCACCAGCAAGGTCTTCAAATCTGACGAAACCGTTTTCAAGACAACGCGGGTAGGGCCCCGCGTCCCGACACCTCCGGCGCGCCCCGCCGCATTCGACTGCCGGCGCCGCGCGCGTGACAAGCAACGAAGTGAGATCATGCAGGTTACCGAAACACTGTCCGAAGGCCTCAAGCGCGAATTCGCTGTGGTCGTTCCCGCCGCCGAACTCGAAGCCAAGGTCAGTTCGCGCCTGGACGAACTCAAGGACCGCGTGAAGATCAACGGCTTTCGGCCGGGCAAGGTGCCGGTCGCGCATCTCAAGCGCGTCTATGGCCGCTCCGCCATGGCGGAGGTGATCGAGGCGACCATTCGCGACACCAACAACCAGATCGTCACCGAACACGGCTTCAAGCTGGCGGCCGATCCGAAGGTGACGCCGCCGATCGACGAAGCCGCGTTTGAAAAGCTGGCCGCCGGCGCGACCGACCTCAGCTACACTATGGCCGTCGAGATCGTGCCGGAGATCAAGCTCGCCGATTTCAAGACCATCAAGCTCACCAGGCTGACCGCCGACGTCAGCGATGCCCAGATCGATGAGGGCATTGCACTGATCGTCGATCAGAACCGTCCCTACGCGGCCAAGGCCGAGGGCGAGAAGGCGGCGAGCGGCGACCGCGTCAACATCGCCTTTGTCGGCACCATCGGCGGCACGCCGTTTGAAGGCGGCACCGGCGACGACATCGCGGTGCAGATCGGCTCGAACACGTTCATTCCAGGTTTCGAGGAACAGCTCATCGGCATCGGCGCCGGCGAGCACCGTACCGTCAAGGCGACGTTCCCGGCCGCTTATGGCAATGCCGAATTGGCCGGCAAGGAAGCCGAATTCGCTGTCACCGCCAAATCGATCGAAGCACCCGGCGCCATCACCGTCGACGACGACTTCGCCAAATCGCTCGGCCTCGATTCGCTCGCCAAGCTGCGCGATGCCGTCAAGGATCGCATCGGCCGCGACCAGCAGGCGGCGTCGCGCCAGAAGCTCAAGCGCAATCTGCTCGACGAACTCGACAAGGCACACAAATTCGATCCGCCGCCGACCATGGTGGAAGACGAATTCAGCCGCGTCTGGAGTTCGGTCAACGACGAACTCGCCAGCGAGAAGAAGACTTTCGCGGACGAGAATACCACCGAGGAAAAGGCGCGCGACGAATACCGCGCCATCGCCGCCCGCCGCGTCCGGCTCGGCCTGGTGCTCGCCGAGATCGGCGAGAAGAACAATATCACCGTGACCGATGAAGAACTCAGCCGCGCCATCGCCGAGCGGGCGCGTCAGTTCGCCGGCCAGGAGCAACAGGTGTGGGACTACTTCCGCAAGAATCCGCAGGCCGTTGCCTCGGTGCGGGCGCCGATCTTCGAGGAAAAGGTGGTCGACTTCATCGTCGAACTGGCCGACGTCACCGACAAGAAGGTGACGCGCGAGGAGCTACTCAAGCCGGACGACGAATCGGTCGCCTGACGCAATCGCCCGTCTTTGTACAGCGACTTGTGACGGAGCCTTAACGGTCTCCGTCATTCGTCTGTCTGGCGGCTCCTTTGGGGCTTGCGTTAAGGCCGTGGCGAAAATAGATCATCGCCATGCGGGTTGCGGCTAATCTGGCCGGAATGATTCGCGCCGCTTCGCCTTTTTAAGCCGAGCGCTTTGCCTTTGGAGCCGAAATGAGAGATCCGGTCGATACCTACATGAACCTCGTGCCGATGGTGGTCGAGCAGACCAATCGCGGCGAACGGGCCTACGACATCTTTTCGCGGCTGTTGAAGGAACGGATCATCTTCATCACCGGTCCGATCGAAGACAGCATGGCGACTTTGGTCGTGGCGCAGCTTCTGTTTCTCGAAGCGGAAAATCCGAAAAAAGAAATCTCGATGTACATCAATTCGCCGGGCGGCGTGGTGACGTCGGGCATGGCGATTTACGACACGATGCAGTTCATCCGCCCGCAGGTTGCGACTTTGTGCGTCGGCCAGGCCGCCTCGATGGGCTCGCTGCTGCTCGCCGCCGGCGCCAAGGACATGCGCTTTGCGCTGCCCAACGCTCGCATCATGGTGCATCAGCCGTCCGGCGGCTTTCAGGGCCAGGCGACCGACATCATGCTGCACGCGCAGGAAATCCTCAATCTCAAGAAGCGGCTGAACGAGATTTACGTTCACCACACCGGTCAGTCGCTGAAGAAGATCGAAGACGCGCTCGAACGCGACTATTTCCTGACCTCGGAAATGGCCAAGGATTTCGGCATTGTCGACAAGGTCATCGACAAGCGCCCGCAGGAAATGCTTCCCAAACCTGCGTGATTGCCGGCCGGGCCGCCGGATGACCGGCGGCCGGGTTCCCGATGTGGTATTTCTGCCGGGGCGGATCAGGGTTCATAAAGCGTGCGTTTTTTGAACAATCTGACGCCGCACTATCGTTAATACATTCTTGATTGTCATGCCGTTAGCATGCTTCGCTGAGCGCGTGGGAGTGTACCGGGGATCGCAGGCCTCCCGGACCGATTGGCCGCCGTGCCGGATATTCGGCGCGAAACTTGCTTCGTTGGATGTGGCGAGTAACTTCCGGTTCGCCGACCGCGGAGAGATCGAACGAGTGATGCTCGATCGAGTGTGACGTTGGAGAATGGAATGAGCAAAGTCGGCGGCAGTGATTCCAAGAACACCCTGTACTGCTCGTTCTGCGGCAAGAGCCAGCATGAAGTACGCAAGCTTATCGCCGGTCCGACCGTGTTCATCTGCGATGAATGCGTCGAGCTGTGCATGGACATCATCCGCGAGGAAAACAAATCCTCGCTGGTCAAGTCGCGCGACGGTATTCCGACGCCCAAGGAAATCTGCAAGGTCCTCGACGACTACGTGATCGGTCAGATGCATGCCAAGCGCGTGCTCTCGGTCGCCGTGCATAACCACTACAAGCGTCTCAATCACCAGGCCAAGCACAACGACGTCGAACTGGCGAAGTCGAACATTCTGCTGATCGGGCCGACCGGCTCGGGCAAGACGCTGCTGGCGCAGACGCTTGCGCGCATCCTCGATGTGC
>CANKBJ010000219.1 GCA_947479905.1 Bradyrhizobiaceae bacterium
CGGGCACCTCGCCGCCCCCGGCCTGGCTTTGCGCCTCCTGCACCTGATCGGCCAGCCGCGCCACCTGCCGGTTGAGCGCCTCGATCTGCTTCCACTGCGCGGCCAGCGCCTCGCTGAGATCCTCGGCGATGCGCTCCTGATGGGCGCGGGCGATCTCCAGCGCCTCGACGCGGGCGCGCAAGTTCTCGGTTTCGTCCATAAACTGTCCCCGGTATCGGCGCTCGGCTGCGATGCGGGCGACCATATCGCACCTGCGGCAAAAGTCTGAAATACTGCCGCCGGAACGGGAGACAGCATGATTTTCGATACCATTATCCGCGGCGGCACCGTGGCGACCGCATCCGATACCTTTTCCTGCGATGTCGGCATCAAAGGCGGCAAGATCACCGCGCTGGGCGCCGATCTTGGCACCGCGACCGAGATCGTCGATGCGACCGGCCTGCTGGTTTTGCCCGGCGGCATCGACAGCCATGTCCATATCGCCCAGCCGTCCGGCCCCGGCATCGTCATGGCCGACGATTTTGCTTCCGCCACGCGCTCGGCCGCTTTCGGCGGCAACACCATGGTGCTGCCCTTCGCCATGCAGCAGAAGGGCGAGAGCCTGCGCCAGGTGGTGAAGGACTATCACCAGAAGGCCGACGGCCAGTGCTACATCGACGTGTCGTTCCATCTCATCATCGCCGACGCCAGCGACGCCGTGCTCGGCCAGGAACTCCCTGCCCTCGTCCATGACGGCTACACCTCGTTCAAGGTGTTCATGACCTATGAGGGCCTGGCCCTCTCCGACATGGAAATGCTCAAGGTTATGACCGTGGCTCGCGAGACCGGCGCCATGGTGATGGTCCACGCCGAAAACTACGACGCCATCCGCTTCCTCACCGACCGGCTGGAGCAGGCCGGCAAGACCGAGACGAAATATCACGGCACGTCGCGGCCGATCGCCGTCGAGCGCGAGGCGACGCATCGCGCCATTTCGCTGGCCGAACTGATCGACGTGCCGATCATGATCGTCCATGTGTCGAACCGTCAGGCGATGGACGAGATCGCGCGGGCGCGGTCGCGCGGCCTGAAGATCTACGGCGAGACCTGCCCGCAATATCTGATGCTGACCGAGAGCGACATGGACGGCCTCAACATGGAGGGCGCCAAATATGTCTGCTCGCCGCCGCCGCGCGACAAGGAAAGTCAGCGGGCGTGCTGGGAAGGGTTGCAGCAAGGCATCTTCTCGCTGTTCTCGTCCGACCACTGCCCGTTCCGCTACGACGACCCGCAAGGCAAACTGGCGCCCAAGGGCAAGACCAGTTTCCGCTGGGTGCCGAACGGCATTCCCGGCGTCGAGACAAGGCTGCCGATCCTGTTTTCCGAAGGCGTCGGCAAAGGCCGTCTCACGCTGAACGAATTCGTCGCGCTGACATCGACCAATCACGCCAAGACCTATGGGCTTTACCCGAAGAAGGGCACCATCGCGGTCGGCAGCGACGCCGACATCGCGTTATGGGATCCCAAGCGCAAGGAGACGATCTCGCAAAAGCTGATGCACGGCGGCACCGACTACACGCCCTATGAAGGCATTGAGATCAAAGGGTGGCCGGTGTCGACGATGGTGCGCGGCAAGTTCGTCGTCCGCGACGGCAAACTCGTCGGCGCACTCGGCGGCGGCGATTACGTTCCGCGCGAGAAGTCGGAGCTGGCGAGGCCGGCGGCCGCGATCTGACAGACCAAAGAGGGGCATACCCATGAGCGCTTACGTCATCTTCGATGTCGATATTCGCGATCCGGCGAAGTATCAGGAATTCATGAACGGCGTGAAGCCGGCGCTGGAAGCGGTAGGCTGCAAATATCTGGCGCGCGGCGGCGCGCACAAAGTTTACGAAGGCGACTGGACGCCGCGCCGCATCGTGCTGCTGGAATTTCCCTCGGTCGCCGCGTGGGAAACATTTTACAACGGCCCCACCTATCAAGGCCTGAAGCACATCCGCGACGCTTGCAGCGAGGCGCGGCTGGTCAGCGTCGAAGGCCTCTAACGCGGGACGCGCTTTCATGCCGGTCAATCGCCAGGTCATCCTGAAATCGCGGCCTTCCGGCATTCCGCAGGCGGAGAACTTCGAGATCTTCAAGACTCCGCTGCCGGACTTGAGCGACCGGCAGTTCCTGGTGCGCAACGAATTCCTCTCCGTTGAACCTGCGATGCGTGGCTGGGTGTCGGCGGTCGCCAATTATGCGACGCCGGTCGGCATCGGCGAGACCATGCGCTCGTTCTCGGCCGGCACCGTCGTCGCTTCGCGCCATCCCGGCTTCAGCGAAGGCGACAAGGTCATGGGCATGCTCGGCTGGCAGCATTACGCGGTGTCCGACGGCTCGAACGTGACGCGCAAGGTGATGGAGACCGACCTGCCGTTGTCCCTGTCGCTCGGCGTTCTGGGCTTGAACGGCGTCACCGCCTATTTCGCACTGCTGGAGCTTGGCCTGCCGCGCCCCGGCGATACTGTCGTTGTATCAACTGCCGCTGGCTCGGTCGGCTCGGCGGTCGGACAGATTGCCAAACTGATGGGCTGCCGCACGATTGGCATTACTGGCGGCGCAACCAAGGTGAAACTCTGCCGCGACGCCTTCGGTTATGACGAGGCCATCGACTACAAGGCCGGCGATGTGGCGCAGGCGCTCAAGGCCGCCTGCCCGCGCGGCATCGATGTCTATTTCGACAACACGGCGGGTTCGATCAGCGACGCCGTGCTTTCACAGCTCGCCGTCGGTGCACGCATCGTCATCTGCGGCACTGCCTCCGTGTCGTCATGGGATCCGCCGCCGCAAGGCCCGCGCGTCGAGCGGCACATGCTGGTCAAGCGCGCGCGCATGAGCGGCTTTCTGGTGTTCGATTACGCGCACCGCTACGAGGAAGCCGTGGCGCGCCTCGCCGCTTGGGTGCGCGAAGGCAAACTGCGCTACCGCGAGGACATCCTCGACGGTATCGAGCACGCGCCCGGCGCCATCGCCGAACTCTATCGCGGGGAGAACCTCGGCAAGCGATTGATCAGGGTCTGACCCACAGGCCGCCGCTATCAGCGTCCGGTATACGGCTTACACAGCCCGTCCTGGATCGTGTAGTTGCGCTGCGCACAGGTTGGTCTGCCGTCGCGCCCGCGTATCGGCGCCGCATAGCGTCGGTCACCGCCGCCACCGCCACCGCCACCGAAATCGAAACGTAAAATCGGGCCTTCATCGCGCGGCGGGCCGTAATAGCGCTCCGGCGGCGGGCCGTAGTAACGGCCCGGCGGCGGCGGCGGATAATAGGCCTCGCGCACGCAACGATAGCCATCGAAATAGAAACCGCGTCCGCAGCCGTCGCGGGCTTCGGCGGCGGTGGAAGCGACAGCAAGCGCCGCTACCGCAAATAACAAAGTCGAACGTAACATGACCGCCCCCGGTGGTGTTTTCGCCGCCAGGCCCGGTGGGCCTGCGGATCAATCGCGTCGCCTCTAATGCTTCAGCTTCGCATCGACCTTGAACTTGGCCTCGGTCTTCTGCGTGATCTCGTCGAGCGACACGTCGGGTGCGAGTTCGATCAAGGTCATGCCTGAGCCTTTGCGGTCGACGGTAAAGACACCGAGATCGGTGATCACCATGTCGACGACGCCGGCGCCGGTCAGCGGCAGCGTGCACTTGTGCAGAAGCTTGCGGTCGATCGAACCGTCCTTGGCCTTGGCGGTGTGCTCCATGATCACGACCACCTTCTTGACGCCGGCGACCAGATCCATCGCGCCGCCCATGCCCTTGACCATCTTGCCGGGGATCATCCAGTTGGCGAGATCGCCGTTCTCCGCCACCTGCATCGCGCCCAAGAGCGCGATGTCGATGTGGCCGCCGCGGATCATCGCGAATGAATCGGCGCTGGAGAAAAAGCTGGTGGTCGGAATTTCGGTGACGGTCTGCTTGCCGGCGTTGATCAGGTCCGGGTCCTCGTCGCCCTCGTAAGGGAACGGGCCGAAGCCGAGCATGCCGTTCTCGCTCTGCAATTGGACCGACATGCCGTCGGGAATGTAGTTCGACACGAGCGTCGGAATGCCGATGCCGAGATTGACGTAGAAACCGTCGCGCAATTCCTTGGCGGCGCGTTCGGCCATTTGATCGCGGGTCCAGGGCATGATCAGACCTCCTCACCGGTGGCGGCGGCGGGAACGCGCTTGCGCACCGTGCGTTGCTCGATGTGTTTGGTGGCGTTGGGAACATGGATGATGCGCTGCACGAACACGCCCGGCGTGATGATGTGATCGGGATTGATTTCGCCCGGCCGCACCAGATGCTCGACCTCGGCGACGGTGACCTTGCCGCAGGTCGCCATCATCGGATTGAAATTCCGCGCGGTCTTCCGGTAAACGAGATTGCCTTCATGGTCGCCCATCCAAGCATGGACGATGGCGAGATCGGCGACGATGCCGCGCTCCATGATGTATTTCTCGCCGTCGAATTCGCGCTCTTCCTTGCCCTTGGCGATATCGGTGCCGGCGCCGGTGCGGGTGAAGAAAGCCGGAATGCCGGCGCCGCCCGCGCGCAGCCGCTCGGCGAGCGTGCCCTGCGGGTTGAATTCGATTTCCAGTTCGCCGGCCAAATATTGCTGGGCGAACAATTTGTTCTCGCCGACGTAAGACGCGATCATTTTCTTGACCTGCCGCGTCTCCAAGAGCAGGCCGAGGCCCGCGCCATCGACGCCGGCATTGTTCGACGCGACCGTGAGGTTTTTCACACCGGAGTCGCGGATCGCCATGATCAGCACCTCTGGGATGCCGCACAGGCCGAAACCGCCGCAGGCGATCAACATTCCGTCCTTGAGGACGCCAGCGAGCGCCTTGGCGGCGTCGGGATAGACCTTCTTCATGTAAATCCTACCAAATTCCCCGGGTCCGTTATTTCTACATGACCTTTCGCATCTGCGAAAG
>CANKBJ010000220.1 GCA_947479905.1 Bradyrhizobiaceae bacterium
GGCGTCGGCATCTTTCCGCAGGTCGGCGGGGATGGCGACAATCTTGCGGCCGGTCGCCTTGGCGATTTCGGCGGCGGCGGCTTCCAGCGGCTCCTTGCGCCGTGCGCAGATGGCGACATCGACGCCTTCTTTTGCCAATGCAAGCGCAATGCCCTTGCCGATGCCTTCCGATCCGCCGGTAACCAGCGCCGTCTTGCCTTTAAGCTTCAGGTCCATCGAAACTCTCCTTTAGAATTCAAAGTCCTTTATGCGACATCCAGCGTCCGGCTTCCACGTTGGCGATCAGATCGGCAAGCGCGGCGTTGAACGCGGCCGGCTCTTCGCTGGTAATGGTGTGGCCGGAACGCGGAATGACGACGAGACCCGCGGTCGGCACGGTGCGTTTGAGAAAGACGCTGCCTTCGAGACACCAGTCGTCCTCGTCACCCACGAGCACCAGCAATGGCGGCTTGAATTTTTTTAAGTTCGCCTGCATGTCCCACAAAGTCGGCCGCTTCGCCTGCAGATGCAGCATGGTCAGCGCGTGCCCGGTCGCCGAATGCTCGCTCAGCATCTGGACGAATTCGGCATAGCCGCGCGGGTCCTTGTGTTTATGCGTTTGCCGGGTCGCGCCGTCGGCATAACGCGGCGCCATCACCGCCATGCCTTCCTTGGCAAAAGCCTCTCCCGTGGCGCGCGAGGCGGCGCGGGTTTCCTCGACGATTGTCGGATCGGGACTGGAGCCGTAGCCGCAACCGGCCGCGGTCACCGAGACGCATCGGTCGGGATAATGGATGCCGACATGCAGCGCGGTGGCCGCGCCCATCGAGTGACCGACGACATGCGCCTTGTCGATTTTGAGCGCGTCCATCACCGCGATGACGTCGTCGCGGGCGATGTCTTGGCCGTATTTCGCGCCGTCTTCGGGAACGTCGGAAGGCGGATAACCGCGCTGGCTATACGTGACGCAGCGGTGCGAACGGGAGAAGTACCGCATCTGCGGCTCGAAGGTACGATAGTCGCCGGCATATTCATGCACGAAGACAATGGGGAAGGCTTCGGCCGAGCCTTGCCCCGCCTCTTCGACATACAGCCGGGTCCCGTCTGGCGCGCTGATATGCGGCATCAACCCCCCAACAGAAATGCTGGAATTAAATTATATGCACGCAAATGATTTTTGGTAAAGCGCGATTTGCGGGGCGCCCGCTAATTAGATCAACCCCCGCAGCGCCAGATGGGCGCCGAGCACCAGCAGTCCGATAAAAAAGAACAGCCGGAATGTTTCCGGCTTGATCAGGCCGCGCACCAATTGCCCGAGCGCCATGCCGACGGCCGCGACGACGAGGCCGACCAGCGATGGCCAGAGCAGCGACGCGGTCATCTCGCCGGCATGCGACAAGGCGATCGCCAGCGTCACGGTGGAGACCGTGAAGGACAGGCCGAGCGCCTGGACCAGCCGGTCGCGCTCCAGTTTCAGCGCGGTGATGTAGGGAACTCCGGGAATTGCAAACACGCCGGTCGCGACCGTCACCGCGCCGGTGACGATGCCGACAATCAGACCGAGCCAGACCTCGGCGCTCGGCGGCACCGAGAACTGCGCCTTGAACAGCCCGAGCAACGCATAGGCGGCGAGCGCGACGCCGAGCCACACGGTCGCCTGGCCGCTATTGCTGGGCGGCAGCCACACCGCGCCGATGAAGGTGCCGATACAGACGCCGAGCAGCAGCGGCCATAGCCGCTTCAGCAATATCCGAAAGGCGCCGCCGGCGACCGCCTGCCAGATATTGGTGACCAGCGACGGCACGATCAAAATCGCGGCCGCCTGCGCCGGCGACATCACCAGGCCGAGAAGTCCGATGCCCACCGTCGGCAGCCCCATGCCGATAACGCCCTTGACCAGACCGGCCAAAAGAAACGCGCCGGCGACGGCGAGGAGAATGGGCAGTGAATCCACGGCGCGGCCTTTCCTTTGGGCGGCGGACCATGGCCGATGCCGTGACGCTTCACAATGCGCCAGCGCGCAAGGCTGGGTTTACGGGTGGCGAAGGCGGCGCGATTCATCGCCCGTATTGTTTGAGGCCCCGGGCAGGCCGCCTTCCCTATTCTCTCCCTCGAATAAGATCGAGGGGATGGAGCGCCGCTAGACGCCACATCTCAGTCACGCCCTGGAAAGGCGTGCGCGTCCTTTGGCGAAGGACGCTGCGCCCCGCGGCGCTCCATCGCGGTGTCGTTACGGCGTCCGGGCCGCGCTTCTGGCGGCTAGCCGACTTAAGGCTGCTTCGCACCATCAGCGAGCTCCTCGCGGCAGGTCTTATTGCCTGCGGGCGGGATCCGGCGCCGCCCGGGAGCAAGGAGTGCGTTATCTCCCTGCCCGCGGGCACCGCGTCCTCTCCCACGTTCATGACGCCTCATGACAGCGCCCTCGGCGGATTGGACAACAACGACTATAATCCTCTAGGATTATAAGTCAAGTGGCCCTCGTTCGCCCGGACCACTTTTTATAAGATACTATCTTTACTATCGTTCGATCCGGTACCAGGATGCTGGGGTCGGGCGCCG
The DNA here is from genome assembly GCA_947479905.1 of Bradyrhizobiaceae bacterium. Taxonomy (GTDB): domain Bacteria; phylum Pseudomonadota; class Alphaproteobacteria; order Rhizobiales; family Xanthobacteraceae; genus Pseudolabrys. The sequence goes on from CANKBJ010000220.1 coordinate 2,539, forward strand.
CCAAGAAGCGCCCCTTTAAAGGGACGAAAGCCATGGCGCGCGCGATCGCAAAGCCACCGGTGCAGATGAGCGGCGAACTGACCGCGCGCATCATGTTTGCCGGCCGCTCGTCGTCGCTGTCGGCGCAAATGGTCGCGCAGGTGCGCGACGATCTGTTCGCCAAGAAGCTCAAGCCCGGCGATTTTCTCGGCACCGAGAAGGACCTCGCGGCCCGCTTCGGCACAAGCCGCATCGTCGCCCGCGACGCCATGCGCACGTTGGAGGCGCTCGGCATCGTCGAGATCCGCATGGGCAAAGGCGGCGGCGCGCGCATCGCGCACGGCAATCCGCGCCTGTTCGCCGAGGCGCTGGCCGTGCAGCTCGACCTCACAGGCGTGACGCCGGCCGAAGTGATGGACGCGCAGCGCGCCATCGAGACGCTCGGCGCGGAACTGGCCGCCGAGAATGCGACGGCCGAGGACATTGCGCGCTTGCGCGGGCTGCTCGTCGACGCGCAAGGCGCGATGCACGACCTCGATCATTTCACCAAGCTGTCGCGCGATTTCCATCTCGCGGTGGCGGAAGCCTCGCACAACCGCGTCATCGTCGTGCAGCTCTTGTCGCTCGAACATGTATCGTGGCCGCGCCGCAACGTCACCGCGACGCGCAAGCTCGCCGGCCATATTCTCGAGATTCATTCAAGGCTCGCCGACCTGATCGAAATGCGCGACGGCGCCGGCGCCCGCGCGCTGATGGACGACCACGTCAAGATGATCCGCGCCCGGCGCGTCGCGGAGCACGGACATAAGCATGAGGAGAGTTCGTGTTGCTGAATTATTTTCTGGTCATTCCGGGGCGCGAGCGCAGCGAGCGAGCCCGGAATCCAGGGCCTCAATACCAGAGCAATCGGCTCTGGATTCCGGGCTCCGGCCTCCGGCCGGCCCCGGAATGACAACGAAATAAAACGACAAACAAACAGGGAGAAAACGCCATGGCCAAATTCATCATCGAACCGCATTTCCGCCTGCAGGAATGGGTGGCGGAGGAGAAGGACTACTTCCGCCAGGAAGGTCTCGACTATGAATTCCGCGAGCTGATGCGCTCGACCGACGGCAAGCAGCACGACAAAGGCTCGAAAGGCGCATTCCAGTCCTTCGAGGAAGGCCGTCAGGCCAGCGTCTCCTGCGCCTGCCACTGGACCGTCAACGTCGCAGCCTCGAACGGCCATGGCCGCATGATGACCGACGTCTATTCGGTGGCGCAGGCGGGCATTTTCGTGCCGGCGGATTCAAAAATCAGAACGCCGGAAGATCTCGCCGGCGTGCCGATCTCGGTCGGCTACCAGTCCGGCAGCCATTACGCCACGGTGCAGGCGTTGGAGACCTATCTCAAGCCGGACCAGATCAACCTGAACTACGAGACCGGCATGTTGTTCAAGCGCATGGAGCTTCTGATCGACGGCAAGGCGCCGGCCTGCAACCTGTTCAACGGGCCGATGTACTTCGCCGAGCAGCTCGGCTTCCGCAAGGTAATCGACACCACCTTCATGATCGGCACCATGATCCACGGCGACCCCGACCCGGAAGACCTGCGCAAATTCTTCCGCGCCCTGCGCAAGGCGCAACGCGACATCGACCTGCGGCCGGAGCTCTACACCCACTATTACAAGAACGAATTTCCCGACCGCTTCCACGCCCGGATGGATACAAGGCGCTGGGGCCCGGGCGAGCGGCTGGTGTTCGAGCCCTACACCAAGGAAACCTACGAGGAATCCTTCGAGTGGATCGCCGCCCACGGCATCTTCCCGGAGGGCGGCATGGGCAGCGGGCAATATGAAAAGGCGACGTTGACATTAGGCTAAGGACCACAAAGCGTCAGGCCTCGCTTCTTATCCCTCCCCCGAAGGGGGAGGGTGGCTCTGCGCGATAGCGCGGAGCCGGGTGGGGTTTTGCCGGCGATATTCGTGGACATCGCCCCACCCGGCCGCTCGCAAGTGCTCGCGTCCACCCTCCCCGTCACCGGGGAGGGATAAGAAAGCACCGCGGCCGGGGCATTGAGTCGCTTTTCTTCTGCGCCGAGGTCAGGCATTCTATTCGCCAACGATACGCATCAGGGTATCGAAAGGGAGGAATGCCATGAGACATATGATGACTGCCGCCGCGGCCTTGCTGGCCGCTGCCACGCTGCCGGTCGCCGCCCAAGCTCAAGGGACGTTGAAGATCGGCGTGATCAGCGCCTATTCCGGCCAGTTCGCCGATACCGCGACGCAGATCGATAACGGCATCAAGCTGTACATGAAGCAGCATGGCGAGACCGTCGCCGGCAAGAAGATCGAAATCATCCGCAAGGACACCGGCGGTCCGAA
>CANKBJ010000221.1 GCA_947479905.1 Bradyrhizobiaceae bacterium
CATGAGGCACAGTCCGCCCACAGCGCTCGAAAGGGCCTGCCGGGTGGACAAAACGAAGCCGCTGCGGCGGAAAATCACTCTCGAAATCGGCTAACGGTGCGCGCCGGATGGTAGAAAATGCGCTGAACGAGCATAGTTCGAGGTGCCCATTAGTTACATAAAGCCGGACAAAGTCAGCCATTCGGCTGGCGCGCAGCCGACCCCTCTTGGCGCCTGTTTCGCCAGCCTTCATTATGCGCTATAAAGTTACAAATTAAACTATCGGCTTTCCAAGAAACGTCCCCAAGGAGCATCTCATGGCGGTTGCAACCGCGGCTGAACAGGCCGCCCCCGGTTCCAAGCACAATATCGAAGGCTCGCGGCAGGCCTATTACGACAAGATCGCCAAATTCCACATGGCGCCGCTCTGGGAAGTCCTCAAGGGCCTGGTCACGCCGGAGCCGAAGACCAAATACAAGGCGGCGGTGTGGAAGTTCGCCGACGTCAAGCGCCTCATTCTCGAAGCCGGCGGCGTCATTAGCGCCGAGGAAGCCGAGCGCCGCGTGCTGGTGCTGGAAAACCCCGGCATGCCTGGCAAGTCGCGCGTCACCAACTCACTGTTCGCCGGCGTGCAACTGATCCTGCCCGGCGAAGTCGCCGAAGTGCATCGCCATTCGGCTTCCGCCATCCGCTTCATGCTGGAAGGTGAGGGCGCCTACACCGCCGTCGAAGGCGAAAAGTCGCAGATGCGGCATGGCGATTTCATCATCACCGCCAATTGGGCGCCGCACGATCACGGCAATCCCGGCAACCAGCCGGCGATGTGGCTCGACGTCCTGGACATGCCGACCGTCAACCACTTCGAAGCGTCGTTCTCCGAGCACTTCGACGAGAAGATGCAGAAGACCAATCACGAGGACGGCGACTCGTTCGAGCGCTTCGCCTCGGGCGTGCTGCCGGACGGCATGCCGGCGACCGCCAACCGCACCCCGGTCATCAACTATCCCTATTCCAAGATGCGGCCGATCCTCGAGCGGCTGAAAAACACCGGCGACATCGACAAGCGGCACGGCGCGCGCGTGCGCTACGCCAACCCGATCAATGGCGGCCCGGTGATGCCGACCATGGGCGCCTACATCGCGCTGTTCCCGAAGGGCTTCAAGGGCGAGAACTACCGCTCGACCGACGGCATGGTGTTCGCCTGCGCCGAAGGCCACGGCAAGACGATCGTCGAGGGCGAGGACACCATTGAGTGGGGCGTCAACGACGTGTTCGTGATCCCGCCGTGGAAGCGCTACCATCACGAACCGTCCGAGGAGTCGGTGCTGTTCTCGATCTCGGATCGTCCGGCGCAGGAAGCGCTCGGCATCTGGCGGGAAGGGAACTAACAGACTCGTCATTCCGGGGCGCGCGTTTTCGCGCGAACCCGGAATCCAGGAGCCAAGTCCTCTGCGTGTTGCTCTGGATTCCGGGCCCGCTCGCAAGCGAGAGCGTCCCGGAATGACACGAAACTCTACGGCCCCGCCATTCGCGGGGCCGTTTGTTTTTGCAAGCTCGAACCTTGCTGCTGTTACGCCGCGGCGGATCTGAAAGTAATGCGGCCTTTCTCGCCGGCCTTGGCGTGAGGCTTCATCACAATCTCGATATCTTGTTCAAACGCGGTCAGCATTTTCATCAGCCGTTCCGCCGAGTAGTCGTCGAAGTCACCGCGCAACAAATTCGAGAGGTCCGGCTGCGAAACGCCGACCAGCTTGGCGGCTTTGATTTGCGTAAGACCGCGGTCCTTCACAAGCCGGTGCAATTCGATGACGATGCTGGCCTTGAGCTTGCGTTCGTCGGCATTGGGCAAGCCGAGATCGGCAAAGACATTGCCGCTGCTCTTTTGGATTTCCGGCTTGCGTTTCGTCATGGCTTTGTTCTTTCTTCGCTGATGCGCGCACGGTGGTGAGCTTCCGCGTCACGCAATCGCGATTTTATAAGTTCGATCTCGTGCCGGGGCGTGGCGATGCCTCGTTTCGACTTCATTTGAAAAGCGTGCAGGACATAGACCACATCGGCAAATCGAACGGTGTAAACCGTGCGGTAGGTGTCGCCGTCGAAGTCATCGACCAGTTCCAGAACCGAGCGGCCGCCAAACCCTCCAAGCGCTTTTGTCGATATCGGCTCGCCGCCTTCTTGCACCTGTTGCAGCGCATAACCCATGCGGTTCTGAACCTTCGCCGGGAATCGTTTCAGGTCTCTCAGACTGGAGCCAACAAAGACGCAGGGCTTCGGAGCCGGGCTGTCGCTGTCCACGGCCGTATATAGGGATATCCCTATATACGGTCAAGCACGCGTCAATACGGCGTCGCGGCGGCCGGCGCGGATTTGCCCTGCTTGCGCAGGCGCAGCCAGTCGATGCCGAGCGCAACCAGCGCCGCGGCAATGCCGGCGAGGTTGATGTAGATGGCGCTGCCGAACGCTTCCGGCGGCAGCACAACCGCCAGCGCGATTACGGCATAGACCCAGCGCATCGCCGGGCCGATCCGCGCCAGGCCGAAGCCGACCGCGGCGACCGTGCCGAGCCAGATGCCGAAGGTAACGCGGGTCAGATTGAGCGCGATCTCGGTCCAACTGCCGTCCATCAAAAGGCTTGGCGTCAGGACGAACAGGAACGGCAGCAGAAACGTACTCCAGCCGACGACGCAGGCGACCCAGCCGGTACTCCAGCCGTCGGTCCGCGCGATGTTGGCCGCCGCGTAAGCCGCGAAGGCCACCGGCGGCGTGATCATCGACAGGATGCCGTTGTACATGACGAACATGTGCGCGGCCATCGGCGTCACGCCGAGCTTGACCAGAGCCGGCGCCAGCAAAGTCGCGGTGAGGATATAGACGCTCACCGTCGGCAGGCCGATGCCGAGCACGAAAGCCAGGATCGCGATCAGCAGCAGCAGCAGGAATACGCTGCCGCCGGCGAGCGTCAGCAACTGGATGGTCAGGCTGAAAGCCAGCCCCGATATGCTCATGATGCCGACCATGATGCCGGCCGCCGCGCCGATCAGGATGATGTCGAGCGAGACGCGCCCGGTATCCATGATCGCCTTCAACATGCCGACGATGCCGAGCTTCTTGCCGCGATAGCCGAAGATCAGCGCCAGCACCATCAGCAGCAGGGTGGCGTAGATCGCGGCCTTTTCCGGCGTCAGCATGGTGATGTCCGGATACATCAGCGCGAACACCAGGAAGAAGATCGGCAGCAAAAAGTGCCAGCCGGCCTTCACGGTATCGAGAAAGCCCGGCGTCTCGGCGATCTGCGCGGCGCCGATATTATGCTTGGCGGCTTCCAGATCGACGTGAAAGAACAGACAGGCGTAATACAGAAACGCCGGAATGGCGGCGGCGATACATACCGAGCCATAGGGCACCTGCAGGAATTCCGCCATGATGAATGCGGCGGCGCCCATCACCGGCGGCATCAATTGTCCGCCGGTCGAACCGACCGCCTCGATGGCCGCCGAACGGCGCGGCGTGAAGCCGGATTTCACCATGGTCGGGATGGTGACGATGCCGACCGCCAGCACGTTGGACACCGCGCTGCCGGAAATCATGCCGAACAAGGCCGAGCCGACCACCGCGATCTTGGCGGCGCCGCCGCGGAACGCGCCCATGGCCGCCATCGAAATGTCGGCGAAGAAATCGGCGCCGCCGGTGCGCGCCAGCACCTGGCCGAGAATCGTAAACGGGATCACCACCAGCACCGCGACCTGAAGGATCGAGCCGATGGCGCCGTTGATGTCGAGACCGAGATAGATCGTCATGCGCTCGGGCGACACGTAGCGGGTCTGGAAGTCGCCCGATAAATTCGGGCTGATATAGACGTAAACTGCCATCGCCGCGATCATGCCAACGAAGCCCCAGCCATTGGTGCGGCGGCTGCCTTCGAGAATGAGCGCGATCAACAGGCCGCTGACGATCAGTCCGCTGAGGGGAATGGACGCCGCCTCGTCGGTGAGGTGGGCATAGCGCAGCGCGATGTAACCGCACAGCAGAAGCGATAGCACGACCGCGACCCAGTCGCTCCAGTGCCGCTTGCGCGACGTGTCGGCGACATAAGCGAGCGCCAGCACGAGGCCGAGGCAGATAGCCAGCAACTGCTCGGTATAGAAAGCGACGTTGAAAACCTGGCGCGGGATGTCGAGCACCCACAGCACCACCGCCGCCACCAGCAGCGACTGGAAGATATTGGTCCACAGAATGGTCGCCGGCGATGCGGCGGAGGCGAACTCCGCCGCATCGGGAATGATTCTCTCTTCGCTCACTTGAGGGCCCGGGCGCTGATGTTCTTTTCCTTGAAGTATTTCAGCGCGCCCGGATGATAGGGAAGGTCGTAGGCGGTGTAGAGCGCGGCCGGCGAGAACTCGCGCAGCGCCGGCTGAATCTCTACCAGCTCGGCCTTGTTCTTCTCCAGCGTGTCGATGATCTTGTAGATCGCCTCATCGCTCACCTTGGCGCTGGCGAAGATCATGTTGTCCCAGCTGTAAACCCCCATCGGCTTCTCGACGCCGATGAAGAAGGGATTGGGCGCGGCCGGCGTCAGGTAGCCTTCCGGCACGATCTTCTTGGCGGCGGCCATGCCGCTTTCCGGAATTTCCAGCGCGCGGATGCCGCCGACGCTGGCGTCCACTTCGCGCACCTTCGGCGCGCCGAAGGCGAAGAAGAACATGTCGGCCGAGCCGGACGAGAAATCGTCGGCGCCGCGGATCACGTTCGGGATCAGCACCGGCGTCACGTCCTTCTCGGTCAGGCCGCCGGTTGCCAGGATCGCCTTGATCATCGGGTCGAGCGTGCGCATGGCCGAGTAGCCCATGCCGACGCGCTTGCCCTTGAGGTCGGCGATGGTGCGCATGGTC
>CANKBJ010000222.1 GCA_947479905.1 Bradyrhizobiaceae bacterium
GGAGCACGCCGCATCGTCGGGAAACAGCCGCTGAAGCTCGGGGAGCGATTGGGGGAAAGCCAGGTCGTCACGCTGGTGGATGTCCATCGCGCCCATCATGGGCAGACACTAGCCCTAGTGGGTGTATGCGTCAACCGGATAGGCAAGGTACAATGATATCTGGTGAAAAGATATCACCTAAAAAGGATACGCAATAAGGGCTCGACCGGCTTTTTCGTTTCTGCAACGGGACGTGACACGTGACCAACATAGCGACCAAAGACTTGCCGAAACCGCAGGGTGCCGACGCCAGTGTGCTTCCCAGCCGTATCGGTAGCGAAGGTCCGGTGTTCGCGCCCTCCCAGCCGCAGCGGGTCGCCCATCTGCCGCAAGACGCTGCCCCGGGCACGATGACCTGCGATGTCGCCTGCAACATTTGCCCCGCCTTTAATCTACTGTGCTGCGGCGCCAAGGATGGCGACGTGGCCACCGAAGGGCAGGCGGGCAAACTGCAACTCGCCGCCACCGTTCACACCATTCCCGCCCGCCGCCTGATCCTGCACCCCAAGGAATGGTCGGACTTCGTGCCGATCATTTGCAGCGGTTGGGCCATGTCGTCGGTCGCGCTGCCCGATGGCCGGCGCCAGATCATTTCATTCTTGTTGCCGGGCGACCTCGTTTCGGCTGGCAGCCTGCTCGCGCCGATGTCCGGTCACACCGTCGAAGCCATCACCGAAGTGACCTACCGCAAGTTCAAGCGCGAAGAGATCAAGGAAGTCCTGTTCGGCCGTTCCGATCTCCTGGAAAAGCTGTTCGGGCTCTGGAACGAAGCGAAGGCGAGGGCCGATCAACTGGCGCTCTACCTCGGTCGCCGCCGCGCCGACGAGCGCATTGCCCGTTTGATCCTTCGCCTGGCCGACAAGGTCGCCAAGCGGACGCTGGTGCGCACAGCGACCTTCGATTTCCCGCTGCGCCAGCGGCACATTGCAGATGCCACCGGCCTGACGCCGGTGCATGTCAGCAAAGTCATGGGCGAACTCCAGCGCGCCGGCCTGATCGAGGTCAACAGCCGCTCGCTCACCATCGTCAATGCGGCGGAACTTCAGCGCGTCGCCGACTGGCGCTGACGCCAGCGGCATCGCACTTTTGCCGGGCGCGGGCTTTCGGGCCCCGCCACGGAAAATTCAATGTCGCCCGCCAGCGAAGCATTGAATAAGCCAGCCCCTCAATCTCGATCTCAATTATACGATTTAAGTCGCTGATTTGCTGCGATGCAGCGAATTTTGCGGCGGCGCAATGCGTTCCGCAAATTTTTTTGCCGCCGTCACGAGATGGATATACAGAGCCTCAAATTGGTATAATGTATTTCAGCAAGCGGGCGGTCACAGCCCGGTACGATGCGTCTAGCCGGCAGCAAGTTCGGCAGCGTTTTTAACAATCCAAGGGAGGCTTCATGTCAGCGACCAGTAAAGTTCTGACCTTCGGCGTTGCGGCCTGTGTCAGCGGCGCGATTGCACTATCGATAACGCCCGCCAAGGCGTGGGAGCCGACCCACCCTATCGAAATCATCGTCCCCGCCGGCACCGGCGGCGGCGCCGACCAGATGGCCCGCACCATGCAGGGCATCATCACCAAACATAATCTCTCCAAGCAGCCGGTCGTCGTCATCAACAAGGCGGGCGGCGCGGGCGGCGAGGGCTTCCTCGACGTCAAGAACTCCAAGGGCAACGATCACAAGCTGATCATCACCCTGTCGAACCTGTTCACCACCCCGATGGCCACCGGCATTCCCTTCTCCTGGAAGGACATGACCCCGGTCGCGATGATGGCGCTCGACGAGTTCATTCTCTGGACCAATGCCGAGAAGCCGTACAAGACCGCCAAGGACTACATCGACGCCATCAAGGCGGCGCCGGACAACACCTTCAAGATGGGCGGCACCGGCTCGAAGCAGGAAGACCAGATCATCACCGTCGCGCTGCAAAAGGCGACCGGCAAGAAGATGATCTATATCCCGCAGGCTGGCGGCGGCGCGGTCGCCGTGCAGCTCGTCGGCAACCATGTCGACTCCACGGTCAACAACCCGATCGAGGCTGTGGCCCACTGGCGCGCCGGCAAATTGAACCCGCTCTGCGTGTTCGATTCAAAGAAGCTCGACTACAAGGACAAGATCGCCGGCGATAAGTCGTGGAACGACATTCCGACCTGCAAGTCGGCCGGTCTCAACATCGAGTACCTGATGCTGCGCGGCTATTTCATGCCGCCGGGCGTCAGCAAGGATGCGGTCGCGTACTACGTCGATATGTTCAAGAAAGTGCGCGAAACGCCGGAGTGGCAAAAGCTGATGAGCGACGGCGCTTTCAACACCACCTTCATGGTCGGCGACGAATACACCAAGTGGGTGGCGGCGAACGAAAAGCTGCACGAAGACCTGATGAAGGAAGCCGGCTTCCTGGCGCCCAAGAGCAACTAAAAAAGAGCAACTAAAACCGAGCAAATAAGAAACTGGCGCCAATTTAGCCACTCGAGGAAACGTTAATGAGTGAATCCGCACATGAAACCGGTGGGGCTGGCCCGTCCCACCGGAGCGTTGAGGCCGGCGTCGCCGTCGCCGTCGGTATTCTGGGGCTGATCACCGTCTACGGCAGCTTGAAAGTGGGCACGGGCTGGGGCGATGAGGGCCCGAAGGCGGGCTTCTTCCCGTTCTATATCGGTGTGATCATCGTCATCTCTTCGGTCGTCAATCTGGTCCAGCTGTTCGCTACCAAGAGCGACGACGCGGCGTTCGCCACGTGGGAGCAGATTTACAAGGTGCTCACGGTCGTGATTCCGACGGGGATCTATGTCGCAATTATCCCCTTTACCGGGATCTACGTGGCATCGGCTCTGCTGATCGGGATATTCATGGTCTGGCTCGGCAAATACAAAATCGCTATCGCGCTACCTACCGCGATCGCCGTGCCGATCTTTTTCTTCGTGACCTTCGAGCGCTGGTTCCTCGTGCCCTTGCCAAAGGGGCCGATCGAAAAGCTGCTGGGGTTCTAAGCCGTCCGGCGGGCGGCAACGCCCGATACCCGGAATTCTGAATAAGTAGGACAGCGGTCGCAAAGAACCGCGGTCCATAGGGGCAGTCACGCGGCGAGCTACCGCCGGCGTTCGGGGAATATCTAAATGTTTGAAGATATCGGCAATTTGATGCACGGCTTCGCGGTCGTGCTGCAACCGCAGAACCTGCTACTGATGGTGGTCGGCATCGTGCTCGGCGTCATCGTCGGCGTGCTGCCGGGCCTGGGCGGCGCCAACGGCGTCGCCATCCTGCTGCCGCTGACCTTCAGCATGTCGCCGACGTCGGCGATCATCATGCTGTCCTGTATTTACTGGGGCGCGCTGTTCGGCGGCGCCATTACATCTATTCTGTTCAACATACCGGGCGAACCATGGTCGGTCGCGACCACGTTCGACGGCTATCCGATGGCGCAGCAGGGCAAGGCCGGCGAGGCGCTGACCGCGGCCTTTACCTCGTCCTTCGTCGGCGCGCTGTTCGCCGTCATCATGATCACGCTAGTCGCGCCGTTGGTCGCCAGCTTCGCACTGCGTTTCGGACCAGCGGAAATCTTCTCGGTCTACTTCCTCGCCTTCTGTAGTTTCGTGGGCCTGAGCAAGGAGCCCCCGTTCAAGACGGTGGCCTCGATGATGATCGGCTTCGCGCTCGGCGCCGTCGGTCTCGACCAGATGACCGGCCAGTTGCGCCTCACCTTCGGCTCCGAGACCTTGATCGGCGGCTTCGACTTCCTCATCGCCGTCATCGGCCTGTTCGGCATCGGCGAAATCCTGCTGACGATGGAAGAGGGACTGAGCTTCCGCGGCAAATCCGCCAAGATCGATTTGAAGGTCGTGCTCAAGACCTGGAAGGAACTACCGAAGTACTGGATGCTCTCGCTGCGCTCCTGCCTGATCGGCTGCTGGATGGGCATCAGCCCGGCCGGCGCGACGCCGGCATCGTTCATGAGCTACGGCATCGCCAAGCGCATCTCCAAGCGCGGCAAACATTTCGGCAAAGGCGAGATCGAAGGCGTGATCGCGCCGGAGACCGCCGCGCACGCCGCCGGCACCGCGGCCTTGCTGCCGATGCTCGCGCTCGGCGTGCCCGGTTCGCCGACCGCCGCCGTGCTGCTGGGCGGCCTGCTGATCTGGGGCTTGCAGCCCGGGCCGCTGCTGTTCGTCGAGCAGACCGAATTCGTCTGGGGCCTGATCGCTTCGATGTATATGGGCAACCTGGTGGGCCTCATCGTGGTCTTGACCTGCGTGCCGCTGTTCGCCGCGATCCTGCGTATCCCGTTCAGCGTCATCGCGCCGATCATTCTCGTGCTGTGCGCCATCGGTGCTTACACCGTTCACAACAACACCTTCGACGTGGTGATGATGCTGGTGTTCGGCGTCGTCGGCTACTTCATGAAGAAGGCCAATTACCCGCTCGCGCCTTTGGTGCTGGCGATCGTCCTTGGCGACAAGGCGGAAGTGTCCTTGCGGCAAGCGCTACTGGGATCGCAGGGCAATCTCGGCGTGTTCTTCTCGAACGCGCTGGTGTCCACCGTCATGACGCTCGGCCTGATCGCGCTGTTCTGGCCGATCATCCAGAACGGAATTTCCCGCGTGCGCGGCGCCCTCGGTGCGTCGCGCCCGGCACAATAATGACGGCTGATGCCGGGCCCGCGTCGCGAGTCCGGCACGGCCTTGCGGTGTCCGTTATCGGACGCCCGGTGAGGGAAGAAAGGCTGCATTTTGTGGGTCTAGTCGAGGGCATTGCGCTCGCAGAGACCTGCTGGCATATTGTATACCAGCCATGAACACACGAGATTCAACTCCTCGCCGGGACTCGA
>CANKBJ010000223.1 GCA_947479905.1 Bradyrhizobiaceae bacterium
GATTCGATCAGCACGTCTGTGGTATTCTCGTCGCAGCCGGATTCCTCGCCGCCCATGATGCCGGCGAGCGATTCGACGCCCTTCTCATCGGCAATGACGCACATGGCGGCGTCGAGCGTGTAGGTCTTGCCGTCAAGCGCCAGCAGCGTTTCGCCATTGACGGCGCGGCGCACGGTCAAATTGCCTCTGACCTTCTTGGCGTCGAACACATGCAAGGGACGGCCGCGGTCGAAGGTGATGTAGTTGGTGATGTCGACCAGCGCGTTGATGGGCCTGAGGCCAATCGCCGTGAGGCGCTTTTGCAGCCACTCCGGCGACGGGCCGTTCTTGACGCCGCGCACCAGACGCAGGCCGAAGGCCGGGCAAAGCGGATGTGTCGCGCCGAAATCCAGCGTGACCTTGACCGGACAGGGAAACGTGCCGGCGATGCGCTTCGGCGCATTCTCTTTGTAATCGCCGAGCATGGTGGCGCCGAGATCGCGGGCGATGCCGTTGACGCTCGTGCAGTCGGAGCGGTTCGGCGTCAGGTTGATTTCGATCACCGGCTCGTTGAGGCCGAGCACTTCGGCAAACGGTTTTCCAATTGGCGCATCGGCCGGCAGTTCGATGATTCCGTCGCTGTCGGTCGAGAAACCGATCTCGGCGCCGGAGATCATCATGCCATGGCTCTCGACGCCGCGAATCTTGCCGACGGAAAGCGTGATGTCTTTCGCCGGAATGTAGGTGCCGGGCAGGCCGAGCACGGTCTTGAGGCCCGCGCGGGCATTCGGCGCGCCGCAGACGATCTGCAGCGGCGTGCCGGTGCCGTTGTCGACCGTGCAGACGCGCAGACGATCGGCATTGGGATGCTGTTCGGCGGTGATGATCTGCGCGACCTTGAAGGCCTCGAATTCTTTGGCCTTGTCCTCGACGCGCTCGACCTCGAGCCCGATCATGGTCAGCTTCTCGACGATCTCGTCGAGCGTGGCGACCGTGTCGAAATGTTCTTTCAGCCAGGAGAGGGTGAATTTCATTCTGACTCTCCCGACGTGCTTGTTTGTCCCCTCCCCCGCTTGCGGGGGAGGGTTAGGGAGGGGGAAGAGGCAATCGCTGCGGCGATCGTTTCCAAAACGCCATCCTTGTTGACCATCACGTCGTGATTGTTGAAGCGGAGAACGCGATAGCCCTTGCCAACGAGATAGGCATCGCGCCGCGCGTCGCGCATCTCATTCGCGGCATCGAAATGCTGGCCGCCATCGAGTTCGACGATGAGCTTGGACGCCTCGCACACGAAGTCCGCGATATACGGACCGATCGGCTTCTGCCGACGGAAGCCGGCGCCATCGAGGCGGTGAGCGCGCAAAGCGGACCAAATGCGCCGCTCGGCATTGGTTAAATCACGACGCAACGATCGTGCGCGCGAGCGCATCGTTCGCGTTACTTGCCAGGTCGGGTCGTTCTTCAACTCCGTCATCGCAGCAATCTCGTGTTCCCCCTCCCTAACCCTCCCCCCCCAAGCGGGGGAGGGGATAGGAAGCCAGCGCATGCGCATTCATTAAGTGCTCAGCCCCCCGGCAAGAGTCGGGAAGTCGAGCGGGCGGAAGCCGTAATGCGACAGCCAGCGCACGTCAGCTTCGAAGAAGGCGCGCAGATCGTTGATGCCGTATTTCAGCATGGCGATGCGGTCGATGCCCATGCCCCAGGCGAAGCCTTGGTACTCGTCCGGATCGAGGCCGCAATTGCGCAGCACATTGGGATGCACCATGCCGCAGCCGAGAATTTCCAGCCAGTCATTGCCCTCGCCGAAGCGGATTTCGCCCTTGTCGCGGCGGCACTGGATATCGACTTCCATCGACGGCTCGGTGAATGGAAAGAACGACGGCCGGAAGCGCATCTTGACGGAATCGACTTCGAAGAACGCCTTGCAAAACTCTTCGAGGATCCATTTCAGGTGACCCATATGCGACGTCTTGTCGATCACCAGGCCTTCGACCTGATGGAACATCGGCGTGTGGGTTTGATCCGAGTCGGAGCGGTAGGTGCGGCCGGGAATGATGACGCGGATCGGCGGCTTCTGCGTCAGCATGGTGCGCACCTGCACCGGCGACGTATGCGTGCGCAGCAACAGGCGCGAGCCATCGGGCTTTTGTGGGAAATAGAAGGTGTCGTGCATTTCCCGCGCCGGATGGCCTTCCGGGAAATTCAGCTTGGTGAAGTTGTAATCGTCGGTCTCGATATCCGGGCCTTCGGCGACCGCGAAACCCATATCGGCGAAGATCGCGGTGAGTTCGTCGATGACCTGGCTGATCGGATGGACGCGGCCGAGTTCGGCGGGCGTTTCGCGCGTCGGCAGCGTGACGTCGACAGTCTCGCTAGCCAGCCGCGCATCGAGCGCGGCCATGCCGAGCGCTTCCTTGGCGGTGCCGATCGCCGTGGTGATGCGTTCCTTCAGGCCGTTGATCGCCGGGCCTTGCGCCTTGCGTTCGTCCGGCGTCATCGAACCGAGCGTCTTCAACAGCGCCGACACCGAACCGCTTTTGCCGAGAGCCGCGACGCGAACGGCTTCAAGCGCTGCTTCGTCCTTGGCGGACGCGACGGCGCTCATCAGTTCGGTTTCAAGCTTGGCGATGTCGGACATCAGTCGCGTGCCTCAATGCGCAGGCTACGCTTCTATCTGTCATGGCCGGGCTTGTCCCGGCCATCCCGTTTAGGAAGGCACCGCGTCCCTAAGCGGGATGCGCGGGTCAAGCCCGCGCATGACAACGGAGAACGTAGCGCGGTGTCGTCTTACGCCGTGGCGCGCGGCGTTTCGGCCGGAGCCGGTATAGCGGCCTTGACCTTCTCGACGATGGCCGCAAAGGCCGCCGGCTCGTTGATCGCGATGTCGGACAGAACCTTGCGATCGAGGTTGAGACCCGACTTGGTGAGGCCGTCGATGAAGCGCGAATAGTTCAGGCCGAACGGACGCACGGCGGCGTTCAGACGCTGGATCCACAAAGCGCGGAACGTGCGCTTCTTGCGCTTGCGGTCGCGGAAAGCGTACTGGCCGGCCTTTTCGACCGCCTGCTTGGCGACGCGGATGGTGTTCTTGCGGCGGCCATAATAGCCCTTGGCGGCCTTGTAGACTTTCTTGTGCTTGGCGTGGGCGGTAACGCCACGTTTAACGCGGGACATGAGTGTGCTCCTTTAGTCAGGCAAACGTTGAAATGATGATCGGGGTCGACAACATCGAAGTCCGGACTAGCCGTTCGGCATCCAGTACTTCTTGACGTTGTCGCCATCGGTCTTGAACAGCACCGCGGTGCCGCGATGTTCGCGGATCTGCTTGGTGGTGCGCTTGATCATTCCGTGACGTTTGCCGGCCTGCTGGTACTTCACTTTGCCGCCGGCGGTGATCTTGAAGCGCTTTTTAGCGCCCGATTTGGTCTTCAACTTGGGCATTTTGCTCTCCATCAGGCCAGTGGCTAAAGCCACAGCCAAAAATCAGCCCGAGGCCAACAAGCCCTAGGCTGGTGCTCGGAATTGAGCGGGTATCGCCGCCACGGCAGCCCTAACGGCCGGTCGGCGAGAAGCGGGCTTATGCCAGAGGGGGCGGGACCTTGCAACCCAAACCCGCACTGGGCGTTAACCCGGGAATTCGAAGCCCTGGCTTGCTTTGGGCCAAAACAGCGCCAAATCCAGTGAGAAGCATCGAATTGGCTTCGAATTGCCCGCCCTTGTCTCTCGCAAGCCCAGGAGATCGCCCGTGTTGCGCAGTTTGAAGTTGGTGGCCGTAACGCTGGCGGCCGGTTTCGCCATCGCCGGGACTGTTTCACCAGTCATGGCGGCGCCCCAGGACGGCAACTGGTCGGTGGTCGTGGTTACCGAAAAAGGCACCTGCGACAGGGCATATCGCTACAGCGTGGCCGTGGCCAACGGCAAGGTGCGCTATCAGGGCGACACGGCGGTCAATTTCAACGGCACAGTCGAGTCCGACGGAGCGGTCAAAGTCGCCATCCGGCTCGGCGAAAAGGGCGCCAATGGCACTGGCCGCCTGGCCAAGGATAGCGGTCAGGGGACCTGGCAAGGCTTTGGCAATGCCGGCGAATGTGCCGGCTATTGGGAAGCCGAACGGCGCTAAAAGCAAACGCGCGCCGGATTTGCCGGCGCGCGAGAACTGCCTCATTTATTCGGCTTTAAAGCGCGCTCAGCGCGGCGCCAGCAGCATCACCATCTGGCGGCCTTCAAAGCGCGGTTCGGATTCCACCTTCGATATCTTGTCGGTGTCGTCCTTGACGCGCTGGAGCAGCTTGTAGCCGAGCTCCTGGTGGGCCATTTCGCGGCCACGGAAGCGCAAGGTAATTTTGACCTTGTCGCCTTCCTCGAAGAACCGCTCCATCGAGCGCATCTTCACCTGGTAATCGTGATCGTCGATCATCGGCCGGAGCTTGATCTCCTTGATCTCGACGACCTTCTGCTTCTTGCGGGCTTCCGCCGCCTTCTTTTGCGCCTGGAATTTGTACTTGCCGTAATCCAGGATTTTGGCGACAGGCGGAACCGAATTGGGGGCGATCTCGACAAGATCAAGCCCGGCGGTCTGGGCCATGCCGATGGCCACATCGGTAGCGACGACACCCTTGTTGTCGCCGGTGGCATCGATCAGCTGAACCTCGCGGGAGCGGATCTCCTCGTTGATGCGCGGGCCACCTTTTTCGGCGGGCAGCGCGGATTTTTGCGGACGACGAATGGCTAGTCTCTCCTCA
>CANKBJ010000224.1 GCA_947479905.1 Bradyrhizobiaceae bacterium
CCGTCCGGCGTCAAGGGCGAGGCCTGGCAGGTGCATGGCGGCGGCTTCTACCAGATGATCAAGTTCATGCTGGCGCCGGCCAAAATGCCGGACGAACTGACCTGGTTCAAATGGGAAGCCTATACGACCTGGCTGTCCGGCTTCGCGCTGCTGGTCGTAGTCTATTATTTCAATGCCGAGCTGTTCCTGATCGACAAATCGGTTCTGGACATGAGCGCGCCAGCGGCGGCGGGCGTCGCCTTCGTCAGTCTGGCGGCGGCCTGGATCGCCTATGAGGCGTTGTGCCGCTCGCCGCTCGGCAAGAACGAGGTGGCGTTGGCGCTGGTCGGCTACGTGTTCCTGATTGCGCTGACCTACGGTTTCACCCAGGTGTTCAGCGGCCGCGGCGCCTTCACGCAGATCGGCGCGCTGATCGGCACGATCATGGTGGCGAATGTCTTTATCATCATCATTCCCTATCAGAAGAAGACCGTGGCGGCGCTGATCGCCGCCAAGGACCCCGACCCCTATTGGGGCGCGATCGGCAAACAGCGTTCGGTACACAACAACTACCTGACCTTGCCGGTCATCTTCCTGATGCTGAGCAATCATTATCCGTTGTTTTTTGCGACCAAGTATAACTGGCTGATCGTCGCCATCGTGCTGCTGATCGGCCCGGTGATCCGCCATTTCTTCAATTCGCAGCACGCCGGCAAGGGCAATCCGTGGTGGACCTGGGGCGTCGCCGCCGCCGGCATGATCGCGATCGCGCTTTTGTCGGCCGCCGGGCCGCGCGCCGCCAAGACCGGCGCGCTGCCGGCGACGCCGGCATTCGCCGAGGTGCAGAACATCGTCGCCGGCCGCTGCGGCATGTGCCACGCCAGCGAGCCGTTCTGGCCGGGCATCGCCGCCGCGCCGAACGGCGTCAAATTCGACGACGCGGCCGAGATCAAACGTCATGCCCGCATGATCGCGGTCAACGCCGTGATGTCGAGCGCCATGCCGCCGGGCAATGTCTCGGAAATATCGCCCGAGGAACGCCAGGTGCTGGCCGCGTGGATCGCCGCCGGCGCGCCGGATAAATGACCACGCTCTCGCTCGATCAGCTCAATGCCCTGAGCCAGGCCGACTTCACGGCGGCTTTGGGCGACATCTTCGAACATTCGCCCTGGGTCGCAGAAGCGGCCAGCACGCGGCGGCCCTTCGCGACCTTGGCGGCGCTGCATGAGGCGATGACGGCGGCGGTGCGCGCTGCCCCGGACCAGATGAAACTGGCTCTGGTGAAGGCGCATCCCGATCTCGCCGGCAAGGCGGCGCGCGCCGGCGCCCTGACCGCGGATTCGACCAACGAGCAGGCCAGCGTCGGCCTCGACCGCCTCAGTGAAGCAGAGTTTGCCCGTTTCACCGCACTCAACGGCAGCTATCAGGCCAAATTCGGCATTCCCTTCATCGTCTGCGTGCGGCGGCACACCAAGGATTCGATCCTGAACGAATTCGAGCGCAGGCTGGCGCAGGACAAAGCCGGCGCCATCGACACCGCGCTCGATGAGATCTTCCGCATCGCCGCGCTGCGCCTCGACCAGCGAGTGAGCGCGCCGGTTCGCCTACCGTTGCATGGCCGCCTGTCGACGCATGTGCTCGACACCCATGGCGGATTGCCGGGCGCAAATATTCCGATTGAGCTGTGGGAATTGTCGCGCGACGCGCCAGCGCGTCTGCTGCTGCGCACCGTGACCAATCAAGACGGCCGCACCGACGCAGCCCTGATCGCCGGGCGTCCGGTGCCGATCGGCGCCTATGAACTGCGCTTCGCGGTCGCCGGTTATTTCAAAAGCCGGGGCGTAGCCTTGGCCGAGCCGCCGTTTCTCGACATCGTGCCGATCCGCTTTGCCGTTGCCGAGGCGGAAGGCCATTACCATGTGCCGCTGGTGATGACGCCGTGGAGCTACGCCACCTATCGCGGCAGTTAGGCACGCCGAAAAGGAAATGGCCTGCGGCAGCCAACAGCTACCGCAGGCCGTATTGTCAGATCGCGACGCTTAGAAAGCCTGGGTCACACCGATAACCCAAGAGCTTTCGAGGGCAAACGGGGTGCCGGTGCCCGCGGTCGGATCGATGCCGAACTTGTTCTTCCAGTAGCGGTAGGCGCCGTAGACCGAGGTCATGCCGGGGCGATAGCCCAGGACCTTGCCGACATCAAGCGCCAGCTTCGGCGACACGAAGTATTCGGTCTTGGTGTTGAAGGCGTTCGCCGACGGATTGCCGGCGCCCTTCGGGCCCTGGATGCCATAGAGCGTGCTGAAGGTCAGCGGCAGCGGAACGATGGCATCGAGCGGCTGGACGTACATGCCCTCGAGGCGCCAGGTGGTCCTGAAGTCGGTGTCGCCGCCATTCAACGCATAGAACGCATTGTGGCTGTATTCCTTGTAGGCTTCGACCGCCAGCGAGAACGTGCCCTTATAGGGCAAGGCGAAGTCGAAATTCAGACCGGCGACCATGCTCTTCTTCGCCGGCTGAAGCGCGTTGTTCTCGGTGTTCAGGTCGGCGCCGACAATGAACGACACATTGGTGAGCGGGCCGACGGTGAAGGCCCGTGTGTTGAACAGCTGATTGAAGCCGATCGTGCTGCGGAACAGACCGTAGATTTCGGTGGCGCCCTGGCTGCCCGCGGTGCCGCCGACCGGGTCATTGCTGTCCGACTTCAGCCAATCGACGGTGAAGAAGTTGGTGCCATAGGCCCACACGTCGAAGTGGGTGAAGTTGAGAACGTTCTTGGCGGTCTGCGCCACGCCCGGATCGGTCGCGGTGAAGTAGTACGAATAGCCGATCGAGTTTTCGTTGACGAAGAAGAACGGCGCCGGCGTGATCGGCTTCAACGCCTTCACCGGCATGTCGGCGGCGAAAGCGGCCCCGGTTGCGGTCACCGCGACGACCGCGGCGAGCGATAGAATTCTTGCGAACATTTTTTATCCCCCAAATGGTGACGACCAGACAAATGCTGTCGTCACAAATCTTTCGCAGTTTTTGCAACGCGGGAAAGCCTTAAGATTCCTCAGCTTTTGGAATTGTTTTTGGCTTCGGCGCTAAAAATGCGTCATTTCAATCGGGACGGATGTTGCGCAAAGCCAGCGGAAAATATTGAATCCGGCTGTGTCACCGGCGGATTCAATAATTTTCCGTTGAACAGTGCGGCGCTGTCTTTCACCGTTCAGCCGGCAAATGCTGATTAATGCGCGGGCACGACCGATTTCGGCGACCGCCGAATCCGATTTCGCTGTCACTTTCGAGCAACGCACCTTTGGTCGCGGCCCGTCATGCGGTGGAGAATTTACACCAGGCCGCTCGTTCGCTAACAGCGTGGCATCACAGAGTTTTTAGGCTCCGCCAGACGCTTGGCGCGACAATAGGCAGTGCCTGCTAATAATTCATGGCTTCTACTGGCAGGTGATTTGGCACACTATTGGCTTGTCATATTGGGGCGACGCCGCTTGCGACACATACGTCAAGGCAAGGCTGTCCGCCGCCGTCAATCGTTCGAGGCAGCGTATCTATGGTGAATCCGGCGTCTGCCAGCAGCCCCTCCGCGCGCGCGCCGCTTCTGCGGGCCATCGGTATCAGCAAACGCTACGGCACCTTCCTCGCCAACGACTCGATCGACCTCGACCTGTTCACCGGCGAAATCCACGCGCTGCTGGGTGAAAACGGCGCCGGCAAATCGACTCTGGTCAAGACCATGTACGGCCTGATCCAGCCGAGCGCCGGCGAGTTGCGCTTTCAGGGCGAGAAGCTCGAATTGTCCGGCCCGTCCGACGCCCGCGCCAAGGGCATCGCCATGGTGTTCCAGCATTTCTCCTTGTTCGATAATTTGACGGTGGCGGAAAATGTCGCGCTCGGCCTCGACGGCGTCGAAAGCTTCGCCGCCATGTCGGCGCGGCTGGCGCAGGTGTCGCGTGATTACGGCCTGCCGCTCGATCCCAACCGCGAAGTGTGGCGGCTGTCGGTCGGCGAGCGCCAGCGCATCGAGATCGTGCGCGCGTTGATGCAGAATCCGAAGCTGCTCATCCTCGACGAGCCGACCGCGGTGCTCACCCCGCAGGAGGCCGACCAGCTTTTCACCGTGTTGTTCCGGCTCAAGAGCGAGGGCCGCGCTTTGCTCTATATCTCGCACAAGCTCGATGAAGTGAAGCGGCTGTGCGACACCGCCACCATCCTGCGCGGCGGCAAGAAGATATCGACCTGCGATCCGCGACAGGAGACCGCCTCGTCACTGGCGCGCATGATGGTCGGCGCCGAAATCGGCGAGGTGAAGGCCACCACCGCCCGCGCCACCACGGTGCCGCGTTTGCTGATCAACGACCTGTCGCTCGAACCGGACGATCCGCACGGCGTCCATCTCAAGGGCATTTCGGTCGAGATCAAAGGCGGCGAAATTCTCGGCATCGCCGGCGTCGCCGGCAACGGCCAGGACGAATTATTTTCGGCGCTGTCCGGCGAGCGCCTCGCGCCGCACGAAGACAATGTCATCATCGACGGTCACGCCGCCGGCTACCTCTCGGTCACCGACCGTCGCAAGCTGGGCGCTGCCTTCGTGCCGGAGGAGCGCCTCGGCCACGGCACCGCGCCGCGCATGAAGCTGTCGGAGAATGCGCTGCTGACCGGACATGCCGCCAGCGACATGGTGCATCACGGTTTCGTCGACAAGCCGAAGACACTGGA
>CANKBJ010000225.1 GCA_947479905.1 Bradyrhizobiaceae bacterium
GAGCGCTCCAACGAAACGCTGGAGCGGCGCGTGCGCGAGCGCACCGAGGAACTGACATTGCTCAACGTGGCGCTCGCCCGCGCCAAGGGCGAGGCCGACGCCGCCAATATTTCCAAGACCAAATTTCTCGCCGCCGCCAGCCACGACATTCTGCAACCGCTCAACGCGGCGCGGCTTTACGTCACCAGCCTGATCGAACGCGGCGGTCGCGACGACCGGCGGCTGGTCGATAATATCGACGCCTCGCTCGAGGCCGTTGAGGAAATCTTCGGCGCGCTCCTGGACATGTCGCGGCTCGACACCGGCGCGATGCGGCCGGAATTCTCCTCGTTCCGTATCGACGACCTGATGCGGCAGATCGAACTGGAGTTCGCGCCGCTGGCCAGCGCCAAGGGAATCGACCTGAAATATGTGCCGTGCTCGCTGGTGGTGCGTTCCGACCGCAGGCTATTGCGCCGGCTGGTGCAGAACCTTGTATCGAACGCCATCAAATATACGCCGAACGGCCGTGTGCTGATCGGCTGCCGGCGCAAGGGCCCGTCGCTGCGCATCGACGTCTATGACACCGGCGTCGGCATTCCGGAATCGAAGCGGCGCGACATTTTCATCGAGTTTCACCGGCTCGAGCAGGGTGCGCGTATCGCCCGCGGCCTTGGTCTCGGCCTGTCGATCGTCGAGCGCGTCGCGCGCGTGCTCGGCAGCACCGTCGACGTCGACCAGACGGCCGGCGGCGGCTCGCATTTCGCGGTCACCGTGGCGCGCTCGAACGCCACGCCGGTCGAACTGCCGGCGCGCGATACCGCGCGCATCGATCCGAGCCAGTTGGCCGGCACCACCGCGATCTGTATCGATAACGAACCGTCGGTGCTCGACGGCATGGAAATGCTGCTGCGCGGCTGGGGCTGCGACGTGATCAAGGCGCCCGATCTCGACATTGCCATGGCGGCGGTCACCGAGGCCCCGACGCCGCCGAACGGCCTTTTGGTCGATTACCATCTCGATCAGGGCAACGGCATCGAGGCGATCATCGCGCTGCGCAAGCGCTGCGGCCCGCTGCCGGCGATCCTGATTACCGCCGACCGCTCGCCGGCGGTGCGTGAACGGGCGCGCGCCGAGGACATTCAATTGCTGAACAAGCCGCTCAAGCCGGCGGCCTTGCGCGCGCTCTTGGCGCAGTGGCGGGTGATGCGGGTGGCGGCGGCGGAGTAGACCTTGCTTATCCCTCCCCGGCTACGGGGTCCGACACCATAAGCGCGTTGACGCGCGTCTTCGACGCGCTTTGGTGTCGGGGGTGGGGCGATCACTCCGCAGAAACACAACCCCACCCGACCCGCCTTCGCTGACGCTTCGGCGGGCCACCCTCCCCTTTCAGGGGAGGGATAAGAAGGTCACCCCTCCGCGCTCGCGCCTTGCGACCACTGGCCGCTTTCGATCTTGGCGGCGGCGATCACGGCCTGCGTGCGGCTCTCGACGCCGAGCTTTTGCAGGATGGCCGAGACATGCGCTTTCACGGTCGCTTCCGAGACGCCGAGCTGGTAGGCGATCTGCTTGTTCAGAAGCCCTTCCGACAACATCATCAGCACGCGCACCTGCTGCGGCGTCAACGTCGCCATCCGCACCATCAGCGCCGCCGATTCGGCATCCGAGCCGGAGGACAGATCGACATCGGCCGGCGTCCATACGCCGCCATTGAGGATGCGTGAAATCGCCGCACGCATCTCTTCGACGCTCAGGGTCTTCGGAATGAATCCGGAGGCACCGAACTCCATACAGCGGCGGATCGCGGCCGGATCGTCATTGGCCGACACGACAATGACCGGCACGCTCGGATATTGCGCGCGGATATACATCAGGCCCGAGAAGCCGCGCACGCCGGGCATCGACAGATCGAGCGTCACCAGATCGATATCGCCGCCGCCCTTGTCGAGCAAAGCCACCACGTCGTCGAAAGTGCCGGCTTCGGCAATCTCGACCCGCTCCAGCAGCCCGGAAACCGCCTCGCGCAACGCGCCTCGAAACAGCGGATGGTCATCGGCAATGACCAATTGGTAGATCTCGGGCTTCTCCACTTAAGCGAACTTTCTCAAAGGACCGGGTGGCGGCGTCTGCCGCGCAAAGCCAGCGCCAGATGCTCCATTCGGTCAATGTTCCACCCCCGCCGGGACGAGCGCAAGGCCTGCACCCCAAGCTAATTGAAATAGCGCTTTGTTTCAATGCGATGGCAGGCGGCGCGGGGCCTGACGCCGGTTAGAGCGCAGGCACCAATTGCTTCAGAGGCTGGCCTTCGATGCGCTTGGTCAGTTCGTCATGGATATTGCACAACGCAACCATGAGATAATTTTTGGTCGTGTCGAAATCGCGGCCGCGCAGCTTTTCGTGGATCGGCATCAGATCGAAATACAAAGCGGCATATTGCTCCGGCACGTCCATGGCGCGCTTGACCGGATGCAGACTGATTTGCCGCAGTCGCCGCTCGAGTTCGGCGCGCAGGTCCCGCCATGCTTCGCTGCCGACCGCTTCCGGCTCCGGATAGCGGTCGAACACCGACAAAACGATCTTGACCAGCGCATCGATGTCTTGAGGCGAGCCGGAGCGCGAACGCAGGACGCCTTCGACGATCTCCCCCACCATTGCAAGCCCGAGCGGAAAAGCACGCCAGCGCGCCTCCTCGACCGCTTTTTGAAAGCCTGACTCGGCGAACAGAACTTTTGAATAATGCCCGGCGCGCGCGCGCGAATATTCGTAGATCGCCTTCTGAATCAGAAAGGCGGCGTTACCGTCGATGAAGTCGGCGAGTTCACGCTCGTCGCCGATCGAGGGGCGCTTGCGGAAATAGTCGAAAAAACCCATGGCGATTCTTATCCGCTGGTTGCCTGGTTGACGCCCTTTCGCGCCTGCGAAGGGAATATCTCAAAAAACGTCAATAAAATCAAACACAACAGTCGCGTTGATACGTCTAAAGTATAATAATAGGTCGCTAACTACTGGTGCTAGCTTAACTTTACTTCAAATCCGCCGGCAAGAAGCGGATGCACACGGCGACAAATGGGGGGTGTCGCCAACGCACGTTTTCGCTCCCCTCAAATTTCCACATCCGATCCGCACCAAGCGGGCGGAATTTTTAAGGGAGGGGCTGCGACCCATGACTCCATCCAACGAAGCTGCACAGGCCAATACGGATGCGCATTGGCAAAAAACGTCGAGGCTGATGTTCATGCATCTCGGCGTCTGGTTTTTCTTCGGTTTCGTCATCCACTTCTTCGTGGTGCCGTTGAACAACATCACCATTCCGATTCTTGGCTTCCCGCTCGGCTTCTACATGGCCGCGCAGGGCTCGCTGATCGTGTTCGTCGTCATGCTGTTCATGTTCGCCAAGCAGCAGGACAAGATCGACCGCGATTTCGGCATGGCCGAAGACGATTGAGGGGGAGAGAAACATGACAACGCAAACGGACACCAGTTCCGATTTCATCAAAAATCTCGGAAAGATGTATGGCACCTATACCGGTGGCTTCATCGCATTCATCATCCTGCTCGCGATTCTCGAGCAGGTCGGCGTGCCGAACAAGATTCTCGGCTACCTGTTCGTGTTCTTCACGCTGGCGGTCTATGCCGTCATCGGCGTGATGACCCGGACGGCGCAAGTCTCCGAATATTATGTGGCAGGCCGGCGCGTTCCGGCCTTCTATAACGGCATGGCGACCGGCGCCGACTGGATGTCGGCGGCGTCTTTCGTCGGCATGGCCGGCACTCTGTTCCTGCTCGGCTATGACGGCCTGGCCTGGGTGCTCGGCTGGACCGGCGGCTTCGTGCTGGTGTCGATCCTGATCGGACCGTATCTCCGCAAGTTCGGCGCCTATACCGTGCCGGATTTCATGGCGTTCCGGTTCGGCGGCAACTTCGCCCGCGGCATCGCGGTGGTGGTGCTGGTGTGCTGCTCCTTCACTTACGTGACGGCGCAGATTTATGGCACCGGTCTGATCGCATCGCGCTTCTTAGGGATGCAGTTCGAGATCGCGGTGTTCGCGGGCCTCGTCGGCATTCTGCTGTGCGCGATGCTGGGCGGCATGCGGGCGGTGACATGGACGCAGATCGCACAATACGTCGTGCTGATCATCGCGTACCTGACGCCGATCGTGATCCTGTCGACCAAGAAGTACGGCATTCCGATCCCGGAACTGACCTACGGCACGGCGATTGCTGAAATCACCGCGCGCGAAGGCCAGATGCTGGCGACCGGACTGGCGACGGCGGCGAGCCTCAAGCCGCATATCGCGCCGTTCATCAACTACAGTCCGTTGAACTTCTTCGGCATCATCTTCTGCATGATGGTCGGCACCGCTTCACTGCCGCACATCCTGATGCGATACTTCACCACCCCGTCGGTGCGTGAAGCGCGGCAGTCGGTCGCATGGTCGTTGCTGTTCATCTTCCTGCTGTACTTCTCGGCGCCGGCCTATGCGGCGTTCTCGAAGCTGGAGGTCTACACCAACATCATCGGGGCGAACGTCACTTCGCTGAAGCCCTGGCTGTTCACCTGGGGCGAACTCGGTCTGATCCAGATCTGCGGCAAGAACGCAGGAAGCATCGACGCCATCGTTGCTGCCTGTAAGGCGATCGCCGGTCATCCCGGCGTAGTGCGTCTGCAAGACTTCGTGATCAATACGGACGTGATCGTGCTCTCCAC
>CANKBJ010000226.1 GCA_947479905.1 Bradyrhizobiaceae bacterium
GAGTCGAGTCGGCCCGGTTGCCTAGCACCCCCAAATCACTGCTCATTAGGGCTTGAGAATGCCTCTGGCGGGCTGAATCGAGAAGGTTATAGTCGTATCGCTCTGTGATTCGTGCGCGCCGTCAAGGCACCCGTATTCCCGCGTTACATTGTAGTTCGTGCTCAGTTCGGGTGCATGTCACCCGATCATGCGCCGTGCCGTGCGTTTCCCTTTAGGCTCACTTTCGCGCGGAGACGTCATGTCCCTAACGAGCTACACCGACGAAGCGCGCTTCAATCCGCTCGATGTCGTCGAACGGCTGGCGGCCGGCAATGACTGGTCGTTCGAACGCGCCAGCGAGGACGAGATCACCATTCTGGTGACCGGACGCTGGGCCGAATATCAGCTGTCCTATACCTGGATGGTCGACATCGAAGCGCTGCATCTGGCCTGCGCCTTCGATCTGAAAGTTCCCGAGCGCCGCTGCGCCGAGGTTCACACCCTGATCGCGCTGATCAACGAACGGCTGTGGGTCGGGCATTTCGATCTGTGGCCGACCGAGGGCATCGTCATGTACCGCCACGCGCTGCAATTGCCGGCGGGCATGGAGCCGTCCGGCAAGCAATGCGAGGCATTGCTCGGCACCGCGCTCGATACCTGCGAGAGGTACTTTACCGCGTTCCAGTTCGTCGTCTGGGCCGGCAAGACCGCCAAGGAAGCGTTAGAGGCCGCCATGTTCGAGACTTCCGGCGAGGCGTAACTGTCATTCCGAGGCGCACGACGCGCACTAATTCCGTCATGGCCGGGCTTGTCCCGGCCATCCACGTCTTAGTGGCTCATGAAGCAAGACGTGGATGCCCGGCACAAGGCCGGGCATGACGACGAAAATGACGTTATAGTCGCGGTATGAAAAAGCCCGCGAAGAAGTCAGCCAACCTGAAAACTCTAGCCGCTTTTCCCGGCCGCCTTGTTCTGCTCGGCGCCGGCAAGATGGGCGGCGCCATGCTCGATGGCTGGACCGCGCGCGGGCTTAATACCAAGAAAGTCGTCGTCATCGATCCGCTGGCCGGCAAGGCGATCAAGGCGCTGGCGAAAAGCGGCCTCGCGCTCAATCCGAAGCCCGGCCCGAAGACCAAGGCCGACGCCGCGGCCATCGTCATCGCGGTGAAACCGCAAATGGCGCCGCAGGCGATCCCGCCGCTCGGCCTCTATGTTGGCAAATCGACTTTGGTCATTTCGATCATGGCCGGGCGCACTATTGGCTTTCTTGAAAAGATTTTACCGCCCGGCACCGCGATCGTGCGCGCCATGCCGAATACGCCGGCCGCCATCGGCCGCGGCATCACTGTCGCTGTGCCGAACGCCAAGGTGTCGGCGCGCCAGCGAAAGCTCGCGACCGACCTGCTCGCCGCCACCGGCAAGGTCGAATGGGTCTCGGACGAGAAGCTGATCGACGCCGTCACCGCGACCTCCGGCTCGGGGCCTGCTTATGTGTTCCTGCTGGTCGAGGCGATGACCAAGGCCGGCATTGCCTCTGGGCTTCCGGCCGATCTCGCCGGGCGTCTGGCGCGCGAAACCGTCGCCGGTTCCGGCGAACTCTTGCACCGCTCGGATCTCGACGCCGCTACCTTGCGGCAGAATGTGACGTCGCCCGGCGGCACCACCGCCGCCGCGCTTGCCGTGCTGATGGGGCCTAACGGTTTCGACGACCTACTGACCAGGGCCATCGCCGCTGCGACGAAAAGGTCGCAGGAATTGGCGGGCTGACCTACGGTTCCCGCCCTAGAACCGTCGCCTTTGCCGACCTAGATTACGGGCAGGCGCACCGAACTCAGGGAGGCCAGCATGGCCCGCAAACCGGCCCGCAATTCAGCCAACAAGAGCAAGACCGAGCGTAAAGCCCCGACGGCTGCGCCCCCGCGCGGCACCTCCAATCGTGACAAGGTGGTCGACGCGCTGTTGGCGCTGCTGACCGAGCAGTCCTTCGAGCAGATTGGGCTGGCCGAAATCGCCGGCCGCGCCGGCATCAAATTGTCGGCCCTGCGCGCCGAATTCGGTTCGACGCTTTCGATATACGCCGCGCACATCAAGGATATCGACAATATCGTGCTGGACGGCGGCGACGCCGATATGGCCGAGGAGCCGCCGCGCGAGCGGCTGTTCGACGTCGAAATGCGACGTCTCGAAGCGCTCGCACCTTACAAGGAAGCGGTGCGCTCGATTATGCGCTCGGCGCGGCGCAATCCAGGTCTGGCGCTGGCAATCAATGCCATGGCCGTGCGTTCGCAGAAATGGATGCTGGAGACCGCCGGCATCGGCGCCGCCGGTCCGCGCGGTGCGCTGCGCGCGCAAGGCGCGGCCTTGATGTTTGCCCGCGTCGTCAGCGTCTGGCTCGATGATGACGAAGAAGGGCTCGACGCCTCCATGGCGGCGCTTGATCGCAGCCTGTCGAGCGCGGAGCGCTGGGACGGATTCGTCGGCGACCTGTGCAGCATCCCGAAATGTGTGCTGCGCGGTACGCGCCGCCGCCATGCACGGCCGGTCGACGAAGGCGCGGTCGAAGCCGACGCGGCGTAAAGAGCTCCCCCGCAATGAAGTGATCTTCGCACTCGCTTCCACTGCTCGGCTAAGAGTAGCAAAGCGCCTTAGTCGCCCAGATCGGGCCGACCCACTACTAAATAAATCCGACCGACCTCGGAGGCTTTCGTATCACTCAGCCTAACCTTGATTCCTGTGGACTCTTGAATCGCGACGGCGATGTCGCGGGATCTTTCAGTTTCCGGATGCATTAACAAACCGCGCGTTCCAGCAGCCAAAACACCAGTGTTCGATACGCTAACGCTCCAACCTAACTCCTTAAAAACAACAAAAAAACTATTTGCAAGCTTCTTGCAACCTTCGTTGCCACACGCAATTTCGACTCCGTAAAGCGGCGCCCTAACCTTAGTCAATCTAAGATAAAGAGCAGCGGATACTTCGTCGGAAAGCGGATACAATAAGCCAATCGGATATGTCGGATTTTCTACAAGTTTTTTCGACTCATTGGGTTGATTTTTGACATCCGGACTCGAAAATACGAACGCAGAAATTATGGCAAGCAACACAACAAGAATAAAAAATACTACTTCAGTTCTCGCAGCAGGTCTGCGCTTTTCATTGTCCAGTAGCTTCTGACGGTCAAGCCTTCGAGGCAGCCACTCAGATTTAATTTCTTGAGCCCACATCCGGCCTTCAGATAGATAATTCTTCGCTGGGATAAGAAGCAATATCGTCGCAATCGAACCAAGGACATAAGCCACGATCACATTGCTAAACCCGCCGATCTGAACGGCAAGCGCGATTAAATAAAACGCTCCAGAAATCGCTACGTTTAAACGATCAGTCATTCAACTCCCCAACGACAAAAGCGAACAAAGCTAACTCCCAATATCCGCTACACCGGCACCTTCACCATCGCTCGCAAGCCACCCATCGGGGAATCGCCGAGCGCGATGTCGCCGCCATGCGAGCGCGCAATGTCACGGGCGATTGCCAGACCGAGGCCGGTGCCGCCCTCGTCCTGATTGCGCGCGTCGTCGAGCCGCAGGAACGGCTTGAACACATCCTCGCGCTGCGCCAGCGGAATGCCCGGGCCGTCGTCGTCGACCGTGATTGTCAGATAGCGATGATCGCGGTGCCCGGTGATAGCAATCGACGAGGCATAACGCGCCGCGTTCGATACCAGATTGGCGAGGCATCGCTTGAACGCCGCCGGCCGCACCGTGACGATCGGCGCGCCGTGAAAAAGAATGGTCGCCTTGTGGCCGTGCCGCTCGGCGTCGTCCTTGAGTTCCTCGAGAAACGCCGCCATGTCGGTCGGCGCCGCGCTTTCGCCGAGGTCGCCGCGCGCGAAGGCGAGATAGGCCTCCAGCATGCGCGCCATCTCGTCGATGTCCTTTTTCATCGCCTCGACTTCCGGACTGTCGTCGATCAGCGCCAGTTCCAGCTTGAAGCGGGTCAGCACCGTGCGCAGATCGTGCGACACGCCGGCCAGCATGGTGGTGCGCTGCTCGATGGCGCGCTCGACGCGCGTCTTCATTTCAATGAAGGCCTGCGCCGCACGCTGGACCTCGCGCGCGCCGCGCGGCCGGAAGTTCGGCGCGTCGCGGCCCTTGCCGAAGGCCTCGGCGGCGTCGGCGAGCTTCAGGATCGGCTTGATCTGGTTGCGCAGGAAGATGATGGCGACGAACAGCAGCACCGCCGAGGTGCCGACCATCCACAACAGGAAGATTTCCGAATTCGAGGCGTAAGCCGCGTTGCGCCTCGCATAGATGCGCATGACATTATTGTCGAGCTGGATGCGGATCTCGACCAGCGCCGACTTGCCGACGGTGTCGATCCAGTACGGCCGCTGGATCTGCTTGCGCAGCTCTTCCGACAAGGTTTGATCGAGCAGCGAGAAAAACGGCTTCGGACCGGGTGGCGGCATTTCGCCGGCGGGGAGGAAATCGACCACCAGGCCGAGCCGCCGCTGCGCGATGGTGCGAATGAGCGTCTGATCCTTGTCCTGCGGCGTACCGCGATAGACGTCGATCAGCGCCGCGATATCCTGCACCACGCCGGCCGACAGGCGTTGCGTGACGACGTTCCAGTGCCGCTCCATGAACACGAAGGCGATCACCGATTGCA
>CANKBJ010000227.1 GCA_947479905.1 Bradyrhizobiaceae bacterium
CCGGCCGAGCCAAGCGGCGACATGACCGATCAGAGTTTTCGGGCGCGGCTGAGCGATGCCGGCAAGCGCCATCCGGTGACGCGCGCGCTGGAAGGTTCGGATACCGAGCCGCCGCGCTGGAGCAACTGGTTCCGTCTGGTCAACACCAAGCGCACCACCGGCACGACCGTCATGCAGGGACCCGACAACAAGCCGCTTCTGGTGCTGGCGCGCGAGGGTGAGGGCCGCGTCGCGCTGCTTCTGTCCGACCACATCTGGCTGTGGGCGCGCGGCTATGAAGGCGGCGGCCCGCATCTCGATCTGTTGCGCAACCTGTCGCACTGGCTGATGAAGCAACCCGATCTCGACGAAGAGGCGCTGCGCCTGATCGTGCAGGGCCGCGACGTCACCGTGCAGCGCCAGACCATGGCCGACAGCGTCGGCGAAATCACATTGACCGCGCCGAGCGGACAGAGCCGCAAGCTCACGCTCGCACAGGAACAGCCCGGTCTCTGGCGTTCAAGATTGAGCGCCAACGAACTCGGCCTGTGGCGCGCGACCGACGGCAAACTCACCGCGCTCGCCAATGTCGGGCCGGCCAATCCGCGCGAATTCCAGGAAGTGACGTCGAGCACGCAGCCGCTGATGCAACTGGCCAACGCCACCGGCGGCGACTCGCGGAGGCTCGCCAATGGGCCTACGCTCAACGTGCCGCGCGTTCTGCCGGTGCGCACCGCGTCGACCTTCAAGGGCGACGACTGGATCGGGCTGAAAATGCGCGACGTCAGCGTGGTGCGCGGCATCGGCGTGTTGCCGATCTTCGCCGGCCTGATCGGCCTCTTGCTGCTGGTCGGATCACTGGCGGCGACGTGGGCCAGGGAAGGCCGCTAAAAGTCATTTTTTGTCGCGTTTTCTTCACGCGAACCGGTACCCACTTCGCTCGAAAACGCTCCGGCTACGGTCCGAACACTTCATCGGCCGCGGTGATCAGGCTGTGGCCGGGATTCTTGCCGCAATATTCGCCGAGCTTGCCGCCATCCGCCTTCATCTTGTCGAAGTCGACGATCGGCTTGGCGTCGGTGTCGCTGTAATAACCTTCCAGCCACATCAGGATCAGGCCGATGGTTTGCTTGTCGCTGGCGATGAAATCCTTGCAGGTGACGGTGGCGAGATCGAGCTGCTGGGCCTTGGCCGGCAGCGGCGCATAAAGCGCGATGGCAATGAGCAGCGCCGAAAGCTTTTTCATGATGCGCCTTGTTGCTGTTGGTCCGTCTCGTCGATCCAGTCCGGGCGGATCAGCCCGCCGACGCCGTCGAAGGCTCCCGCCACCAGCTCATTGACCAGCAGGCGGGCGGGGTCGACCGGGCCTGGCATTTTCACCTGACCCTTTGGGATGCGCTTGAAGCCGGCCTTGGCGTAGAACGGTTCGTCGCCGACCAGCACAACGAGCTTGCCGCCCTTGGCCCTGGCCTCCTGCAGCGCCCGTTCTATCAGCTTCGAGCCGACGCCGCGCGAGCGGAACGGCGGCTCCACCGTCAGCGGCCCGAGCAGCAGGGCGGGCGTCTCGCCGATGCAGATCGGCGTCAGCCGGATCGAGCCGACCATCAAGGTGCCGATGCGCGCGGTGAAGGAAAGATCGAGCCTATGGCCCCTGCCCTCGCGGATGCGGAAGGCCGAGCGCGCATAACGGCCGGGGCCGAAAGTGCGCTCGTGCAGCCGTTCGATCGCCAGGGCGTCGCCAAGGGCCTCGGGCAGGATGGTCAATTGCAGTTCGCTCATGGGTAAGCCGATTAGCACCTCGAACGATTCCGGTCCATCGCCGGTGGCTTTTGGCAGCGAGGGATATTAAATGCCCCTCACCCGGCTCGGTCCTCTCGGACCTTGCCACCCTCTCCCCGTAAGAACGGGGCGAGGGAAGAATAGCGCGGAGAATGGCTATGGGACTTCTGGTCGACGGCGTCTGGCAGCAGGAAGGCCTGCGCACCAAGGACGGCCATTTTATCCGGCCGACGTCGAGCTTCCGCGACTGGGTGACGCCCGACGGCAGCGCCGGTCCGTCCGGCAAAGCCGGTTTCAAGGCTGAGGCCGGCCGCTATCACCTCTATGTGTCGCTTGCCTGCCCGTGGGCGCACCGCACCATCATTTTCCGCAAGCTCAAGAACCTCGAGAACGTCATCTCGATGTCGGTGGTTTCGCCCGACATGATGGAGAACGGCTGGACCTTCCATAAGGACGAGGGCTCGACCGGCGACACGGTCAACGGCAAGGACAAGCTTTCGGAAATCTATGTGATGGCCGAGCCGACATATACCGGCCGCGTCAGCGTGCCGGTGCTGTGGGACAAGAAGACGAACACGATCGTCAACAACGAGTCGCCCGAAATCATCCGCATGCTCAATTCGGCGTTCGATGCTTTCACCAACAGCCGCGCCGATTTTTATCCCGAGCCTTTGCGTGCCGAGATCGACCGCATCAACGACTTCGTCTATCCGAACATCAACAACGGCGTCTATCGCACCGGCTTTGCCACCAGCCAGGCGGCCTATGAGACGGCGTTCCGCGGCGTGTTCGACACGCTCGACGAACTCGACCAGATCCTGTCACAACAGCGCTATGTCGCGGGC
Source organism: Bradyrhizobiaceae bacterium (assembly GCA_947479905.1). Taxonomy (GTDB): domain Bacteria; phylum Pseudomonadota; class Alphaproteobacteria; order Rhizobiales; family Xanthobacteraceae; genus Pseudolabrys. The sequence goes on from CANKBJ010000227.1 coordinate 2,604, forward strand.
CCCGTCGTCACCGAAGCCGACTGGCGGCTGTTCTGCACCTTGATCCGTTTCGACGCGGTCTATTACGGTCACTTCAAGTGCAACTGGCGGCACATCTACGAATATCCGCAACTGTCGAACTATGTGCGCGATCTTTATCAGGTGCCGGGCGTTGCCGAGACCGTGAGTCTCGAACAGATCAAGCGGCATTATTATAACAGCCAGCGGCACGTGAACCCGTTCGGCATCGTGCCGGTCGGGCCGCAACTCGATTTCGCCGCGCCGCATGATCGGGCGCGGTTTGGTTAGGCGCGCGCTAGTGGACGAAGCCGCCTTTGGCCATCATCAGATGATGCGGCTGGTGATGGCCGCCCTGAACCATGATGCCGATGAAGCCGAGTGCCTTGAGCTTGGCCAACGATATTTGATCGCTCGCCGCGACCGTGAGCGTCACGCCGTCCGGCCGCGCCGCGGTCGTGGCCTTCCAGCCATGCGCGGCAAGTTCGCGCACATGCGCCGGCACCATGCGCAGAATCGCGTCGCGGGTCCGGCCTTCGCCGGTGACAGCGATCTCGATACCGGTATCGGTCATGCGTTCGGTGACGGCGGCGCGCAATGTCACGTCGTTCATGTCAATGAGATGCTCGCGTAGCGCGCCGATATTGACCTTCGACCAGTCGGTCGCCGGATCGGCTTCGAGGATCTGCACGACTTCCTGAATCGCGCCGAATGCGTCCTGGCCGGGGCTTGTCGGCTGAACGCCGGCACGGTGGCCTTGCATGGCGCCATGATGGCCGCTGTGTTCGCCTTGGCCTTGCTGACCGCCTTGCATCATCTGCCGATGCATCTGCGCCATGCTGTCGCTCATGCCCGGCGGCATCTGTGCAAAGGCGTAAACCGTGGTGCCGACAATCGCCAAACCGGCGAGCGCGGTTTTCCAGGGAAATTTGGACATAGGTCGTCTCCTGCGCATAGTGCCACGCTGACCTGTTAGCCGATCGGCCGCAACATCTGTATGATCCGGATCATACCTTGCTCGCCCGCAAAAGCGTGATCCTGCCGCGGCCTCGCCGGATTTCGCCGCTGCGCGAAAGCGCACCCAGCGTGCGGTAGAGCGCCTCGTGGGTCAGGCCGAGTTCGCCGGCGAGGTCCTTCAACGTACCGCGCAATGTCACGACGCCAGCGTCGGCGTTGACGGCGAGATAATGTCGAACGCGGTCGCGCGCCGAGCGGATGTTGCGCTGCTCGATGCGCGTGCGCAGGCCCATCACCTGCCGCGCCAAAGTCGCCGTGAAGGCCTGCGCCGCCTTGCGGTCCCTGCCGAACGCGGCGAGCAGCGCGGCCTTCGGATAAGCGCGCAAGGTCGCGGCGGTCGAGGCAATCGCATCGCAATGATAGGCATCCGAATAGAGCGAGGCTTCTGCCAACGTCTCGCCGGGGCCGGCGACATAGAGAACAACTTCGCGCCCCGCACGATCCACCCGCGACAGCCGCACGCGGCCGGCGATGACTTCAAAAAAACTCACCGGCCTGTCGCCTTGCCGGAACAAGGCCTCGCCGGCTTTCAGTCTGCGGTCGGCAGCCCTGGCGCGCACCGATGCGGGGAGCCAGTCGTGGTTGGGCATGTCTATCTGTCTCCGCTCGCGCGGCAAGACTAGCACGCGCGCATCATCGCCCGTATTGTTTGCGGCCCCGGGCAAGCCAACGTCTGTTTTCGCGTCCCTCGAAAATACCGAGGGTGTGGCGCGCCAAGCGACGCTCCAGTGTTTCCGTGTGTGAGCATTCCGTTTCCAGAATGCCCGCGCCTCTCGGCGCGCCACGGCGGCGTCTTCCGGCAGCCGGGCCGCGCTTCTGGCGGCTGTTGACCTTCCCGAAGGACCCTCAAGCCTCGCCCCCTTGCGGAGCAGCGGGCCTTTGAGCATCGGGCAAAGCCAAGGGCTTCGCACCATCAGCGAGCTCCTCGCAGGAGGTCCTAGTGCCTCCGGGCGGGGCCCCGGCACCGCCCGGGCGCGATGACTGCGTTTGTCACCGCCCGCGGGCGCCGCATCCTGCTCCACCATCCTGA
>CANKBJ010000228.1 GCA_947479905.1 Bradyrhizobiaceae bacterium
CATCGTGGCGAACTGTGCCTCGGTCTGCTTGCGGTTGCCGTCCCACCACAGAACGTCGTGCGTGAGCTTGTCGTCGACGGTGTGCTTGTCCTTGGGCGAACGGCCGGTGTGGTGGCCGGTAAAGGCCGACAGCGCGCCGCCTTCGACCATCTTGGCTTCGCCATTGCGGATCGAATGCTCATAGAGCGTCGGGGCGGTCAGGTTCCAATGAACCGCTTCAAGGCCCGTCAAACCGAATTTATCGGCGCCGAAGGCGTCGTTCCGCACACCTGTTTCTTGCACGCTTCTCTCCCAAACAGTCGGGCCGCTGTCGCAGCGCGCCCCGATCGAGGCCTCGCGGCCCTGAAAAATATAGACCTTAGTTTAAGCCCAGGTCCACGGCGCCGGGACCATACTCATCAAGCCCATGAATGCCAAGATCAAATGCCATGCATTGGACGCAGGCCGCATTGCACTGCATCAATGCGTTAACGCGCCAATGGCGCGGCTAAATGATGTTTTATAAATCATATGATGTCTTACCAATGCCACCATTCAAGGCCATGAACGTCCTGGGCCCGTGTATCGGAAAGTCGTCCAGACCCGTCTCGGCGAAAGATCGGGCAAGGTCGTGCTTCCGTGTTAGAGCGCTCCATGAGCCAATCATCCGAACCCGGGAAGCCAGTCGTCGAGGCGAAAGCCGCGCCCACCCAGTCGGACTTGACCGAACGGACGTTGCATCTGCGTCTTCGGCAGCAGGAAATCCTCGCGGAACTCGGCGTGCATGCGTTGCAGGGCACCGCGTTTCTCGACCTGCTCAATCTCACGGCCAGTTTGGCGGCCGAAGGCCTTGAGGCCGAATACTGCAAGATTCTCGAGTTTATTCCCTCGGATAACCGGTTGCTGGTGCGCGCGGGCGTCGGCTGGAAAGAAGGCGTCGTTGGGGTCGCGACCGTCGGCGCCGACATGGCCTCGCCCGCCGGTTTTGCTTTGCACACCGGCAAGCCTGTCATCTCCAACCATCTCGAGAACGAGCAACGGTTCAGGACACCGGAACTGCTGGTTGAACACGGGATTCGCCGCGCGATGAACGTCATTCTGCAAGGCGACAATGCGCCGTTTGGCGTGCTGGAAGTCGACAGCAGGTCGCCCGGCGAGTTCGGCAAACACGATGTCGCGTTCTTACAGGGCACCGCGAACATCCTCGGAATGGCAATCGAACAGCAGCGATCGCAGCTTAAACTGCAAAACGCGCTCGACCGTCATGAATTGCTGCTCAAGGAAGTCAATCACCGGGTCAAGAACAGCCTTCAAGTCGTGGCCGCTATGCTTCGCGTGCAGGCGAGCGCCGCCGCCGATACCGAATTAAGCGCGGGCCTGATTGAAGCGGCGTCGCGAATATCGACCGTCGGCCGGGCCTATGATCATCTCGCATACGCCGCCGACTATGAAAAGATCGATCTCGTTTCTTATCTTCGTGAAGTGTTCAACGAGTTGAGCGTCACGGTTTCACCGAACGTCATTCATTTCGAAGCGCCTGGAGAAATCAGGATCGCAGGCGACAGAGCCATCCTGATTGGCCTCGTCCTCAACGAACTTATCTCCAATGCCGGGAAGTATGCATATCCGGACGATGCCTCCGGCCCGATCTGGATCTCCGTCGCACCGATCGACGGCCGTTCCGTCAGCGTCTCGGTTCGCGATGAAGGCGTCGGCATGCCGCCCGGTTTCGACGTCACGAAAAGCAAACGCCTGGGGACCCGGCTGGTGGCCGCACTATCGCAGCAACTGAACGCGACTCTCACAAATCCAACCAGCGTGCGCGGATCAAGTTTTTGCCTGGTTATTCCAATCGAAAGCGCGTGACGCTCCCGCATAAGCGTGGCGCCTGGGCTTCAACGTCTGGCCTCCAAGACTCTGCTCAATCGGTAAGCTTGCGATCCACCATCCACTTCTGGATCACGTCGGCGATGGCGCCATTGTTCTTGTCCTGCATCATCATGTGCGAATTGCCCTTGATGCCGACCTCCGGCAGATGCACCACATCGACCTTGCCGCCGGCGGCGCGGATGGCGTCGCCATAGGCAAGATCGATTTTCTTGAAGGTGGCCCAGCGCGGATGCTCGTCGACGTGATCGCCGAACACCATCAGCACCGGCACATCCTTGAGCTTCGGCGCGTTGGCGACAATGCCGGCGGTCGCCGATTCGACAGCGATGATGGCCTTGAACTTGTCCGGCCGCTTTTCCGCGACCTTGAAGCCGAAGGCGCCGCCCTGGCTGTGCATCAGCACGACGCAGGGACATATCTTGTCGACCAGCGCGACATAGCCGGCGATGATCGCATCGTCCGTCGACAGCCAGCGCGGCACCGACTGCTTCATGTAGTTCTCGTAGGCTTCGACCGGAAACTGCGTGCCGGGTATCGGTTTGCGCTTTTGCGGGTCGGCGTTCCACGAGCCTTCGCCCTGGCCGATACGGAAGCGTTCATACGGATCCTGATAGTTCAGGAAGGTCGGCTCCGACGGCCAGACGTCGGGCGAGGCGAAACCGGAACGGCCGCGCTCGACCGCGTCCGAAACATACGTATCCCAGCCCTTGCGCACGAACATGTTGAGCCAGCCTTCGCGGCCGTCGGGCGTCGACTCGTAGGTGACGCCGGTCAGCCCGCCGCCATGCCACATTAGCAGCGGATATTTGCCCTTGCGATTCTGCGGCAGGAAATACTGCACATACATCTGCTCGACCATGAACTGGCCGTTCGGATCGTATTTGGTCTGCGGACCGCCCGGCTGGCGCACGATCATGCGCACCTCCTTGCCGGTGACCTCGGCAATGCGGCCGCCGATGTGGAACGAGCCCATGTCGCGCAGCGCGATCGGTTCGGCCGCGACAGCCGGCGCGGCGGCCATGACCAGCACGCTCGCCAACGCGCTCGCAAATGTGAAATAACGCATCGTTTCGCTCCCCTTTAGTTTTTTTGTTCGCCGCGAGTGTGCCGCATCCGGCGCGCCATGGCGATCACGGATGCGTGCGGCGCGATCGCGCGGGAGAAACGAAAACGTGGGCACGCGCCCGCAACACCCGGTTAGCGTTCAGCGCGCCTTTGCCTGCTCGGCCAGTTCCTTGAGCACCGCGCGCAGTTCCCCCGGCGACGTGACGCGTCGCGGAAACGGCAGCCACAGCGCGTCCGGGCCGTTCTGCAAATCGAGACCGTCGGGATCGAGACCGGGACAGCGCCAGTCGCCGGCCGGCGCGCCGAGAAGCTTGGTCGCGTATAGCCGGCATGTTTCGGCGTGATCATCATTCATATGCGCGGCCGCGCCCGCCTCCGCGTCGATGAGCGCCCCGGCGCCGGCAATGTCGGTCAACACATCGGCGGCGGTCAAATCGGCGGCGCGGGCGAAGCCGCCATTGAGATGAGCGGAGGCCACCTGCATGCGCCAGAAGGCGAAGTCGGGAAAGCCGGCATAGAGTTTCGATTTCGGATGCCGCGCCAGGAAACGGCGGCGCATACGCTCAGCATCGGCGTGATCGGCGCCGACCGCCTCGAACCGGCCGAGCACGGTCAGCCGCGGATGCGTGAGTGCGTCGCCTTTGCCCGTCGTTGCCAGCAGCAGCGAGGCGCGGCCGTCGATTTCCAGATTGGCGGTGTGGGTCGCCAGCTTTGAAATCAGGATCAGCGGCGCGCCGTTGGCGTCGGTGGCGACATTGACCAGCGAGGCAAAGGGATGCCCGGTGTTGCGGTCGAGCGTCGCCAGTGTCCCGGTGCGGGTCGCACGCAGCAGCGCCTTGGCCTGCGGCACCGGCGCGAAATCGGCCGCCTGGGGCGCATTCTCCGGCGTTCGGCCCGGCATGACGCCGGGAAGCGGCGATTCGGCGTCGCTTTTGCTCTTATTGTCGCCCGTGCCTGCGTCCATGCGCGCTCCTTAACCTGCCCGGCCTTAAACATGTATTTGCGTCCATGTGACGCCACTGACCTTGAATTCGCTACAGAATCACATAGTTCTTGCAAAGAGGCCACATTTCGGACCCTGTTTCTGGGCTTCAAACCTAGCTCCAGGTTTCAATCCTGGCGGGCCGTCACGCAATTTTTTCAGACGACGCATTAGAGGGGCTCTATGCCAACAATCGCTCTCGTCGACGATGACCGCAACATCCTCACCTCGGTGTCGATGGCGCTGGAAGCCGAAGGCTATCGCATCATGACTTATACCGACGGCGCCTCCGCGCTCGACGGTTTCAAGACCTCGCCGCCAGACCTTGCCATCCTCGACATCAAGATGCCGCGCATGGACGGGATGGAGACCTTGCGCCGCTTGCGCCAGAAGTCGGACATGCCGGTGATCTTCCTCACCTCGAAGGACGAGGAAATCGACGAGATGTTCGGCCTCAAGATGGGCGCCGACGATTTCATCCGCAAACCGTTTTCGCAGCGTCTCTTGGTCGAGCGCGTCAAGGCGGTGCTGCGCCGCGCCAGTCCGAAGGATCCGGCGCTGACGCAGAAGGAAGTCGACAGCGCCGCCGCGAAGGTTCTTGAGCGCGGCCTGCTGCGCATGGATCCG
>CANKBJ010000229.1 GCA_947479905.1 Bradyrhizobiaceae bacterium
GGTCTTGATCGTGGCCCCTAACCTGTCGAGCATGTCTAGCATATCTTGCTTTCCGCTTACCGCTCGATCGTGCCGGTGCGGCGGATCTTCTTCTGCAACAGCATCACGCCGTAGAGCAGCGCCTCGGCGGTCGGCGGACAGCCCGGCACGTAGATGTCGACCGGCACGATGCGGTCGCAGCCGCGCACCACCGAGTATGAATAGTGATAGTAGCCGCCGCCGTTCGCACAGGAACCCATCGAGATGACGTAGCGCGGCTCCGGCATCTGGTCGTAGACCTTGCGCAAAGCCGGCGCCATCTTGTTGGTCAGCGTGCCGGCGACGATCATCACGTCGGACTGCCGGGGAGAGGCGCGCGGCGCAAAGCCGAAGCGCTCGGCGTCATAGCGCGGCATCGACATCTGCATCATCTCGACGGCGCAGCAAGCGAGACCGAACGTCATCCACATCAGCGAGCCGGTGCGCGCCCAGGTGATCAGGTCGTCGGCGGCGGCGACGATGAAGCCCTTGTCGGCCAGCTCGTTATTGACGCCAATAAAAAATGAATCGTCGGCGCCGACCGGCTGGCCGGTGCGCGGATCGAGAATGCCGCGTGGCGCGGGTGCGACCATGGTCATGCGCGCGTGCCCTTTACGCTGATCAATCCCATTCCAGCGCCCCCTTCTTCCATTCGTAGATGAAGCCGATGGTGAGAACGCCGAGGAAGATCATCATCGACCAGAAGCCGAACACGCCGACCTGCTTGAAGGCCACCGCCCAGGGAAACAGGAACGACACTTCGAGATCGAAGATGATGAAAAGGATCGCGACCAGATAGAACCGCACGTCGAATTTCATGCGCGCGTCGTCGAAGGCGTTGAAGCCGCATTCGTAGGCCGACAGTTTTTCCGGGTCCGGCGCGCTGAAGGCGACGATGAAGGGAACCACCAGCAGCGCCAGTCCGATCACCAGCGCGACCGCGATGAACACCACGAGGGGCAAATAGTCGAGCAGCAATGCGTTCATCGGCGACCCCTGCGGCAGTCCCGCCCCGACCCCGGAAAACGAGTCCCGGGCCGCTTCGGCAATCCGAGCTGGCGCCCAGCCTAAAATGCCCAGAAACCCAAGGCCTTGATTAGAAACAATTCAAGGTCGGAAGCGGTTGAGGCTTAGCGCAGCGCACAATGGGTGGCAAGACAGTGTTCGGGAACCATCCACGAGCATAGCGCTTGTCTGGCTTACGATTTTCGGCGGGCCGTTGACAGCCTGGCGCAGTGGCCTCGATAGTCTGCCTCAAGCGTGAGCAGAACCAGAAAACGCGTGGGGACGAATCGATGACAATCCGGCGACGGATCGGTGGCGTGTTCCCGGTGGCGTTTGTGGCGGCGATCGCTGCCGGCATTTTCATCGAACCGGCCGCCGCACAGGAATACCCGTCCCGGCCGGTCAGAATTATCGTGCCATTCGGCGCCGGCGGTCCATCGGATGTCTATTCCCGCGCCATCGCCGCCGAGTTGCAGAAGTCATTGCACCAGCCCTTCGTGACGGAAAACCGTCCCGGCGCGGGCACCACCATCGGTACCGATTTCGTCGCCAAGGCGCCGGCCGATGGCTACACGCTGCTGCTGGTATCCGGCACGCAAACCGTCAACGAGACGCTTTATGACAAAAAGCCGTACCGGCTGATGCACGATCTCGTTCCGGTTGCACCCTTGATCGACACCGACCTGGTGCTGGTCGTCAGCAATACCGTCCCGGCCAAGAATCTCGAGGAACTGCTGGCGCTGGCGCGCGCCAAACCCAGCGCGCTCAATTACGGCTCGTCCGGCCCCGGCTCCAATTACCATATGGCCGGCGAGCTTCTGAAATATCTCACCGCGATCGATATCCAGCATGTGCCGTACAAAGGCTCGACCGGCATGCGCACCGACATCCTCAGCGGGCAAATCCAGATCCTGTTCGACAGCGTGCCGACCATGGCGGCGATGATCAAACAGGGACTGGTGCGCGCCATCGGCACCAGCGGCAAGACCCGCTCGCCGATATTGCCGGATGTGCCGACGCTCGATGAAGCCGGCGCGAAAGGCTTTCACGCCAGCCTCTGGGTCGGCCTCATGGCGCCGGCCGGCACGCCGCGGCCGATCGTCGAACTCCTGAATCGGGAAATCACCAAAGCGGTGACGCAGCCTGCGCTGAAAGAGACATGGGAAAATCAGGGCGCCGTGCCGATCGAAATGACGCAACCCCAATTCGCGGCGTTCATGCAGGCACAGGTCGAAAACTGGGCTAAGATCATCGCCACCAACCGCATCGGCCATATCAACTGAAGCGCCGCCTTCTGACCACGGAACACTGCTATGAATGAAATGACCAAGCCGACGGCTATGGCCGGCACGGAACACTGGACGACGCGCGACGGCGCCAGACTGTTCCTCTGGAACAAGAACGCCGGCGACCCGGCCAAGACGCGCGCCACCATCCTGTTCGTACACGGCTCGTCGATGGCCTCGCAGCCGACCTTCGATCTTCAGGTGCCGGGCCGGCCGTCGTCCTCGGCGATGGAGCACTTCGCAGGGCTCGGCTACGATTGCTGGAGCGTCGACATGGAGGGCTATGGCCGCTCCACCAAGGACCGCGACAACAACGCGCCAATTTCACAGGGCGCCGACGATTGCTACGCGGCGGCGTTGTATATTCAGAACCTGCGCGGCAAGCGTCCGTTCATGGTCTACGGCATTTCGTCGGGCGCGCTGCGCGCCGCGTTGTTCGCCGAGCGTCACCCGGAGATGGTGGCGCGGCTGGCGCTGGATGCCATGGTGTGGACCGGCGAAGGCTCGCCGACTTTGGCCGAGCGCAAAAAGAAGCTGCCCGACTTCATCAAGATCAACCGCCGGCCGATGAACAAGGCCTTCATCCATTCGGTGTTCGACCGCGACCATCCAGACACCGCCGACCGTAACGTTATCGAGGCTTTCGCCGATGCCGTTTGCGCGCTCGACGATTCGGTGCCGACCGGCACTTATGTCGACATGTGTTCCAAGCTGCCGGTGGTGAATCCGGCGAACATCACCGTGCCGACCCTGATCATGCGCGGCCAGCACGACGGCATCGCCTCGATGGAGGATCTGCTCGCATTCTTCGCCAGACTGCCGAACCCGGACAAGCAGTTCACCGTCATGTCCGGCATCTCGCACGCCAGCTTCCAGCAGAAGAACTACATGATGGTCTATCACATCCTGGCGTCGTGGTACGCGCAGCCCGAGCCGGTGTATCGGGGGTAAGTTACTGTCGTCCCGGCCAAGCGAACGCTCGTGAGCGCGAGCCGGGACCCATACTCCGCGGTACATCGATAAGGCACGGCGTATGGGTCCCCGCCTTCGCGGGGACGACAGTTGTCACACCCCGAGCTTCCCCGCCAAATCCGCCAGATCGCTTCCCGCGACATCGACCGGCACGATCGGCCCGGTCTCGCCGGTGTTGGGTCCGTATTCATGCGGCCGGGCGATGTGCCCGGTGCGCAGGCCGCATTCCGCCGCCGACTTCAGGTCGCGCGAATGCGCCGCCACCATCATGCATTGCTCAGGCGCCAGATCGAGCGCCTCGCAGGCGGCGAGATAGACGCGCGGCTTCGGCTTGAAGTCGCCGGCAATCTCGGAGCCGAGGATGGCGTCCCATGGCAATTTGTTGCGGCGGGCGAGATCGACCATCAGCGAGATATTGCCGTTCGAACACGGCGCGATGCGGTATCGCGTCTTCAACCGGATAAGCGCACCCGGCACGTCCGGCCAGGCATCGAGCCGGTGCCAGGCGAGGTTGAGATCACGCATCGTCTCCTCCGGCAGGCCGGTGACGTTAAAGCGCGGCAAAAAACGCGGTAAGAAGCGCTCGAGGTTGCGCCGGTGCAGCACGTCGAGCTTGCTGAACGGAATTTTGCCCGAACGGACTTCTTCCATGCCGGGCTGGTACTCGTTGCGCCAGGCGTCGGCAAAGGCCAGCCAGTCAAGCTTGTAGCCGAGCGGCTCGAGGATCAGCCGGGACTCACGCGCCACCGAGGTGCGCCAGTCCATCAGCGTGCCGAACACGTCGAAAAACAGCGCCTGGACCTGGGAGATGGAGGGGTTTTCGACCATGGACCGACCGCCCGGGCTGCCCGTGGCGGCTGCCCGCATCCGGGTCTAAGTCTTTGAAAAAATGGCGGGAGCGACGGGACTCGAACCCGCGACCTCTGCCGTGACAGGGCAGCGCTCTAACCAACTGAGCTACGCCCCCGCGGGCGTCGGATCGAGATAGAGGGGGCCATACCCCAAGTCAAGGCGAACCCGAGGGATTCGGCCACAATTGCAGAAATGCCTTATTTACCGATAAGAATCGATGGTCAGACCGCACCCGAATCGTCTATGCGGGCATAACAGTTTGGCGCTTCGCCAAACCTGCGGATCAAGAGGAGGGTCCCCCTGATGGCTACGGCACCTGCAAAAGCCCCGGCACCGGCAACGGTCACGTTGAAGCATCTCGCCGCAGCACTCGCGGAATCGCACGAGATGTCGAAGA
>CANKBJ010000230.1 GCA_947479905.1 Bradyrhizobiaceae bacterium
GCCATGCCGATTCGAAGATCACCCAACGGTGCCCGTCACGTCCGTTCACAGCCTGGTCGCAATCGCCCGGAACGGGTGGTCGCGATCAATCGGAACGCCTGGTCGCAATCAGTTGGAACAGGTGGTCGCAATCACCCGGTGCGCGCACACATAGGTGTGGATGAACAGCACCAGGATAATGTTGGTATCGGACAGCGCATATTGATACGCTGTTTCGCCGAACATGTAATTGCCGATCCCGTTCGCCAGCGCCGCCGTGAAAGCCAGAATATTTGCGAAAATCCAGGTATAGACCGGATGCACCCGGAAATTCGTCAGCGGCGTGAGCACCTGAGCGCTGTGATGGACTTTGTGAAATTCCCACAACACCGGCACCTTGTGACTGAGCCAGTGGTTGAACCAGTAGCCTAGCTCGTAAGAAAGAAACAGCATCGCGGTGATGACGCTGCGCGACACATAGGCGGGCAATGTCGTCGCGGAGACCGGACCGAACATCGCATTCAATCCGGCGATCACGCCATTGGTGATCGATTGATAGGACAACACCGCCCAGCCGAACACCACGCCGAACACGAACACGTTGAAGAACAGATAGCCGATATCGGCCTGGTTCGATTTGGCTTCGACGATGCGCCTGGGAAACAGCGCGCGCCAGATCGTGCGCCAGCGCAGGCGGCGGCCGCGCTTGAGCCGCTGCCAGGCGAAATAACCCGACGCGAATAGCAACGCCGCGCCGAGCGACGTGAGCGAGAAATGCGAGCCGAGCGAGAACAGCAATTTGCCGATCTGGCCGACGAAGAATGAAAAGCCGGCGGCGAAATCCAAGACTAACTCCCGGGGGGTGGGGCGCCCGGGTTCAATGTCTTACCGAAGGGTAAAAATTGCGTTAGGCGACAAGGTCGGCATATTCCGGATGCTTGTCGATATAGGACCGCACGAAGGGGCAGAGCGGGCGGACCTTGGCGCCCTCGGCGCGGGCCAGATCGAGCAGGCCGCGGACCAGGCGGGAGCCGATGCCTTTGCCGTTGAGCGCCGGCGGGACTTCGGTGTGCATGATATCGATCACGCCGCCGGCGCGCTTGTACTGCGAAAAGGCGATGTGCCCCTCCGCGTCGAGTTCGAAGCGGTGGCGGGCGGCGTTGTCGCGGACGTCATTGGCCATACGCGGATATAAACGCAGACCGAGCCGAAGAACAAGCCGGGCGCAAAGGGGGGATTTCGCGCCCGGTCTTGCCCTTACGCCCCGGCGACGCTTTGCAGGAAGAAGTCGGGACGAATATTGGAGCGGGCGGCCGGCTGGGTCGCCTTGCTGTAGAAATGCTGCATCACATATTGCCGGACGGCGGAGGACAGATTGGCGTTATTGCGGCCGCCGGAAATTTGATCCAGCAACTGGCCGAGCGGCGTGCGCGTCTGCGCGGCGATTTCCTTCAACGCAAGCCAGAACGTGTCTTCGAGGCTGACGCTGGTCTTCTTGCCGGCAACGACGACCGAGCGCTTGATGATCGCGGACTTCATGGTGGTTCCTTGCGGTTTGGCGTTTCGAATTGCCACCACCTTGAGGCGAAATCGGATTGCGCGAAAGACTACGGAATTGCACGCCGGCCGCAGAAAATGCCGCTTCGCCATTGAGCTGAACCAAAAATGCGACCGGAGCGACAATTTTCGTCGGGCCGGAGCCGGGAAACCGCGAAACGGAGCGTCCATGATCCTTGTACCGCGCCGATCGGTACCATTTTCTTCGTAAATGCCCGCCGCTACGCCGTACTTATTTTTCGGCCGCCGTTCTTGGTGACAATTTTGAGCCGGTTCTCTTTTTTTGTCGGAAAAACGCCGGCTTCGCCGCTCGCCAGGACAAAAAAATCCACGCCGCCGGCGGAAAGCGAGTCTTTTATCAAGATCAGGGCGTCGGCGGCATTCTTGCCGGCGTCTTCGCTCTCCTCGAGCCGCCGCACGATTCCGACCGACAGGCCGGTGCGGCTGGCGAGGTCGCGCACCGACCAGTTCAATATGCCGCGCGCGGCACGTATCTGCGCGGCGGTCAGAAGTCGGTTGCCGGCATTGGCCGTTACGGATTTTTCATGCATCGCCAGCGATATTCCGATCCACTCCCGCACCGAGCCATCGTCCGCCACAATCGGCGTGGCGTAGGCCCGCCGCCATTGGTAGTCGCCATTCGTGCCGCGGACGCGATGTTCGCTGGCAAAAATTGTCTTATTGATCTCAGCGATCTCCCAGTTTCGCAAAACCTTGCCGAGATCGTCCGGGTGGACGACATTGTGCCAGTTATTGCCTTGAAAGTTCTCGGGCACGTAGCCTTTTTGGTCCCGCAGAAGAAAATCGGTGTAAAAACCGTCGGATCTGGTGATCCAGATTGCGCCGCCAATCGCTGCCATCAAATTATGGACCCGATCGGAATTGATTTGGGAGGCCGCTATGGATTCGACATGTCGCGTCATGTCCATCAGCACACCGACGACGCGCTCCGGTTTGCCGTCGCGACCTATCAAGGCTTCGCCGTGAATGATCATCGCACGAACGCGACCATTGGGATGAACGACGCGGAATTGGCGGTCGATCGGCAGGCCCTGGCCGAGGATATGCTGGATTTCAGCGACAACCGGAATGTCGTCCGGATGCGCGACTTTTTCAAAGGTCGTAAAGCTCAGCGGCTCGCCAGCGTCCCCCATCGCCGAGGTGACGGGCGCGAGGCCAAGCAGGCGATAAGTGTTGGGCGAACAGTTCATCTTGCCGGTGGCAAAATCGACTTGCCAAAGACCATAACCGGCGATTTCCTCGGCGAACCGCAACGTATCGCGCGCGGCATTCTCGCCCGGAAACAAAAGTAGCATCTTTTAACGTTCTCCCAGCATTGAACCATGGAGGGTTGCAAATAGGTGAGGTTCACGCAAACAAATTTTGTTCTTGAACATTAAATTTGACAAAAAAGGCACGCCAATACCGACAAACGGTCGCAGCGCTACAAAATTTGCAGCGCTATGTGCAGCGAATGGTAATATGGTAAGCGTCCTTACTGATCCGCTGGTGTGCGCTGCGACCGAAACGAATCTCCGATGTGAGCAAAAGTGACTAGACGAATCGCAAGCTCACACTAGCAAGCGGAATTCCGGCGACGGAGGTATGCCAGATTTCTCCGCTCTTCACGGGAAACGCCTTGGTCAAAGTACCGGTCGAGACGATCTCGCCCGCGGCCAAAGGTGGATTGTGCCGGTCGTGGGCGAGCATATCGACGAGGTGACGCAGCGCGTGAAGCGGGCTGTCGAGCACGGCGGCGCCGCCGCCGCTGTCGATGAGACGATCATTGCAATAAAGCTGCGCGGTGAAGCTCGCCAATTCGCGCCGCCAGGCGTCGGCGCGCGGCGCGAAGGCGTGACGTTCGCCGATCAAGAGCGCGCCGTGCAACGCATTGACGGCGATGGTGTCGGCCGGTTTGAATTTCCAGTCCGGGAACGGCGATTGCACGACTTCGTAGCCGAGCGCCAGCCAGTCGATGCAGGCGACGAGCGCGTCCTCGTCCATCGCCGTTGATGGCGACGCCTTCAGGCCGAACATGATTTCCGGCTCGATGCGCGGCTCGCAAAATTCGCGCGCGGGCAACGTGGATATTTTTCGATCCGTCATTCCGGGACGGCCTGCAAGGCCGGACCCGGAATCCAGTTGCGCTTGCAGCGATCGCGGCTGGATTCCGGGTTCGCTCGTTTCACTCGCGCCCCGGAATGACGATGTGAGTGTCGTCGCAAGGTCATGCGTCGTCGCGCTGGTGACATAGCCCCAGATCGGCGCATCGACGCCGTATTGCGCCCAGATCGAGCGGTTGGTGAAGCCTATCTTGCGGCCGAGGATTTTCTCGCCGCGCGCCTCGAACGCGGCGCGCAGCATCGGCAACACGCGCGTGGACTGGTCCAGCGTCATGCCGCCGGGACGCGACGAGAACGGCGTCAGCGGCGCGTGCGCCGCATAGGCGGCGAGCACTTCCATGGCGATGGCTTGCGGATGCGAACGGTCGATCATGGCGCGATGCTATCACATATTGCCGGCTCGCCGCTTGCCGCGGCGCAGGCCATTAAAGGTTTGCGCCGGCAGCAGCGGCAGGACCGACTGGAGGCAATGCGCCGGCTCGCCGCGGCAGCAATGCGAACGGCGGCAGGCGCGGTTGGCGCAATATTGCGACACGCGCAGCATGTTGGCGATCTGGCGGCGCGCGACAACTGCCGGGGCGCGGTGCGGGTGCGCCGCGTTTTCCAGACCGGCACTGACCGTGTCGACGATCTTTTCGCAGGCGTCGATGGCCTTGTGAGCGATATGGGCCATGCGCTCTTGGAATTGCTGGCGTTCGATTTTATTCATGGAAGGTTCCTTGCCTATCCGGTTGACGCATACACCCACTAGGGCTAGTGTCTGCCCATGATGGGCGCGATGGACATCCACCAGCGTGACGACCTGGCTTTCCCCCAATCGCTCCCCGAGCTTCAGCGGCTGTTTCCCGACGATGCGGCGTGCTCC
>CANKBJ010000231.1 GCA_947479905.1 Bradyrhizobiaceae bacterium
GCCGAGAACGCTGAGCGGCAGGAACGGTTCGGCCGCGCTCGCCAGCCGCCACGCGAACAATGCCCACACGATCGCCGATATCAGAAACAGCGTGCCGATCTCGGCCGAGATCCAGTCGTAACGCCGGCCGCCCCACGACAGCGCCAGCAAAAGCAAGACCGCCGCCGCCATCAGCAGCAGCGCGCCAACGACGTCGAGCCGATGCTTGCGCGGATGGAACGGCACCAGCTTGAGCACGCTCGAGGTCATGCCGAGCGCGATCAGGCCGAGCGGCAGATTGATCCAGAAGATCAGCGACCAGTCGAGATGCTCGGTGAGAAAACCGCCGAGCACAGGCCCGCCGACCGACGACAGCGCGAACACCGCGCCGATATAGCCCTGATAGCGGCCGCGTTCGCGTGGGCTGACGATGTCCGCGATGATGGTCTGCGCCAGCGCCATCAGCCCGCCGCCGCCGAGGCCTTGCAGCGCGCGCGCCACGACCAGCGCCGGCATGCTCGGCGCCAGCGCGCAGGCAACCGATCCGGCGATAAAAATCGCGATCGCCGTCAGCATGACGACGCGGCGGCCGTAAATGTCGGACAGCTTGCCGTAGAGCGGCGTCGATGCGGTCGCGGTCAGCAGATAGGCGGTGACCACCCAGGACAAATCGTCGATATTGCCGAAATGGCGGCCGATGGTCGGCAGCGCGGTGGCGACGATGGTCTGGTCGAGCGCGCCGAGAAACATCGTCAGCATGATGCCGATGACGATCGCTTTGATCTCGGCATGGGTCAGCGAACGCGGCTCCGGCGTCGCGGCGGATTTATGGGCGGATGTTTGAGAAGCCTTGTGCGCGGACTTTGTCATGGTCATGGCGCCGACATGCCCCGCCGCCCGCGGCGAAGCAAGGGGCGGCCGCGCGCAGGTGATATGTCACGCCGGCGGCATGCTCGGCGGCGCGTGGGCTTACCGTTTGATCTTGATCGCCAGTTTCAATGCCGCCAAGAGGCCTTTGCCTTTGGCGGCTTTCGCCGCAACCGGCCCCTTGCCCTTGGAACCTTTCGGCCATTTGCCCGGCCAGCTGACGATGAAGTCGACCAACCGCTCGTCCGGCACATCCTTCTCGCTCGCCGCCACCTTGCCGCGCACGGAAATGCCGGCGGTATGGACCGTGTTAGGATTGCCCGACACCAGCGGATGCCACCAGGCCAGATCGCGGCCTTCCGCCACCAGGCGGTAGCCGCAGGTTGGCGGCAGCCAGGTCAGGCGTTTCACATTGCGCGGCGTCAGCCGCACGCAATCGCGCACCTTGGCCTGCCGGTTCTTGTAATCGGTGCAGCGGCAGGTTTTCCCGTCGAGCAGCTTGCAGCCGACATCGGTATAGACCGTCTCGCCGGTGTCGACGTCGGTGAGCTTGTTGAGGCAGCAGCGGCCGCAGCCGTCGCACAGACTCTCCCACTCGCGCGGGCTCATCTCGCTCATTTTCTTGGTGCGCCAGAACGGGCGCTCGTCAACGGCCATGCGCGAATATCCTTTCGCCCGCCTTGTAGCGGGCTGGGCGCGCCGCGTCATGGCTATACTCAAATTGCGCTTGTATGAAGCCAGCGTCGATCCCGGTGGGTTGGTGTAAAAAGATGGGTAGTATTCGACCAGCTTATCTGGACAACCCAATCGGAAATGTCGGGCGCAGATTTGGAAACACGCGGCTCGCCCAATATCGAGATTATCGCTCGATACTAGTGTCGCGGCGAATTGACCGGCCATGGTTGATATAGGCGTAATAGAGGTTAGCAGCTCGGTCGCGCAACGACTGCGGCCCGAGGTGCACCACGAAGAAACCGATAGCAAGCGCGAAAACGGCAAATATCTGGAATGCCAGAAGGATGGTTGCGGCCATAATAGGCTCCTGTCCAAACATCTTATTTCCCCGTCTTTAATGATTGACTAACGAGCATGTTCCACGTGAGGGGCGACTGAAGGAGATCTCGGCGCGGCGCCGCCACCGGGCGGAGTCTTGAAACCGCGATGGTTCATCGTGGCAATTACCTCGGTCACAAAGCCCGCGAATATAGCGAATGCAGTGAGAGCCGAATACGTCCAAAGTTGGCCCGGCGTCAGCGGTCCATCCTGAATGCTTATGAAGCCGACAAGACCGGTAATGATCCCCCCGCCGTTTATTAAAATAGCCCAAAATGAGTTGAAGAACTCATTCCCCGTCAAATCAGGAAAAGCGGTAAAAAGATAATCAAACGTCGATGACAGACCTAGGGCTGACACTGGGACTACAATAAACAAAAGATCACGGAATGATTCGCCCTCCAATAATTCGTGGAAGCTATCCGTGCCTTTCATCGATGGAATTGCGGCTATTACAACTGCGATAAACCAAAGTGCCAACCTGATTGCGAGATACTGCTTTTTGGTGAGTTTTTCCATTGCGCAAGCGCCCCCAATGCTCGCCAAAGTAGTAGTCTATACAGATTAGTCAAGTATAACTGTTGAAAGTAAGTGCGGAACGTCGGGCCCGCGAAGCACAGTTCGCCGTTCAATCAGCGTTTCGAGCCTCCGCCGGCGCGAAACGCGCCTTGAGAACGCCCGCAAACGCCATCCGCCACGTCCTCACACTCTGCGTTTAGACCACGATCGGTGGAGCACGCCTCAGCCCGGCGGCTTCGCCGGCACAGCCCGCTTGGTCGACGCCGTATCCTTGAGCTTCGGCTCGCCGGCAATCCGCACTTCGTCGCCGGAAGCGATACCGTCCGGCGGACTGGCGACAATCCGGTCCTGCGCGGTCAGGCCGGAGCCGATTTCGACCTCGCGGCCGAGATCGCGCGCGATCGTCACTACCTTGAGCGCGATACGCCCGTCGGCGCCCACGGTCGCCACCTGCATGCCGTTCTGGTTGAATATCAGCGCGCTCGCCGGCACATGGATCGAGGTTTCCGGGCTCGGCAGTTCGAGCCGCACATTGGCGAAGGCGCCGGTCATCAATTCGCCGCTCGGATTGTCGACCGCCAGCAACATGCGCGTGGTGCCGGAGGTCGGATCGACCGATTGCGCCGATGCCTCGACCGTCGCCGCGAAAGACCGACCGCGATATTCCGGCACCGTGATCTGCGCCTTGGTGCCGATCTTGATGCTCGGCACATAGTTTTGCGGCACGTTGATGTAGCCGCGCAGCTTGGTAATGTCGGAGACGACGAACAGCGCCGGACCGCCGCTCGAGCCGGCATTGATCAGCGCGCCGACGTCGGTCGTGCGCGCCGTCACCAAGCCGTCGAACGGCGCGGTGATGCGCTTGTATTTCTCCAGCACCTTCAGCCGGTCGAGATTCGCCTGTAGAGACTTCACCAGCCCTGCCCGGTTTTCGGCATCGGCAGCGCGCTGGTCGAGCGTCTGCTTCGACACCGCGCCCGACTCGATCAGCGACTGGCCGCGTTCGAGAATGCCGCGCGCCAAAGTCAGATTGGCTTGCGCGGCGGCGACGTCGGCCACCGCCTGCATGATCTGTTGATCCAGATCGGGCGCGTCGATTTCGGCGAGCAGGTCGCCGGCTTTCACCGGCGTGCCGATATCGACCTTGAGGTCCTTCAGGTAGCCGCTGACGCGCGCGAAGATCTGCGCCTGCGAATAGGCTTCCAGCCGGCCCGGCAATTCGATGCTGGACTTCTTGCTGCGCAGATCGGGCGCCTCGACCTTGACCACCGGCAGCGCCTGGCTTTCCGTCCATTCGCTCAGGCGCGCGTCGGCCATGCGGCGCATGGTGATGCCGGAGATGACGACGACCGCGACGATGGCGCAGGCGGCGATGGCGGCAATGCGCAAGCCCCGGCGCGTCACCATGGGCCGTTCTTGGGGCTGACCTTGATCAGGCGACATTCGGCTCTCCAAGCGCAGGAACACGGGATCGGCTCTCGCGCTTGTGCGCGAGACTGAAAACCACCGGCACGAACATTAGCGTGGCGATGGTTGCAAAAATAAGACCGCCGACGACGGCGCGGCCGAGCGGCGCATTCTGTTCGCCGCCCTCGCCGAGGCCGAGCGCCATCGGCGCCATGCCGATGATCATGGCGAGCGCGGTCATCAGCACCGGGCGGAAACGCACGAAGCCGGCTTCGATTGCGGCCTGTACGGGATCGCCCAGTTCGGCCAGACGCTCTCGGGCAAAGCTGATGACAAGAACGCTGTTGGCGGTGGCGACGCCCATGCACATGATGGCGCCGGTCAGGGCCGGCACCGACAGGGTCGTGCCGGTTACGAACAACATCCAGACGATGCCGGCCAGCGCCGCCGGCAGCGCGGTGATGATGACGAAGGGATCGCTCCACGACTGGAAGTTCACCACGATCAGAAGGTAGATCAGCACCACGGCGCCGAGCAGCCCATAAAGCAGGCCGCTGAACGCGCTGTTCATGGTGGTGATCTGTCCGGTCAGCACGACCTGCGCGCCGCGCGGCCGGTCCTTGGCGGCGCTGTCGATCAGCTTCTGGACGTCGGCGGCGAC
>CANKBJ010000232.1 GCA_947479905.1 Bradyrhizobiaceae bacterium
CCGTTACCGCCAAATGAGGCCCCTTCGGGCGTCGACGCCGCTGCTGGGGTAACTCCGGTCGGGCTACGCCCTCCCTTCGTCACCCCAGCAGCGGCGCATTCTCATCCTGATTGTCGCGGGATTCCCATCTTGATTGTCGCGCCGCAGCATCGGCAGATTGCGGCATGCGCCGGCTGTTGACGGACTGCGGGACGTACTTATCCGCGCGATCTCCGAGACCTGGAGCAGGCCGGCGGATTTTATTTCAATTGGCGCGGCCGTGGTTAAACAGAACGAAGTGATAAAAGCGGCAATAGATAATGGAGGCGATATTGCGCTGCGCGAACTCGCCGGCGATTCACTATTTCGCGCCCTTCTGACGAACGCGCCAATTCACGATATCGAGTTGGAAGCTCTGTTGACGCGCGTCCGGCGCGCGATGCTTTATCAGGCCGCCGAGACAGGCGGGCACAATTCCGAAGAGTCCATTTCCTTTATCGCTGCCATTGCGCAACAATGCTTTATTACCGAATATGTTTATGCGTTTGATTTTGAAGAGATAGCCCGGGCGCGGGAATTGAAAGACGCGGTCGCCGGCGCGATTATTGGCGGCAGCGACGTGCCGCCATTTCATCTCGCCGTGGTTGCGGCATATTTCCCACTTCATTCCATCGAAGGAGCGAGCCGCCTGATTGGTCGACCCTGGACCAGTGCGACCCGTCAACTTATCAACCAACAGATTGTTGAACCAAACCAGGAACGTGACTTGCGGCTAACGATCCCCGCGCTCACCGTCATCGACGATCGGGTATCGGCGCTTGTTATGGATCAATACGAACAGAATCCTTACCCGCGCTGGGTCAAGACCGAACATGGTCAGTCGATCCATATTGACGAACATCTTTCACGCCTGTTCCCGCATAGCGCATTTCGCAGGCTGCACAAGAATCCCGTCGATATCCTGATCGCCGGCTGCGGCACCGGGCAACATTCAATTGAGACGGGCGCAAGATATACCGGGGCTAAAGTGCTCGCCATCGATCTCAGTTTGACGAGCCTTAGCTACGCCAAGAGGAAAACGATTGAGGCGAACCTGAATAATATCGAATACGCCCAAGCCGATATTGTCAGGATCAACGAAATCGATCGCGACTTCGATGTGATTGAGACAAGCGGCGTGCTGCATCATCTTAATGACCCATCGCTTGGGCTGCGAAATCTGCTCTCAATCCTCCGGCCTGATGGGCTAATGCGGATTGGGCTCTATAGCGCGCACGCGCGGAAAGATGTGAGCGCTGCGCGCGAATACATCAAGCGTCGCGAATACGCTCACGATCCCGACGCAATCAGACAATGCCGTCAGGACATCATTGCCGAAGCCGGGGACCCGTTGCTGAATGCTCTTATTGGGCGACGTGATTTTTCAACCTTAAGCGGGTGCCGGGACCTGATTTTTCACGCACAAGAACACCAGTTTACGATCCCAATGATTGCCGAATTGGTCAGCGGCAATCGCCTCACGTTTCTTGGCTTCGAGTCCGTCAACAACATGGCGGTCGAGGAATATCTTAGGCGATTTCCGGACGATCCCAGCATGACCAATCTCGATAATTGGAACCGCCTCGAAATCGAATACCCGGCCATGTTCGGCAGCATGTATCAGTTCTGGATACAGCAACGGTCCGCTTAGGCGATCGGCCGGCGCGTCCAAGCCGGTACTCGATTTGCCTTATATGGGTTCACGCCCTTGTCAGCCACGCCTTCAGCGCGGCATTCACTGCGTCCGGCTTTTCCATGGTTGAGAGGTGGCCGCAGTCCGGCACGACGGTAAGCGTCGAACCGGCAATGCCGCCCGCGATCTCCTTCGCCATTTCCGGCGTCGTCAGTTCATCGCCTTCGCCGACCAGCACCAAGGTCTGGCAGCGAATGGACGATAGCAGCGGGCGGGAATCCGGCCGGGCCATGATCGCGCGAGTCTGACGCACAAAGGCCGCGGCGCCGGTTTCCTCAGCCATCGCGCGCACCTCGGTTTTCAGTGGCTCATCGTTGTGACGGCTGCGATGCAGGAAGCGCGGGATCAAGGTCTCAACCACTTCGGACAGCTTGCCGGCTTCGGCCAGGGAAATGAACTTTTCGCGGCCCGCGGCCTGCTCGGGCAGGTCGGGACGCGCCGACGTATCGAGCAAGGCCAGCCGGGCGATCCGCTCGGGCGCCAGCCGCATCATGGCGAATGCGATGTAGCCGCCCATCGACAGACCGGCGAGCGCAAAGCGATCCGGCGCGTCGGCGAGAATGCTGGCCGCTATCGCCGCCATATCGCTGTCGCGCCTGTGATCCGCGATGGCGACCTGCCCATGCGGCCAGAGCGCCGTTACCTGGGCGGCATATAAACGCGCGCTGCACAGCAGGCCCGGCACCAAAACGAGCGGCAAAGACGAGGTCATTCTGCGCCCCCAGATGCGAAAAGATTAAGCTTTAACGCGGTTTATTGGGTTGTAGCATTGACTTTGCGTCTTTCCACCCTATGTTTCAGCCAACCGGTGCGAACGCTTGGATTCGACCGACCCCCGCGCATTGCAACTGGTTTTATGTCCGGCGCGGACCCCCACGGTCCCTGCTCGAGGTTTTATGTCCTTTTCCCAACTTGGCCTATCCGACAAGGTTATCGGCGCGATCGACGCCGCCGGCTACAAGACGCCGACCCCCATTCAGGAACAGGCCATTCCGCACGTCCTCGCCCGGCGCGACGTGCTTGGCATCGCCCAGACCGGCACCGGCAAGACGGCCGCTTTCGTCCTGCCGATGCTCACCATGCTGGAAAAAGGCCGCGCCCGCGCCCGCATGCCGCGCACGCTCATTCTTGAGCCGACGCGCGAACTCGCCGCCCAGGTGGCCGAAAGCTTCGAGAAATACGGCAAGAACCACAAGCTCAACGTCGCCTTGATCATCGGCGGCGTATCTTTCGGCGATCAGGACGCCAAGCTGTTGCGCGGCGTCGATGTGTTGATCGCGACACCGGGCCGCCTGCTCGACCATTCCGAACGCGGACGTTTGTTGCTGTCGGGCTGCGAACTCCTGATCATCGACGAAGCCGACCGCATGCTCGACATGGGCTTCATTCCCGACATCGAGCGCATCGGCAAGCTGGTGCCGTTCACACGCCAGACTTTGTTCTTCACCGCGACCATGCCGCCGGAAATCCAGCGCATCGCCGACAATTTCCTGCACAATCCGGTGCGCGTCGAAGTCTCGAAGCCGGCGACCGCCGCCACCACCATCACGCAAGGCCAGGTCGCTGTCGGCCGCGAAGGCCATGAGAAGCGCGACACTTTGCGCCGGCTCATTCGCGGCGCCGAGAATTTCAAGAACGCCATCATCTTCTGCAACCGCAAGCGCGAAGTCGCGCTGTTGCATAAATCGCTGGTCAGTCACGGCTTCAACGCCGTCGCCCTGCACGGCGATCTCGATCAGTCGTCGCGTACCGCGGCGCTTGAATCGTTCCGCAATGGCAGCGCCAAACTGCTGATAGCATCCGATGTCGCCGCCCGTGGCCTCGACATTCCGGCGGTCAGCCATGTGTTCAATTTCGACGTGCCGCATCACCCCGACGATTACGTGCATCGTATCGGCCGCACCGGCCGCGCCGGTTTGACCGGCACGGCGATCACGCTGGTCGCGCCGATCGACGGCAAATCGGTCGCCGCGATCGAAAAGCTGATGGGAATGCCCATTCCGCAGATGGGCGAACCGGCGCCCGCTGAAACGCCGGACGCCGCCAGCGGCGAACAGCGCCCCAATCGCCGCCCGCCGGGCGAACGCAGTTCGGAACGCAGCGAAGGCCGCGGCTCACGCGGTGGCCGCAATCGCGGCGGCCGCGATCGGCATTCACGTCCAGAATCCCATCAAGAAATCCAGCCAGCCGCGCCCGGCCAGGATCAGCCGGCAGTGCCTGTAGCGCCGGTCAGCATCGAACGGCCGCAGGCCGGCAACGACCAGTCCCGGCCCCCGCGCGAGGCGTCACGACCGCGCCACGAGCCGCGCCAGCCGCAGGGAAACATTCCCGTGCGCCGCGGCGAGCCGCAACCCAAGCGCGAACAAGCCGATGAAGAGCCCGATGGCAGACATTTGCCGGCATTTTTGCTCCGCCCGGTGACCATTAAGGCCTGATACCGTCCGATTCCATCGTTTGCGCCCAAACTTGCGGCAGTGAACTTTCGGCGGCAATCAACGCCTTATTTACCGGCGATTCATCTCCCTGAAATACCGTCCAAGCTCTGGGGACGTCGCGCGGCCACCCGGTTGTGCGCGTGAAGACCTACAGGCAACGACGCCTCGAGGAGGTTTTCTAATGAGCGGTCAAGCGGATGAACACGAACGCACGATGGCGTTCTGCGAGATCGCGCTCGGCCAGATCAGGGCGCTGCGTCAGCCGGCGACTCCCCGCAATTACGAGATCTGGTACGCCTACGCGACCGGCTATCACC
>CANKBJ010000233.1 GCA_947479905.1 Bradyrhizobiaceae bacterium
CACCGACGCTTCGGGCCGGTTGCAGGAGGTCAAGGGTCCGGGCGTCGTGGGCGAGGAACCAGTCCTCAAGCCGGGGGAATCGTTTGAATACACCAGCGGGGTGCCGCTACCGACGCCGTCCGGCTTCATGGTCGGCAGCTACGGCATGACTACCGATAGCGGCGAGCATTTCGATATCGAGATTCCGGCATTTTCGCTGGATGCGCCGTCGGCCGGCGGCGTCCGCACGATCAATTGACGTTTCTTGTCCCGGGCGAAGACCCGGGACCGCCCAAAACTCCGCTCGCGACGCTCCCGGTTCTGCAAAGCAGCGTTCGTTGCACTCACGCTGCATTGCGCCCGGGAAAAGCTAAGGCAAACAGCCCCTGAACCGGTAGAGCGCCTGACGCGGCAGCACTGCCAGCACCGCGCCGCTCTCAGTGAAATCCTGCAAGGCCTCCAACGCCGGCTCCGGCAACGCGACGCAGCCCGAGGTTCCTTTCGCAGCCGCTCGCCGTACATGAATGAAGATGCAGGAGCCGGCGCGAGCCGCGCGGTTCGTCGGATACTCGACCACCAAGCCGCGCCGATAGAGCGCTATCCGCCACATGTCCTCGCCGCGCACCTTGAGGCCGACCGTCGCGCGCGAGGCGATGGTGTTGTAGGCGGGCGATGCGGGATCGTCGACGCAGGTCATGCCGTCCTCGATACGAATGTAACCGGGACGCTGCGACGGCGCGAAGCCAAACGGACGGCCTATTTTGAAAAAGCCGGCCGGCACGCGCTTGTCGCCGTCCACTTTCACCGGCTCGCCGGGCCGCGCGAAGGCGCGGAATCCATGCGCCCAACTAACACCCTTGAGTCCGATCAAGGCCGAAACCAGGTCGCCCTCCTTTATCCATGGCGCGGAAGGCAAGGCGCGCTCGAAGCGCTGCACGTTGGCGGTCGTTGAATTCATCGTGTCGGCGGTGACGAGGACCAGCTTGCGCGCGCCATTGAGTGGCGCAGGACAGGATTGGGCGAATGCCAGGCCCGGCGAAAGCAAAAGGACGGCAATGATGAACAGGCGTGACATCGGACCGAGTATAGCAAACCAATTTTCCCGCCTGCTCGCGCAAACGCGAGAATGACGAGAAATGGTTACTCTGACTTTGGGTCGGTCTCGCCGGGCGCAAAGATATAGGTCGAACTGCAGAATTCGCAGGTGACGGAAATCTTGCCGTCCTCGACCATGTGATCGCGATCGTCCTGCGAGAAACTGCGCAGCATGGCTTCGACCGTGTCGCGCGAACATGAGCATTCGGCGCGCACGTCGAAACTCTTGAACACCCGCACGCCGGGCTCGTGGAACAGCCGGTAAGCCAGCCGTTCGCTCGACACAGCCGGATCGATCAACTCAACATCCTCGACCGTCTCGAGCAGCGCGCGGCCCTGCACCCAGGCATCGTCTTCCGGCGCGGCGGTGACCTCGACGCCTTCCGGCGCATTGCCGGGATCGAGATCCATGCGCGCGCGCTCGGCCGACTTGGGCAGGAACTGCAGCATAATGCCGCCGGCGCGCCAGCGCTTCCGGCCGCCCGGCACCAGCTCCTCGGCAACCGCCAGACGCACGCGGGTTGGGATCTGCTCCGAGCGCAGAAAATATTCATGCGCGGCGTCTTCCAGCGAGCCGCCGACAAGCGCAACCAATCCCTGATAGCGCGAGGTACTGGCGCCCTGATCGATGGTCATCGCCAGATGGCCCTTGCCGAGCAGCGCGCCGGCGTCGGCATTGCCGGCAGCAACGGCGGCAACGACACCTTCGGCGCCGAAGCGGGCGCAGGCGCGCACCTTGCCGGGGGTGGTGTAGTCGACCACCAGCAGACCGACCGGACCGTCGGTCTGGGTCTGCAATATGAAGCGGCCTTCCATCTTCAAGGCCGAGCCGAGCATGACGGTGAGCACGATCGCCTCGGCCAAAAGCTTTGCCACCGGTTCCGGATAGGCATGCTTGGCGAGGATCTCGTCGACCAGAGGCCCGAGCCGGACAACGCGGCCGCGCAGATCGAGCGAGGCCACTTCAAACGGCATCACCGTATCGTCGGGGCTGGTGGCCGCCGGTGCGCGCGATGGAATTTCAATATCGGGAGAGGCCATGCTGGGTTCGATCATTGGACTTATGTAGGCAGCGATCGGCGAAAGGCGAGCCCTTTCAACAACCGTCAATCCGGGGCGCGAGTGTAACGAGCGAGCCCGGAATCCAGGGGCAGAGATCGCCGCTCTGGATTCCGGGTCCGGCGCAATGGCGCCGTCCCGGAATGACATCAAACGTCGGCGTGCAGGCACCAGGCAAGCAGGCCCTTCTGGGCGTGCAGGCGGTTCTCCGCTTCGTCGAACACCACCGACTGCGGCCCGTCGATCACCTCGTCGGTGACTTCCTCGCCGCGATGGGCCGGCAGGCAATGCATGAACAAAGCGTCGGGCTTGGCCTTGGCCATCAGGCTTGAATTGACCTGGTAGCGCTTGAGGACGTTATGGCGGTGTTTGCCGTCGCGGTCGCCCATCGACACCCAGGTGTCGGTGATAACGCAGTCGGCGCCTTTGACGGCGCTTTCCGGATCGTCGGTCCATTTGATCGCGGCGCCGGAGGACTTGATCCAGTCCATCAACCACTTCTTCGGCTTGAGTTCGGCCGGCGTCGCTACCTGCAATTCGAATTCAAACCGCTCGGCCGCATGCGCAAGGGACGCCAGCACGTTATTGGCATCGCCGGTCCAGGCGATCTTGCGGCCCTTGATCGAGCCGCGATGCTCTTCATAGGTCATGACGTCGGCCAGCACCTGACAGGGATGCGAACGCCGCGTCAGGCCATTGATCACCGGCACGGTGGCATAGCGGGCGATTTCGGCGACCGACTCGTGATCGAGCGTCCGGATCATGATGGCATCGACGAAGCGCGACAAAACGCGCGCTGTATCGGCCAACGTCTCGCCACGGCCGAGCTGCATTTCCTGCGCGGTCAGCATGATCGCTTCGCCGCCCAACTGACGCATGCCGACATCGAACGAGACGCGGGTGCGGGTCGAGGGCTTGTCGAAGATCATCGCCAAAGTCTTGCCGGCGAGCGGCGACGACAATTCGCCGCGCTTGCGCGCGGTTTTCATGGTTCGGCTATTGGCGATAATCCCGTTGAGCACCGGCTTGGGAATATCGGTCAGATCGAGGAAATGGCGCACGCCGCTCATCACGCCGCTCCCTGCCGCGGATGGGCCTTCTCAAGCGCAATGCAGGCGCGGTCGATGCGGGCGATCGCTTCGGCGATTTCAGTCTCGCCAATGATCAAAGGCGGCAGCAGCCGCACGACATTGTCGCCGGCGGCGACCGTGATCATTTCCTCGTTGCGCAATTCATCGACCATCTCGGCGGCCGGCGGCACCATGCGCAGGCCGATCAGCAAACCTTCGCCACGCACTTCGGAAATCACGGAGGAATGGCGGTCCTTCAACTCGGCGAGCCGCTGTTTCATCAGCAGGCCATTCTGCCGCACCTTCTCGAGGAAGCCCTTGGAGGCGACGACATCGAGCACGGCATTGGCCGCCGCCATCGCCAGCTGATTGCCGCCGAAGGTCGATCCGTGTGTTCCGGCGGTCATGCCCTTGGCCGCTTCAGTGGTTGCCAGACAGGCGCCGATCGGGAAGCCGCCGCCGAGCGCCTTGGCGAGTGCCATGATGTCGGGCTCAACGCCGGTGTGTTGATAGGCAAAAAGGTCGCCGGTACGGCCGATGCCGGTCTGCACTTCGTCGAAGATCAGCAGCAGGCCGTTATCGTCGCAAAGCTTGCGCAGCGCGCGCAGGAAATTGTGCGGCACGACGCGCACGCCGCCCTCGCCCATCACCGGCTCGATGATGATCGCCGCGGTCTCCGCCGTGATGGCTTTCTTGACCGCGTCAAGATCGTTGAACGCGACCTGATCGAAGCCCGGCATCGCCGGGCCGAAGCCTTCGAGATATTTCTTGTTGCCGGTGGCGGCGAGCGCGGCAAGCGTCCGGCCATGGAACGCCCCCTCGAAGGTGACGATCCGGTTGCGCTCGGGCTTGCCGGAGGCGGATTGATATTTGCGCGCCATCTTGATCGCGCATTCGATCGCCTCGGTTCCCGAATTCTGGAAGAACACGAAATCGGCGAAGCTCAATTCGCACAGCCGCGCGGCGAGCTTCTCGCCTTCCGGGATCCGGTACAGGTTCGACGTGTGCCAGAGCTTCGCGGCCTGCGCGGTGATCGCCGCGACCATATGCGGATGCGCGTGTCCGAGCGCATTGACCGCGACGCCGGAGGTGAAATCCAGGTAGCGCTTGCCCTCAGCCGTGATCAGCCAGGCGCCCTCGCCCCGCTCGAAAGCGAGGTCGACGCGCGAATAGGTCGGCAACAGGTGCGAGCTCACGACCGGCATCTTTCATCGAGTGTCTGGACTTACGCACAAG
>CANKBJ010000234.1 GCA_947479905.1 Bradyrhizobiaceae bacterium
AATGTCGATGGCGTGCGCTTTGTAGGGCAGGCCGATTTCCTCGAGCATGATGGAAGCCTTGCGGCCGTTCGGTGTGGTCCAGGTGTAGAGATCGATCACGTTGGATATCCTTGGATGCAAATGAAGGAAAGGAACCGGCGCGCAAGGTACGGCGTTGCCGCTGCGCGTACAATCACGATTCCGATACCTCTTTAAGCCTTGCGCGATGTGAAAAGGCCGCGCTTTCCGAGCCGTAAAAGCGGTTGAGCGGCAACAGGCGCGCCGCGCCGGAACCAGGCCCACATCCGGGCGTTGTCGCGCATATCGATTTCATTTCAAGGAGGCGACCCGATGAAGCTTACCGTGATTGCTCTCGCGCTGGCTACGACCACGTTCGCCGCAACCGCCCAGACCACAATCATCACCGAAGAACGCGCGCCCTCGGCCGTGATCGTGACCGAGCCTTCGGCTTCGACCACCGTCACTACCAAGGAACGCGGCGGCCTGCTTGGCACCGAGACGAAGTCCACAACAACGACCACCGGCAGCGGCGCCTTGGGCGACTGCTCAAGCCGCACCGTCCATAAGGAAGGATTGCTGACCGGCGAGAAGACCGTCAGCAAGACCACTTGCGACTAATGTAGCGTCTCGCGTGATTGCGTTTGTTGCGTCGCGCGTAGAGTGACATGCATGGAAAAGGCCGCCCGGTGGGGGCGGCCTTTTTTTTTTCTTTCACCTCTCCCATGGGGAGAGGTCGGCGAGCCATAAGCGCGTTGGCGCGCGTCTTCGACGCGCTGTGGCGAGCCGGGTGAGGGGTTTCGGTCCACCGAGATTTAGACCCCCTCACCCCAACCCTCTCCCCAACGGGGAGAGGGAGCGCACCGCGCGCGTTGCGAAATCACGCCGCTTTCTTCTCCATGTCGGCTTTCCATTGGCCGAGCGCGGCGAGCGAGTTCATTTTCGCCCGGTGCATGAAGGCGCGCTGCGCCGCGGCGACATTTTCTGATCTGCCCGACCACGCCTTCTGCGGCGCGGCCTGCAAGGCGCGGCCATAGGAGAAGGTCAGCGCCCAGGGCAAATTGCCGATTCTGTTCATGGCGTCGAGATGCGCGGTGGCGGCCTCATCCGACTGGCCGCCGGACAGGAAGGCGATGCCCGGCACCGCCGCCGGCACACATTCCTTCAGCATCTTCACCGTCTTCTCGGCGACTTCCTCGACTGACGCCTGCTTGGCGCACTTCTTACCGGAGATCGCCATGTTCGGCTTGAGCACGATGCCCTCAAGCGCGACGCGGTTGTAATAGAGCTCCTGGAACGTTTCCTTCAGCACGCGAACGGTGACATCGACGCAGCGGTCGATGTCGTGCGCGCCGTCCATCAGCACTTCAGGTTCAACGATCGGAACGATATTGGCCGCCTGGCACAAAGCGGCATAGCGCGCGAGCGCATGCGCATTGGCGTGAATGCAGGAGAAGGTCGGCATGCCCTGGCCGATATCGATCACCGCGCGCCACTTCGCGAACCGCGCGCCGGCGTCGTAATATTTGGTCAGACGGTCGGCGAGTTTGTCGAGGCCGACGGTGACGACTTCGCCGGGGCAATTCGGCAGCGGCTTGACGCCTTCGTCGACCTTGATGCCGGGGATCGAGCCGGCGGCCTTGATGATGTCGACCAATGGCGTGCCGTCCTTGGCTTTTTGCCAGATGGTCTCGTCATAGAGGATGACGCCGGAGATGTGGTTCTTCATCGCCTCGGCGGTGCGGAACATCATCTCGCGATAGTCGCGGCGATTGTCCTCTGTGTTTTCGGTAGCGATGGCGTCGAAGCGCTTCTTGATGGTGCCGGTGGATTCATCGGCGGCGAGAATGCCTTTGCCGGGCGCGGTCATGGCGACCGCGACTTTGTTCAGGTCAGCAAGATTCATTATCGTCCCCTCTCGTTTGTCATTCCGGGGCGCGCTGAAAAGCGCGAACCCGGAATCCAGATACAATAACACGCCTCTGGATTCCGGGTTCGCGGCCAAATGGCCGCGCCCCGGAATGACCGGAGGCTATTTCGCGCGCAACACTTCCACGCCCGGCAAGGGCTTGCCTTCCAGCCATTCGAGGAAGGCGCCACCGGCGGTCGAGACATAGGTGAAGCGATCGACAACACCCGCGACATTGAGCGCGGCAACTGTGTCGCCGCCGCCCGCCACGGTGACAAGCTTGCCGGCCCGCGTCAGTTCCGCCGCGGCTTCCGCCACTTCGACGGTGCCGTTGTCGAACGGTTCCATTTCAAAGGCGCCGAACGGGCCGTTCCAGACCAAAGTTTTGGCGCGGGCCAGCACGGAGATCACCTGCTCGACACTGCGCGGGCCGATATCCAACATCATGTCGGCCGGGCCGATGTGATCGACATCGACCACACGCGACGGCGCATTCGCCTCGAATTTTTCCGCCACCACGGCGTCGACCGGCAGCAGAATCTGGCGGTTGGCGGCCTTAGCCTGGTCCATGATCTTTTGCGCGGTGTCGAGCAGATCGCGCTCGACTAGGCTTCTCCCGACCTGCTTGTTGAGCGCAAGCAAAAACGTGTTGGCCATGGCGCCGCCGATAATCAAGACATCGACGCGCTCCAGCAGATTGCTGAGGAGTTCGAGCTTGGTCGAAATCTTGGCGCCGCCGACGATGGCGACCAGCGGCCGCGCCGGCTTGTCGAGGACTTTCTCGAAGGCTTCCAGTTCGGCCTGCAGCGTGCGCCCGGCGAAGGCCGGCAGCACATGGCTCAGGCCTTCGGTCGAGGCGTGCGCCCGGTGCGACGCCGAAAAGGCGTCATTGACGTAGAGGTCGCCGAGTTTGGCGAGCGCCTTGATGAAGGCGGGATCGTTCTTCTCCTCGCCCGGATAAAACCGCGTGTTCTCCAGGCAGACGATCTCGCCGGAGTGCATCGCGGCGACGGCGCGCTCGGCTTCCTCGCCGATGCAATCGCCGACGAACTTGATCGGACGTTTGATCGTGTGCGCGACTTCGGCGGCGACCGGCTTGAGCGACTGCGCAGCGTCCTTGCCCTTCGGCCGGCCGAAATGCGAAAGCAAGATGACTTTCGCGCCCTTGTCGGCCAGTTCGGTGATCGACGGCGCGATGCGCTCGATGCGCGTCGCGTCGGAGACGACGCCGTTCTCATACGGCACGTTGAGGTCGACGCGCATCAACACGCGCTTGCCCTTGACGTCGGCGTGATCGAGCGTGCGGAAGGTATTGCTCATGAGCGGCCCCGGCGCGCTCGACTACAGCAACTTGCCCATCGCCACAGCCGTGTCCGACATGCGATTGGAGAAGCCCCACTCGTTGTCGTACCACGACATCACGCGCACGAGAGTGCCGTCCATGACCTTGGTCTGGTCCATATGGAAGATCGACGAGTGCGGATCGTGGTTGAAGTCGATCGACACGTTCGGCGCGTCGGTGTAGCCGAGGATGCCTTTGAGCTGCTGCTCGGCGGCGCGTTTGATCGCGGCGTTGATCTCGTCCTTCGAGGTCGACTTCTTGGCGACGAATTTGAAATCGATCACCGAGACGTTCGGCGTCGGCACGCGGATCGAGACGCCGTCGAGGCGGCCGTTCAATTCCGGCAGCACGAGGCCGACGGCTTTTGCAGCACCCGTCGAGGTCGGGATCATCGACAAAGCGGCGGCGCGGCCGCGATAGAGATCCTTGTGCATGGTGTCGAGCGTCGGCTGGTCGCCGGTATAGGCGTGGATCGTCGTCATGAAGCCCTTGTCGATGCCGACCAGGTCATTGAGCACCTTGGCGACGGGGGCGAGACAATTGGTGGTGCACGAGGCGTTCGAGACCACTAGGTGATCCTTGGTCAGCTTGTCGTGGTTGACGCCGTAAACGACAGTGAGATCGGCGCCGTCGGCGGGCGCTGAAACCAGCACGCGCTTGGCGCCGGCGGTCAGATGCGCCGAGGCTTTGTCTTTCGCGGTGAAGATGCCGGTGCATTCCATGGCGATGTCGACGCCGAGGTCTTTCCACGGCAGCGTCGACGGGTCCTTGACCGCCGTCACCTTGATGGCGCCATTGCCGACCGAGATGGTGTCGCCTTTGACGGTGACTTCGCCGGGGAAGCGGCCGTGCACGCTGTCGAAGCGCAGGAGATGCGCGTTGGTCTCGACCGGGCCGAGGTCGTTGATGCCGACCACTTCGATGTCGGTGCGGCCGCTTTCGGCGATGGCGCGCAGGACATTGCGGCCAATGCGGCCGAACCCGTTAATGGCAACACGAATGGTCATAGTCTTTTACTCCCGGTCTTGGTCGAACTAGCCCAGCTTCTTGATCGCCGCGTCGGCCACGGCTTCGGCGGTAATGCCGAATTTCTTGTACAGTTCCTTGAACGGCGCCGAGGCGCCGAACGAATTCATGCCGACGAAAGCGCCGTCGTTGCCGATGATGGCGTCCCAGCCCTGGCGCACG
>CANKBJ010000235.1 GCA_947479905.1 Bradyrhizobiaceae bacterium
AGGCACAGTCCGCCCACAGCGCTCGAAAGGGCCTGCCGGGTGGACAAAACGAAGCCGCTGCGGCGGAAAATCACTCTCGAAATCGGCTAACGGTGCGCGCCGGATGGTAGAAAATGCGCTGAACGAGCATAGTTCGAGGTGCCCTTAATATATACGATACGCGATTGAAACACACGCATAGGCTCGGCGCGCGGCTTTGGCGCGGATGAACATGATCATGGTTAACGGCGAAATCGGGATCAAATTCTGGGCAGGCGCGGCTTTGTCATATAGAAGTCACGCATGAACACAATTCCAGACGGTCCCGAGGCGGACGGGCGACAATATAGCTATCGTCCATCGCTGATGGGCGCGCCCTGGGCTTTTCATCTGACGTCGGATGGACTGGCCTGGGAAAATGGCCGCCGCTCCGGTCATGTCCTGTATCGGGACACCCGCCGGGTGCGCCTCACTTTCAAACCGGTGAGCCTGCAGACGCAGCGCTATGTCATGGAGGTATGGGCGGACGGTGCGCCCAAGCTCCAGGCTGTCTCCAGTTCGTGGAAAAGCATGGTCGAGCAGGAGCGGCTGGATAAATCCTATTCCGCTTTCCTGGCCGAATTGCACCGGCGGCTGGCCGAGGCCAAGGCGCCGGTATCGTTCGAGCAGGGCATTCATCCGCTGCGCTATTGGCCGGGGCTGGCGCTATTCGGCGTCGTGTCGCTCGGGCTGGCGTTTCTCGTCCTGCGCGCCTTGCAGAGCGATGCGCCGGCCGGCGCCCTGTTCATCGCCGCTTTCGTCGGATTGTTTCTCTGGCACGGCGGTAATTACTTCCGCCGCAACAGGCCGGGCGTCTATTCGCCCGGCGCGCTGCCGGACCTGCTGGTGCCGAAAGGCTGAGACCTTTGCCTCAACTCTTGTTGCGCACCACCAGCACCGAGCATTTCGCGTAACGCACGACATGCCCGGCATTGGAGCCGAGGAAATAGGTGCGCATCGCCGGGCGGTGCGAACTCATGACGATGAGATCGGCGTCGATCGCCTTCGCCTCTTCCAGCACCTCGTGATAGATGCCGCCGCTGCGCACGACATATGAAACATGCGCGCGGTCGAGCCCGCATTCGCCGGCGATCAGGCCGAGCGCGTCTTCCGACGAGCGGCGCTGCTGCGCCTCGAAATCCGGCGGCACATATTCCGCCAGCATCACCGGCGTCAGCGGCTGCACATTGATGAGGCGCACCGTGCCACCGGAGGCCCGCGCCATTTCGACCGCGGTTTCGATTGCCGGCTTAGCCAGATCGGTATCGGCCAGATCGACCGGCACCAGGATGTGTTTGTACATGGCCGCGCTCCTCCGTCTCGACAGCCTAGCCGATGGTGCCACATTTTGTCGGCGCGTGCGCTACCGTGTCGCGGCGTCGAGCGATTTCGGCGTGACGAAGCGTTCCAGCCGGCCGCATCGCGGATGCAAGGAGCGCCAGTCATCGAAGGCAAAGTCGATGACGATGAGCCCGGACGTCGGCAGCTGCTCGCGCAAGCTTTCGCGCGCGTCGATATTGCCGGAGGCGATCAGCAGCAGGGCCGCTTCATGCAGGCCGGGATTGTGACCGACGATCAGCAGCGCTTCGGCATCCGCCGGCGCATCGAGGACGGCGCCGACAATGTCCTGAGGCGTGGCGTCGTAGATCTGCTCCAGCGTCGACACGGCGGGCGCCGGGCGCATGGCGGACGCCATCAGTGTCCAGGTTTCCTGGCAGCGGGCGGCCGGCGACAGGATGACGCGGTCCGGCGTCAGTCCGTGGCTGGCCATATAGGCGCCGAGCCGGGCGGCGTCGGCGCGGCCGCGCTCGATCAGGACCCGGGCGCGGTCGTCCCGTCCCGGCTCGTGGCCTTCGGTCTTGGCATGCCTGAGCAGCAAAAGTCGGCGCATGTTTGCGATTCGCGTGTAGGAAGGGCCACGGTTTATGGTTACAGATTATGCGGGACACTAACATGGGTGTCGCCGCTATATGGCCTAAGTAATAGATGGCGATGACGCAAGACACGACCACAGCGCCGACCTGGTACGAGGCGACGCGGGTTGCGAGCCCGCCGCGCGAGCGCCTCGCGCACGATCTCGACGTCGACGTCTGCGTGATCGGCGCAGGCCTTGCCGGCCTGACGGTCGCGCGCGAAGTCGCGCGGCGCGGCTGGTCGGTGGTGGTACTGGAGGGGGCGAGCGTCGCCTCGGCCGCCTCCGGCCGCAATACCGGTTTCGTGCTGCCGGGTTATTCCGAAAGCATCGACGCCATGATCGAGCGCATCGGCCTCGATCACACCAAGCAGCTCTGGGCATTGGCGGAGCAGGGGCTGGATTACGTCCGCCGCGCCATCGACGACAACAAACTGCCGGGCGTCGCTAAAACCGATGGCTGGCTGCATGTCGACAAGGCCGACCACGCCGATGCGACGCGCGCTTCGGTCGAGCGCCTGCGCTGGATCGGCGCCGACGCCGAAATGTGGACGACGGCGCAGGTGCGGGCGCAGCTTGCCAACAAGCGCTATTTCAACGCCGTGCATTTCCGCAGCGCCTTTCACATTCATCCGCTCAATTATGCGCTCGGCCTGGCAGGTCTTGCCGAGACAGCCGGCGCGCGCATTTTCGAGGACACGCCGGCTTTGTCGATCGACCCGGCCGGCGTGCGCAAGCGCATCGTCACGCCGAATGGCCGCGTGCGCGCCGCCCATGTCGTGCTGGCCGGCAATGTGCAACTCGGCGCACTGATGCCGGACATCGCCGCGACTCTGCTGCCGGTGACGACCTTCGTGATGGTGACCGAACCGCTTGGCGAGCGCCTGCAGGAACTGGTGCGCTATCGCGGCGCGATCAGCGACACCAACCGCGCCGACAATCACTACCGCATCGTCGACGGCAAAAATCCTTCTGGACCAAGACTGCAATGGTCAGGCCGCATGCGCGTCTGGCAGGCCGATCCGCAGCGCTTCAAGGCCGCATTGGTTGCCGACATCAAACGCAATTATCCCGACCTCGGCCCGGTCGAGGTGGCGCATCTGTGGCGCGGCACGCTCGGCCGCACCGTCCATCGCATGCCGCAGATCGGCGCGATCTCGGACGGCGTCTGGCTGGCCAGCGGCTTCGGCGGCCATGGCCTCAACACCACGGCGATGGCCGGCGACCTGGTGGCGCGCGGCATCGTCGAGGGCGACCAGACATGGCGGCTGTTTGCGCCCTACGAGCTGGTCTGGGCCGGCGGGCGGCTGGGACGCGCTATCGCGCAGGGGCTGTACTGGAGCCGCAGTTCGGTGGACGAGGCAAAGGCCGGCCTATCGCGCTACCGCGAACGGCGCCGCCTCGCCAAAAAGCGCAAGAAGAAGCGCTCAAATTAGGCGGGCCGGTGATCGTCCCGGTTCTGCCGCCGGCGGCCGAACTGGCGGCGGCGCCGGTTCCGGACATGCCGGCCGAGCCCAAGGTCCTGCCGGCCGGCGAGCCGCCGCCGGGTGAGCCGGTGCGCCGCCGGAACCGCGGCAAGCGCGGGAAAACCGGCGACACCAAGAAGACACGCCTTGGAAAAAACGGCAAAATAGAACCTGTTCCGCCAGGCTGAGCTTGATGCAATTCAAGAATCTTCGGGTATAAGGAAAACTCGAACACACGAGTGGGGCGCCTGGCGAATGACGAAAAATCAGTCCGTTGCGTTGGCGATGGCGGTTGCGGGCGTCGGTCTGACGTCGCTCTTGCCGGCCGAGGCCGCCGACGTTGCGCAACCCGCGCCACGTCCGACCTCGCAGTACCTGGTGCCGACGCCTACCTCCGAATGGGTCATCACTCTTGGCGCCGAGGCGCGCCTGGGGCCGAAGTTTGAAGGCGATGACAGCTTTCGGCTGCGCCCGGTCCCGGTTTTTCGCATTCGCAAGGCCGGCACGCCTGAGAAATTCCGCAGTCCGCGCGACGGCGCCAGCATCGCCCTTATCGATCAGGGCCCGGTCAAGCTCGGTCCGACCGCCAAGCTCAGGATGCAGCGCAAGGAAAGCGACTCCAGCGATCTGCGCGGCCTCGGCGATGTTAACTGGACCGTCGAGCTCGGTATCTTCGGCGAATACTGGGCTACCGATTGGCTGCGCACGCGCGCCGAACTGCGTCAGGGCATTGGCGGCCATAAAGGCGTCGTCGCTGATCTGTCCGCCGATGTCGTCATGCCGGTCACCAGGCAACTCACGCTCTCGGCCGGCCCGCGTTTGACCGCGTCGAGCGCTGCCGCCGTCAGTCCTTATTTCAGCGTGACGCCGACGCAGTCGGTCGCCTCCGGCCTGCCGGTCTATGACGCGCGCGGCGGCCTGCGCTCCTATGGCGCGGGCGCGCAGGCGCTCTATGCCTGGACCCCGCAATGGTCGAGCAACGTGTTCATCGAATATGAGCGCCTGACCGGCGATGTCGCCAATTCGCCCCTGGTCTCC
>CANKBJ010000236.1 GCA_947479905.1 Bradyrhizobiaceae bacterium
TCGACGACCATGTCGATCGCCGCCGATATCTGGCCGATCTCGTCCTTGCGGCCGCGCGCCGACAACGAAATGTTGAAGTCGCCGCCGGCGAGCTTGCGCAGCTCGGGCACAAGATCGACGATCGGCTTGGAAATACCACGGCCGACCAGCACGGAGATTAGCAGCCCGACGACGACAGAGACCAGCAGAATGCCGATCAGCAGAGTCTTCTGCCCATCATGACGTATATCGTTGATCGCGATCTGACGGTCGCGCATATCCTTGCTGGATTCGTTGAGGTCGTCGGTTATCTTTTCAATCGAAGCGAAGCTGCGGGTCGCGCCCATCATCAAGGTCAGCGCCGTGCCGGCATCGCCATCGGCCATATCGATGACGTTCTTGGATTGCTTGATATATTGCGCCACTGTCGTCTTCAGTTGACCAATATTCTTTTCGTTAGCCCCGCCGGGAACGACCGCCTCCTGGAAAGCAGTCATCTTCGCAGCCATCTCTGCGAGTGCCTTTGTGGCGATCCCGGCTAGACTCTTAATCTTGGCCTGATCGGTCTCGTTGGCGGCGGTCGCCATTAATCGATAGAGATGAACTTGTGAGGTCCAGGCCGCATTGGTGAACTCGGCGACGGTCTCGGCCTGCCGGATCGGCCCGACGATCAGCGCGTTGACCGAAGCTTGATTGACCGACTGATCGTGCAAGGCGAAGCTGCCGACGCCAACCAGAACGAGAATCATGATTCCCGGCGCGATCAGAACTTTATTCCGCAGCCGGAGATTGGCGAACCAGGAAAACATATTGTATCGTCCCGCTCGGTGGATAAATACCGCCCCAAAGATATGCGAAACAGGGCCGCGCGAGCGACCCTGTTTTTAGTTTTTACTGCGCGTAGACGCCGGCGCAGACCGCGGTGTCTGCCAGCGGATGGCAGAACATCTGCTTCGGCTCGATCTTTTTCGAGACCGGGTTGACGAATTTGTAGTCCTGCCAGAAGTCGGCCTTCTTGGCGGCGAGCGCGACGCGCTCCTTGACGTAGTATTTACCGTCGACATCGGTCGCTTCCATCATGTCCTTGCCGACCAGCTTGGTATTCGCGCCATGCGCCAGCACCGTGCCGTTGAGACTGTAGACCACGACGTACAGATCGCGGTCGATGAATGCCGGGCTCTTACCCGTAAATTCGGCATAGGCCTTTTCCGCGCCGTTCGCCTGGACGAAAGCGACCGCCTTGGCGACCATCGCCTTGGCTTCATCCTTGGTGGCGAATTCGGCGGCCACGGCGGGCATCGCCGCGCTCACCAGCAGCGCCATCGCCGCGAGTGTCTTGAGATGCTTCATTACAGTTCTCCCTTGTTGACTTGGAATTCTTCCCGCTGCCGGTGCGGCCGGTCAGATCAATGGCCGGCCGTCGCGCCGCTCGGCAGCGGCGCGTCGCCGGTATTGTCGATCGCCAACAGCCCGGGCAAATCGATCAAAGCGATCATGCTGTTGTCGTGCGTCACCAGACCGGCGAGAAAGTCGGTGGCGGCGCCGGCGGAAGCGCGCGGCACTTTCTGAATTTCGGCGACGTCGACCGAAACGATGTCGAGCACGCGATCGCCAATGAGACCGATTTGACGACCCTCGATCTGCACGATGATCATGATG
Organism: Bradyrhizobiaceae bacterium; assembly: GCA_947479905.1. Lineage (GTDB taxonomy): Bacteria > Pseudomonadota > Alphaproteobacteria > Rhizobiales > Xanthobacteraceae > Pseudolabrys. The sequence continues at coordinate 1,639 of CANKBJ010000236.1, forward strand.
TGCAGCGGCGACGTCGTGGTCAGGCCCTGCCCGAAACGGCAACGCAGATCCATAATCGGAACGATGGCGCCGCGCAGATTGAGCACGCCGCGGACATACGTGGGCTGCTTGGGCAAATGGGTGATGTCGACCCACCCCTTGATCTCACGCACCGCCATGATGTCGACGCCGTATTGCTCGTCGCCGATCGCAAAGATGATGAATTGAACCGTAGGCGACACATTGACGGCCGCGCCGCTTTCATAAGCGCCGCCGACCGGCGGAGCCGAGGCGACACTTTCCACAACCGCGCTCTGATTCATGAAATGATTACCCGCCTCGTACGATCGATCTCGAATGCGCGTGACGCGCGAAGCCAAAATCAACCTGAGCGAACCTCCCTGATAAAATCCCAATTAAAAGGGTTATCGGACAGGGGTGACAATTTCGTTTATCGCCACGATGATCGGTGTATTCAATTCAGAATAACAATCTAGATTATGATAATCGCCGTAAACCGACGACGAACGTCAATTCGGCTCTGCCAGCCATGAAAGCGAACGAGCCGCCACGCACTCGCTGCGTGGCGGCTCGTCCGTTCAAAAGCGACCGGCGGACTTGCCCGGCGCTAGAATTCTTTCCAGTCGTTATCGGCTCTGACCGCGCTGGCGAGCGCCGTCTGCATGCCGCGCGCGCCGCTTTGCGCGCTGCCGACAGCGGTCCGCTTGGGCGCGGCGACCGCTTGCGGCCGCGGCTTCGCCGCGGGGCCACGCGAAGGCGGCGCGGCGGCCGCACGCGACGCCGGCCGTTCCATCGGCTCGCGGGCCTGCGTTGACGATGCCGCACGATGGTCCGAACCGTTGCCGATCTGGAAATAAGCCACCTGCTCGTCCATCGCCTTGGCCTGATGCTCGAGCGTTTTGGCGGTGGCCGCGTTCTCCTCGACCAAAGCCGAGTTCTGCTGCGTCACCTCGTCCATCTGCGTCAGCGCCTTGTTGATCTGATCGATACCGGTGGCCTGCTCGATCGAGGCATTGGCAATGTCGGCGACGATTGTCGCGACGCCCTTGATCGATTCGACGATTTCGGTGAGCGAGGCGCCCGCCCGATTGACCAGTTCGACCCCATCCTTGACCTGACCGTTGCTGTTCGTGATCAGGTCCTTGATGTCCTTGGCTGCCTGCGACGAGCGCTGCGCCAGGCTGCGCACTTCCGAGGCGACGACGGCGAAGCCACGGCCAGCCTCGCCGGCGCGCGCCGCTTCCACAGCCGCATTCAACGCCAGCAAATTGGTCTGCCGGGCAATCTCGTCGATGACGCCGATGATGTCGGAGATTTTGCGCGAGGAATCCTCGATCTTCGCCATAGCCTCAACCGCCTTGGCGACGACCTGACCACCGCGATCGGCGACGTCGCGCGTGGCCGTCGCCGACTGGCTGGCCTGCTGGGCGTTCTCGGCGTTCTTCCTCACCGTCGCGGACAATTCTTCCATCGCGGCGGAGGTTTCCTCGAGGCTGGCCGCTTGCTCCTCGGTGCGTTGCGACAGATCGGTGGTCGAGGTCGAAATCTCGGCCGAGGCATTGGTCACTTCGCGGCCCGACGCCATTATCTCTGCGATTGTCTGGCGGATTTTCGCCGACATGTGGGCCATCTCGCCTGCCATCTGCCCGAACTCGCTCTTTTGTCCCAGGTCCGGCACAGTGACGGCAAAATTGCCGTCGGCGAGTTCCTTCATCGTGCCGATGAGCGACGCGATGGGCTTCTTGATCGTGGAAAACAGAAACAGCATGCCCGCGGAGATGACCGCCAGCAGTCCGATGATAATAGCCGCCCCGAAAATCGATGCGGACCTTAGTTCCGATGTTGCCGCGCTTTCCAGGGACGCATTCAGGGAATTCGCCGCCTTGACGATGTCATCGATGACAGCGCGATGTTCATCGTAATCGCCGACCAGCTTCTTATAGGCAGCCTCGGCCTTGGCCGAATTCTTGTCTGCGAGCGAAGGCAAAAGATCGCTTTCAATACCGCGCCAGAACGCTTGCGCATGGGGATCTGATTTCTGGACCAGCAACGCCTTGATCGCCGCTGGCATATTCGATTTCTGCCAATACTCGATGCGGGTATCGTATTCCTTGCGAAGTTCCGCGAGACGAGTCTTGGTGGCGGCTAAAGGCTTAGCCGTCCGCATCGCCAGATTTACCTCGAGGAAAGCTTCAATCACATAGGCCGGCGGCGGCAGGATGTCGGCGACCAGGTCCTTGCCCTGCGAGATTTGCTCGTAAAGCGGCCCGCCGACCCGGATTTTCTGAACAGTGAAAAGACTGAATAGACCCGCGCTCAAGATGCCGATGATCATCAGTGCGCTGATGGCGTACATCAGATTGGAAATCTTGAATTTCATGATCTTTCCCTTGGATTGCCGGCGAGAAGACGCGCAATTTGTCGACGGATTTGCAGGCGATGGATCAGTGCGCTCGGTAAAACGTCATCGTGCCCGAGTGGAAAATGGGATGCCACAATGATCGGCTCGCGCGCTCGCTAAAGTGGCTTCCACGAGAGAGGTAGCAGGGGGAACCATGCCAACGATTTATGTGAAAATCATTTAAGGGCACCTCGAAAAATAGCCGCGTCTACTCTCCTGTGCGAGTCTTCCGGATGACGGCATGATTCGGGAGGCGCGGATGGGTCAGCTCGGGTTTTTCGATACGGAGAAGCGGTTGGCGGGGCTATCAGCGAAGGGTGATCCGCTCGA
>CANKBJ010000237.1 GCA_947479905.1 Bradyrhizobiaceae bacterium
CCCAGGCCGACTATCTCGACGCGCTGCGTAAAAGTCCCCAGGTCATCGTTCTCGGCCCCGCCGGCACCGGCAAGACCTGGATCGCCGCCACGCACGCCGCCGATCTGTTCCGCAACCGCCGCATCGACAAAATCATCCTGACGCGGCCGAACGTGCCCTGCGGCCGCTCGCTCGGCTACTTCCCGGGCTCGCTGGAAGACAAGTTCGCGCCTTGGGCCGCGCCGGTCGCGGAAGCCATCAAGGAGCGCGTCGGCAAGGCGGCCTACGACATCGCGCTCAAGAACGGCTCGATCGAGCTGGTGCCGTTCGAGGTGATGCGCGGGCGCTCGTGGAAAAACGCTTTCGTCCTGCTCGACGAAGCGCAGAACGCGACGCCGGCCGAGATCAAGACCTTCCTCACCCGCATCGGCGAGGATTGCACGGTCGTCATCAACGGCGATATCAGCCAATGCGATCTGCCCAGCGACAGCGGTCTGCGCACGGTCATTCAACTGATCGACACGCAGAATCTGCCGGTGCCGGTGATCGAGTTCACCCGCGGCGACATTGTCCGCTCCGGCATCTGCGCCATGTGGGTGAATGCATTCGAGGAGGCGCACCTCTGACGCCCTAAGTCATCGCCGGTTCGCGCGCACGTTGCGCGCGGACCGCTTTGACGCGGAGCGGCGGACACCCGCCTTGTGCGCGGCGAAAAAAACGGGACACTGCGCCTCCCGTTACCCCGCACGAGGCTATCCCCATGAGCGCGTCCGTTGCTTCCCTCGATCCCGCGCATGTGGTCGTCACCGTGCCGGTGCCCGGTTCGCGCTATCCGGTCGGCCTCATGTATATCGAGATGGTCGACGGCGCCTATATCCCGATCGGCATGCGCAAGCCGGAAGGCAAGGGTCCCTTCCCGCTGATCCTTTTCGCCACCGGAAATGGCGGCGGCGGCATGACCATGCTGCGCGATCACATCGATACCAAGAGCTGGACCCAGGACCAGCTGCTCGACGCCGGTTACGCGGTCGCCTGGATGCGTTATCGCGCCGAAGTCGATTACGCCTACGACAAAATCGGCAAACTGATTCAGTCGGGCCGCCAGCATCGGCAATTGTTCAATCGCGGGCCGCTCGAATATGAGGACGCCATCGCCGTCGCCGAATACTGCAAGACCTTGCCGTTCGTCGACGGCGACCGGCTCGGCTATATCGGCGTCAGCCACGGCGGCGAAATGGCGCTCAAGATCGCCTCCGAATATCACGGCTTCAGATGTTTCGTCGCCAGCGAGCCGGCCAGCCACGAATTCCTGCGCCTGCGCCCGGACGAAACCGCCCATGTCGATCCGAAAACCGGGCTGCTCAATGTCGAGAAGATGCTGATGCGCGAGGCCACCAAGGTCCGCCCGCGCATCACCGAGGACGTCGCCCGCGCGCGCGTCGCGCCGATCGATACGGCGTTTTTCGTGCAAGGGCGCGACGACGACGAATTGCAGGGCATTTTCCGCGTCAGCTACGACCTGCTGCATGAAATGGGCAAGGACGCGATCTGGAAGAGCTACGACCACGATTTGCACGGCTTCATCTATCCAGAGAGCGAGGCTGACGGCGCCTACAATCCCGACGCCGTTCAGCGTCAGGCCTTTGCCGACACCAAGGCGTTTTTCGACAAGTATCTGAAGGTGTGAAATGGCGCGCTAACCCAACTGGGGCGGTATCGGGTTAAATCGTTTAATTCGACGCCAATGGTGTTGAAGAATGGGCTCCGACGGGCCATATACGGCTCGGAATATCCCCCCTCAGGAGAATCACTTGTCCCACTTTAGAAGCCCCGACGTTCTGGAACGTCGGAATAACGCCGCCGCCGTGAAAAAGGCGATGCTGGAGAAATTCAAAGCCGCCGCCCAGGATCCGACCCTCGAAGAGCAGCGCCTCAAGCGTCTCGCCATCGCCGAAGCGCGCGACGCCCGGATGGCCGAGCGCGAAGCCGCCCGCAAGGTGCGCGAGGCCGAGCTGGCCGTTCTGGCCGCCGCCGAAGCCGAACGCCAGGCCAAGGCCAAGGCCGAAGCGGCCGAGCTTGAAGCCCTGATCGCCGCCGAAAAGCAAGCCGCCGAGGAGGCGCTGCTGGCCGAACAGAAGGCCGCCCGCGACGCGCGCTATGCCGCGCGCAAGTCGGCCAAGAAGGAGCGGCGGCGCGGCTACTAAGCCGTCTATCGCTGCCGCCCTCGTCCGGCTGCCCGGCACTGCCAAAGCCTAAGCCGAGCCATTGCGCTATAGTGGGCCCCGACTCCATCCTGATGGATTGCGAACGGGGCCCTCGATGTATGCTGCGACCGTCGGCGCGCGCCGTTATGTCTTTCGCGATCTTAAAACCTTGCTGGCCAGGGCGACACCGGCGCGCAGCGGCGACGCGCTCGCCGGGCTGATCGCCGAAAGCGGCGAAGAGCGGGTCGCGGCGCAATTCGCGCTCGCCGATCTGCCGCTCACCACATTTCTCAACGAAGCCGTCGTCCCCTATGAGGACGACGAAGTTACGCGGCTGATTATCGACAGCCACGACAAGGCCGCCTTCGCCTCGGTCGCGCATCTGACCGTCGGGGCCCTGCGCGACTTTCTCCTGTCCGACCACGCCACGTCTTCTGTCCTCACCACCCTGGCGCCCGGCCTGACGCCGGAAATGGCCGCGGCCGTCGCCAAGATCAGCCGCCTGCAAGACTTGATGATCATGGCGGCGAAATGCTCGGTGGTGACGCGCTTCCGCGACACGATCGGCCTGCCCGGCCGCCTCTCGGTACGCCTGCAGCCGAACCACCCGACCGACGATGCGCGCGGCATCGCCGCCAGCATTCTCGACGGTCTGCTGCTCGGCGCGGGCGACGCCGTCATCGGCATCAATCCGGCGACCGACAGTCCCGACCGCGCGCACGCTCTGTTGTCGATGCTCGACGAGATCAGGGCCCGGCTCGACATCCCGACGCAATCCTGCGTGCTGGCGCATGTCACCACGACGCTCGACCTGATCGGTAAAGGCTCGCCCGTCGACCTGACGTTTCAGTCGATCGCCGGCACGCAAGGAGCCAACAAGAGCTTCGGCATCGATCTCGGCTTGCTGAAGGAAGCGCATGACGCGACGCTGTCGCTCAAGCGCGGCACGATCGGCGACAACGTCATGTACTTTGAGACCGGCCAGGGCTCGGCGCTGTCGGCCAATGCGCATCACGGCGTCGATCAGCAGACTTTGGAAGCGCGCGCATACGCGGTCGCCCGCGCTTTCCGGCCCTTGCTGGTCAACAGCGTGGTCGGCTTCATTGGCCCGGAATATCTCTACGACGGCAAGCAGATCGCGCGCGCCGGGCTGGAGGACCATTTCTGCGGCAAGATTCTTGGTCTGCCGATGGGCGTCGACGTCTGCTACACCAATCATGCGCAGGCCGATCAGGATGACGCCGATGCGCTGCTCGCATTGCTCACCGAATCGGGAGTCAATTTCGTGATGGGTGTTCCTGGCGCCGACGATATCATGCTCGGCTATCAGAGCACATCGTTCCACGACGCCCTGGCGATGCGCGATTTGCTGCACCGCAGGCCGGCACCGGAATTTGAAGCCTGGCTGACAAAGCAAGGTCTGCTCGACAAGGAAAACCGCATTCGTCCGCGTGCGATGCCATCGCAATTCCGCGCGCTGTTGCCGGCGGATGGCGGATGAGCACTGACGACAACAAGCCAGTGCCTGCCGACGCCGCGCTGTGGACCGATCTGCGCCGCCTCACCGCCGCCCGCATCGGTCTCAAACGCAGCGGCGCGTCGCTTTCGACCGCGCCCTTGCTTGCCTTCCAACTGGCGCACGCGCAGGCGCGCGACGCGGTGCATGCCGAACTCGATGCGCCGCGCCTCGCCGATGACCTCGCCCCGCACGGTCTGCCGGTGCTGACGGTCGACAGCACCGCGAGCGACAAACAGACCTATCTTATGCGACCTGACCTTGGCCGTTCCTTGACGCCGGATAGCCAGCGGACGATCGCCGCCGCCGCACACGCCGGCCCCTATGACGTCGTGTTCGTCGTCAGCGACGGTCTGTCGGCGCGCGCCGTGCAAAACCATGCCGCGCCGGTCGTCTCGGCAACCTTGCAGATCCTGCGCCGCGAAGACTGGCGCCTGGCGCCGCTCGTCATCGTCAACCACGGTCGCGTCGCTATCGGCGACGCGGTGGCGGCGGCGTTGCGCGCGACCTGTGTTGTGGTGCTGGAGCTATGGTCGAAAGTTGGTGACGGGGTAGATCAGGAAGGCGGCATATCGTGGGGGTAGTTGAAGCCTCCACTTCTCCACCGAAGGAGTAATATGCCTTGTCGAGTTCTAACGTCGTCAAACTGGTTC
>CANKBJ010000238.1 GCA_947479905.1 Bradyrhizobiaceae bacterium
ATGCAGCAACTGTTCGGTGAAGTGCTGCTACCCGTGTGCAGTCCAGCCATGTTGCGAAGCGGCATGTTGCGCGAGCCCGCCGATCTGAAAAAACTGACGCTCCTTTCGTCCATGCACCGTCCGAATGATTGGCGCCGCTGGCTGGATACCGCTGGCTTGTCCGATTTTAATCCGGACGGGGGCATCAAGTTCGAGAACTCCGCGCTTTCCTATCAAGCGGCCATAGATCAGGTCGGCGTCGCTATCGCGCAGCGCGCTTTTATCGGCGAGGAACTACGCAGCGGCCGGCTGATCGAGCCGTTCGACATCATGGCCCATACAGAGTGGTCCTATTTCCTAGTCTATCCGCGCGAGCGCGCCAAGGCTGCGGCCCTGGAACTGTTCGAGCAATGGCTGCTGCAAGAAGCGGGCAACTCACGTGAGCCGACCGGGCTGGCGGCATAAGACGGATGCCCGGCCCTGCGGCCACGGTCCCCGGCCGCCAAGAACGAAGAGCGCGCGTAGGGTGAAGCGTAAGGCTTGTCAGGAGTGGACTCTATTTCCACAATGTAGGCAGATGGTGCTAGACTAACTCGTCGGCAGGATTTGCACTAAATGGCACCACGGACCACCAAAAAAAAACGTGATCTTAATTCTGACGTCGAGAAAGTTCCCGGCACAGCGGCCTTTACTAAATTCATGGCAGTACTCCAACTCATTGGCGACAGACCGCGCCAATACGGCATGGCGGACCTGTGCAAGACTTCCGGGCTGCCACGCGCCACGGTTTACCGGATTGTAGACGCATTGCGCGCCGAGGGGCTCGTCGCCGAGGCGCAGCCGGGCAACACATTCGTCCTCGGCCCGCGCCTTATCAATCTCGCGTCCCGCAGTTGGGAGAGTTTTGACCTCCGCACTATAGCGCACCCCGCCATCAAGCAGCTCCGCGACGAAACCGGTGAGACCGTCCATCTTGCCGTACCGGGAGGGCTGGAGATGGTCTACATCGACAAGCTTGAGAGCCCGCAGGCCGTCCGCATGACATCACGTATCGGCACGCGCATCACGCTCTACTCGAGTTCCGTCGGGAAGGCCTATCTAGCAGCACTGACCCCGGCAGAACGCGACGACCTTCTCGGCATGATCACTTTCAACCGCTACACGCCTCACACCATCACACAGCGCAAAGCCCTCGAAGCCGAGCTCAAGGCGACGCTGAAACGCGGCTATTCTCTCGATCGCGAAGAGACCGAGTTGGAAATCCGCTGCCTCGGCGCGGCAATCGTCGACGCCGCCGGACGTCCCGTCGGCGGGATCAGCGTCAGCGTGCCGAAGTATCGCTACGACAAGGCCGTTGAGGCGCGCCTGTCAAAGATGGTGCGTCAGTGCGCCGACACGATCGCCGCCCAGATGACCGATGCCAAGAGTCCATGGTCCGATTGACAAGCCCAGCCGCTTTTGCCGCGTTTTATGGATAGACCGGCTTGGGCTGCGCGAAGAAACTCTCCAGGATGTGAAGCACCAGGCGATAATTCTTGCTTTGAAAGCTCGCATGGGCCACGCCGGACATGACGGCAAACTGCTTGTCGGGATTGGGCAGCAGCCGGAAGAAATCGATCAGATCCTGTTCGCTGGCGATGCCGTCCCATTGGCCGCGCATGACAAGCGTCGGAGCCGTAATTTTCGTCGGGTCGCACACCGGAAGATTAGCGCACATATCGACATAGGTGCCCGTTGGAACAGAGGTGTCGAGCGCGACAATGGCGTCGGCAAATGCATCAATCACCTTTTGGTCCGCAGCGCCCGGATGATCGCGGGTGAAAATCGTCTGGATAAATTCGCGATTGGTCGGCCGGCGATTCATCGAGCGCCACTCATTGAGCTTCTTAACGCGCTGTTCGAGCGTCGGACTGTCCTTACCCGTCCACACCAAGGCGTCGAGCGCAAGCCGCTCGATCATCGCCGGATGGTTCTGCGCGAACAGGCCGGCGCGCAACGCGCCCGAGGATACGCCATAGACCAGCAGCTTCCGGCCGGCACGTATGTTCTGAATATAAGTTGCCGCGGCGAAGCAGTCTTCAGCGCCCTGCGCAATTCCCGCGTTGTTGTCGCGGTCCTTGGTGGACCGGCCGTAACCTTCCATGTCGACGCACCAGCAGTCGTAGCCGCGGCGCGCGAAATAATCCATCGCCGAATAATCGGGATCCCCGGGCACTTGAAGGTCGAAGGTCGGCGTCGACGCCATCGACGAGCCGTGCACAAACAGGATGGTCCCTTTGGTTCTGGCCGGGTCGCTCAGAACCTTGTTCCAGAGGAACAGCCTGACCTCGCCTTTGTGGGTCCAATGTTCCTGGCCCGCGATCGTTTGAATGGCTGGCTGTGTCATCGCTCTTTCAAATCCTGTCCTTATGTGTGCCCTATTTAGACGGCGACCTTCAGCGGCGCCGCCGCCTTGGCATCTTCCAGAATCATGCGCGCACCCTTTTCGCCGATCATGACGATGGCGGCGTTGGTGTTGCCGGACACCACGGTCGGCATGATAGAACCGTCGATCACACGAAGCCCGGCGATACCACGCACGCGCAACCGTTCATCGACCACGGCTTTGGCATCCGGGCCCATGCGGCAGGTGCTGGTCGGATGGAAAATGGTCGTGCCCTTGGCACGGGCGTAGTCGAGGAACTGTTCGTCGGTCTGGCATTGCGGACCAGGATTGAGCTCCTCATCGATGTATCGCGTAATCGCCGCCTGCCCCATGATCTTGCGCTGAAGCTTCATGCCCGCAACGATGACATCTCGGTCGTGCTGTGCTGAAAGGTAGTTCGGCTGTATCGCCGGGGCCTGCGCCGGGTCGGCCGATTTAATGCGGACGGTGCCGCGGCTTTGCGGCCGCAACTGACACACCGATGACAAGAAGCCCGGGAAAGGATGGAGCTTCTGCCCGATGGCGTCGGCGCTGAACAATATGAAATGAATTTGCACGTCCGGCGAGTCCAGCGCCGGATCCGTCTTGAAGAAGCCACCGGCATAGCCAGCGCCAATGGTCAGCGGCCCCTTGCCCCTGAAAACATATTCGAGCACCGCCCCAACCTGCCTCGGAAAGCTCGCCATCATGTCGTTGACGGTGATCGGTTCGTTGCAGCGATAGTTGAAGCGCGCCTGGAAATGGTCCTGCAAATCCTCGCCGACGCCCGGCATGTCGTGACGGACGTTGATACCGTGCGAGCGCAGAAGCTCGCCGGGCCCAACTCCCGAGAGTTGCAGCAACTGAGGCGAGTTGAACGCACCGCCTGACAGCACGACCTCACCCGATGCCCGCGCCTGGAATAACTGCCCGTGATGACGATATTCCACCCCGACGGCGCGCTTGCCTTCAAACAGGACGCGCGTTGCCGCAGCTTCGGAGACAACCTTGAGGTTGGCGCGCTTCAGCGCCGGCCTGAGATAACCCTTTGCCGTCGAACAGCGGCGGGCATCGCGGCATGTAACCTGGTAATAGCCGGCGCCTTCCTGCGTCGCGCCGTTGAAATCGTCATTGCGCGGGAAACCCGCCTGCTCGGCTGCGTCGATGAAAGCCTCGCACAAGGGATGATTTTCGATATCCGATACGGCTAGCGGGCCGCCACGGCCGTGATAATTCATCGCGCCGGGCCGGCGCTGATCTTCCGACTGAACGAAATCAGGCAGGACATCTTCGAAGCTCCAGCCGGTGTTGCCAAGCTGGCGCCAGTGGTCGAAATCTTCGCGCTGGCCGCGAATGTAAAGAAGGCCATTGATTGAACTCGAGCCGCCCAGGACCTTGCCGCGCGGCTGGATGATCTGGCGGCCGTTGAGTTCCGCCTCCGGCTCGGATTGATAGAGCCAGTTATAGCGCGGGTTGGTGAACAGCTTACCGTACCCTAGCGGAACGTGAATCCACAGGTTGCGGTCCGCGGGTCCGGCCTCTAGCAACAGGACGCGGTGAAGCCCGGAAGCGGACAGGCGGTCCGCCAGAACGCAGCCGGCGCTGCCCGCGCCAACCACGATATAATCGAATTGCCCGCCGTCGGTCACGTTAAGCCTCCCGAATTCAACCGAACTGGAGGCGTCTGCTTGTCTCTAGCGGCACAGCCGCCCGTGGACTGAACCAGCGGCCCAATTCTCGTTGTCTATATTATGGACGTTATGCCCATTTTGTTCGATGCTAGAAATGGGCTTTGTCACTGTCAAGCGACCGCTCGCTCTTTCACCGCCCGGCATCGAAAGAGCGATTCTTTCGCGAACGCGCGTGTGTGCTTTGCAGCAATCTTCTTGTCC
>CANKBJ010000239.1 GCA_947479905.1 Bradyrhizobiaceae bacterium
GCCGTTACCGCCAAATGAGGCCCCTTCGGGCGTCGACGCCGCTGCTGGGGTAACTCCGGTCGGGCTACGCCCTCCCTTCGTCACCCCAGCAGCGGCGCATTCTCATCCTGATTGTCGCGGGATTCCCATCTTGATTGTCGCGCCGCATTCTGGCGCTCTTCCAGGGCCATAGCGGCCTCTATGGAGGGGTCTAATTTGGGATCGTTGGGGACGAAAAAGGCCGTCAGGTCGTCGACCTGCTCCATGGCCACCGAAAAACAACGGCGGGCGATCCGCGTAATGGCGTCCCTGGTAAGTGCGGGCGTGGCCGGGCCGAGTGCCATCAACTGCAATATTTCAACCGTTAATATGCGACACCGCATACGCGCAACCGACGGATGGCTGCTGCGCAAAGAGAACTTGATCTCCCGACGTCCAACACGATGCACCAGATTTTCCGGCACCGCCATACGGAACCAGAACACGTTACCGCGTCGTGTGAGGTAAGGAACAACATAATTGGCCAAGCTAAAGCCCTTCCTGTACCAGGATTCTGTCCCAGAACTGGAAGCGAGACACCGACTAAAGCCTAAAAAGCCTAATGACTGAGTGGCATACCCAAAAACTGGCGGAGCCGGAGGGATTCGAACCCTCGATACGCCGTGAAGCGTATGACGATTTAGCAAACCGTTGCCTTCAGCCACTCGGCCACAGCTCCGTTACCGGAAAGCCCTACAGATTAGGGGTTTGCCCGTCAATTCACGTGGGCCGCGGTGGCGCACTATATTGAAAAAATAATCGCGCCGACCGGCGGCAGCGGAGGAACCTGGCCGCCGGTCGCGCAATTCACCGCCGCGCGCGACGGGATTGGCGCTCCCGGCCGTTAATGATCATATGACCTGTCGTTTAAGGAGATAGCGATGCTCAAACCGATCGCCGCGACGCTTGCCGCCGCCAGTCTGATAGCCGCCTTTACCGCGCCTTCGCCGGTCAGGGCGGAGATCCGATATCCGTGGTGCGCCCAATATAGTGGACGCAACGCTTCGACCAATTGCGGCTTCGTCACCATTGCCCAGTGCAGGACGACGGTCAGCGGCGTTGGCGGCTACTGTTACGAAAACCCGGCCTACTCTGTCGCTCCGTCACAGCCTAAGCGGCGGCGCGCGCCGCGCAGTTAGCGACCCGCGCTGTGCTCTCGGCATAAGCGGCCGCCAGCACAAGGCCCGATCTCGTCAGGCGGCGGCGCGAATTTCCATGACCGGAGCCGGCGCCTGCGGATGGATTTTGAGCCAGTCGCGCGCCGCTCGCTGGGCGCAGCCGATCTCGCTGTCGCTCATCTGCTCGGCGATCTCACGGCGAAGCCGCGCCGCGTCGGCGTGCCCGCGCATCGCCGCGATGTTGAACCATTTGTGCGCCTGCACCAGATCGACGGCGACGCCGGCGCCGGCCGAATAGATCATGCCGAGGCCGAAGCAGCCGTCGGTGTCCGGTTCTTCGGCGCTCGCCGCCGTCATGTCGATGTCAGCCATACTGGCCTCCCGTTTTTTCTGTTCCGCCGCTTCAACCCCTGAAGCAACCGTCCCTGCCGGGCAGCCAAAACATGCCGCCCGATCCACAGCGATCTTCGGGATAAAATTTGAACGACAGTTTAAGTATCGCGATGAATCGAAGATGAAGAAATTTCCGGAAATTATTCGCGACGATGCGAGAAACCCTTGGCGCGCAGGCACATCTCGCCCTTGTTCCGGCCGCTGTTACAAATCGTTCACCGATTTGATTGAAGCCAGGCTAACCAATCCGCACTATTGCAGTTATATGACAGTCATCGATTCATCGGCGCCGGCCGGCATCGGCCGTCGATTCACGTCGCACGAACAACCTTGGACTTCGGCAATGCACTTCGGGAAAAGATTGATGAAACTGACCTCTGGAAAATTCGCTCTCGCCGCGCTTCTGGCACTCGCATTCGGCGTCTCCGGCGCGCAGGCCTCGGCGCTCGGTACCTGGATGTCCGCCGACGGCGGCACCAAGGTACGCATCAGCGACTGCGGCGGCAAATTATGCGGCAAGGTCGTCTGGCTCAGCGATCCGGTCGGCAATGACGGCAAACCGAAGCTCGACAAGCACAATCAGGACGAATCGAAGCGCTCTCGCCCCTTGCTCGGGGTGCCGGTCGTGCAGGGCATGGCGCCCAGTGGCGACAACAAATGGTCGGGCCAGATCTACAACGCCGATGACGGCAAGACCTATCAGGCGCACGTCACCGTTATTAGCGCCAACGCGATGAACGTGCAGGGCTGCGTGCTCGGCTTCCTGTGCAAAAGCCAGAAGTGGACGCGCGCCGGCGAGTAACGGACTGCCCCCTGAAGCAGGAAGATGCCGGTCGCACTCAGCTCGCGCGCGCGCGCTGACCGAATAACACCGCCTGCACCTTCGGGTCCTTCATGTCGACGCCCTGGCGCAGCTCGAGGCCGAGCGCCATGCCGCGCTTGACCGCCGGCCGCGCCTTCATCGTCTCGAGCCAGCGCTTGAGGTGCGGGAAATCGTCCATGTTCTGGCCCTGCTTCTCCCAGCCATTGACCCAGCCGACACAAGCCATGTCGGCGATCGAATATTTGCCGGCGAGGAATTTGCGGTCGGCGAGGCGCTTGTTCATCACGCCATAAAGCCGGTTCACCTCGTCGACATAGCGCGCGATCGCATAGGGAATGGTTTCGCGCGCATAGTTCTTGAAGTGGTGCACCTGCCCGCACATCGGCCCGACGCCGCCGACCTGCCAGAACAGCCACTGGTCGACCTCGACGCGGCCGCGCTCGTCGGTGGGATAGAACTTGCCGGTCTTGCGCCCGAGATATTGCAGGATCGCACCCGACTCGAAGATCGAGATCGCTCGCCCACCCGGCCCATTCGGATCGACAATCGCCGGCATGCGGTTGTTCGGCGAGATTTTTAGAAATTCGGGTCTGAACTGTTCGCCCTTGGCGATATTCACCGGCACAAGCGTATAGGGCAGCTTGCACTCTTCCAGCATGATCGAAATCTTGAAGCCGTTCGGCGTCGGCCAGTAATAGAGATCGATCGGCCTGGGGCCTTTCAGCGCGGCCTTGCCGGCCTTGGCGCTGCCGGCGCGTTTGGTCGCCTTCATTGCTGGCTTGCTCCTGGAGGTCGCCGTCCGCTTCGCCGCTTTCCCAGCCATGGTGTCGCTCTCCTTGCAAATGTGCGTCATTGTACGGCGCGAACACGCCAAGGGCACCGGAAAACCGCCGCCGCCCCAATGACAAATGCTTGAATTCACAGGCTTTCTACAACCGGACTGGACGGACACAACCCCAGCTCGGTAATCTACAGACTTGCGGTTGCAGGGACGTCAATCGCGCGTCACGCCGGGCGACGCCACAGGCCAATCAAGGCCGACAAGGGGGAAGACATGACCATCAGCGGAAAACCGAAAAACCATCGCGCTCGCGCATTGGCCGTCGCCGTGCTAGCCGCCGGCCTGGTCGCGTCGCCATGGTCGATGCAGTTGGGTTCGGTGCTGAGCAGCGCTTCGGCTCAAACCGCCGCGCCCGCGGTTCAGGCGGCGCCTGGCAGCGGCACGGCGCAAGCGAAAGCCAAAAAACCGCCGAGCGCCGGTCAGGTCGCCATGCACGAGCGGCAGAAAAAATGCGCCGCCGAATGGAAGCAGGCCAAGGCCGACGGCAAGCTCGAGAAGGGAATGAAGTGGCCGAAGTTCTGGAGCGCGTGCAACAAGCGACTCAAGGGCGCCGGCTGAGGCCGCATCGCCAGGCACGGCGGCCGCGACGCTGACCGCGGCGCGCGTTTTTAATTCATCGCGCGCGCTTGCGGTTTCCCAATCGCGCCTTCTTACAAACTCTGAGGGCGTCGGCGAGACGTGATGTCTCGCCTACGCCCTCTGATGTCACCGGAACCGGGTGGTCTTGGTACGACCGCTTGCGCTATCGCGCCATGACGCACACCGGCTCCCTATGACGCAATCCCCGCCGTATCACTGACGAGGAATGGGAAGTGGCGTCGGACCTAGAGCTTCTTCTTACGCTTCTTGGTCTTCTTCGCCGCCTTCACTGCCTTCTTCTTACGTTTTGCCATTGCTGCCCTCCTAGCGATGTAACATCGCGGGTGTCGCATTAGTGCGGTCGGGAATCGACCTGCACTGCATTCCGTTTACTACAGCACAACGAAAAAAACAGTGACTCCACCGCGGCGTTGTGTGTAAGCGGCGCAAAACCCTCACGAA
>CANKBJ010000240.1 GCA_947479905.1 Bradyrhizobiaceae bacterium
AGCGCCGAGTTCGGCTTCTTCGGCGTCGTCGTATAGACGCGCGTGCAGACGCCGCGCTTCTGGGGGCTCGACTGCAGCGCCGGGACCTTGTTGCGGGTCTTGAGCGGCTGCCGCGGATTGGCAATCAGCTGGTTGATCGTCGGCATCGTTCGCCTATCGTTACGTGCTGGGCTTTAAAGGGCCCGGAATTGGTTCGGCCTTTCGGCCCGCGTGTGTTCTCGATGCGTGCCTTGACGACACGCAAAACGAAATCGCGCCATCCGCATCAATCGCGGGGGCGCTCTTTCCAGTTCTGACAACCGCGTAGCCGTTTGAGACGACCAAGCAGCCGTTTAGCGAAACCTGACAGTGGCTGTCAGCGGCAGCGTCTGAGCTTCATGCGTCGAGGCGATTGCGCCGGCTGAGTGTTTGAGAAAATTTAAGGTTCTCAAAGACTTGGCCGGGCGGCCGTTCCGAAGCAAGCGAAGCTCACCGCCTGCCGTTAAGTGCCGCGTATGTATCGGCCTGATACCCCCAAGTCAAGGCGAAAAGGGCCGAAAAACCGGGGCTCCGGAGCGGTTGCGGGGCCGCGCGGCTAGCTATCGCGCAATATGATTAGCCCCTCGTCGGCGCGCAAGGTGAGATGCCCGGCTGTCGCCTCGCCGTCGCGGCCAGGGCTTGAGGACAGCAGCACGGTACCGCGATAAATATTTGGCAGTACGACATTATTTGCTTTTTCCGCGCCGAAATTGAGCGCCACCAGGAGCGCCTCGCCGTCCACGACTCGTTCAAAGGCCAACACGGTCCCGGACTGGGCCACTGGCCTATAGGTTCCATGTGTCAGTGCCGGGCGGGCGCGGCGCAGGGCGATCAGCCGCCGGTACAGGGTCAACAGCGAGTCTGGGTCGGCGGCGGCCGATTCTGTGTTGGAAACCGCCGAATCGGCCGCCAAAGGCAGCCACGGCTCGGCGCTCGAAAATCCGGCATGGCGGGAGGCGTTCCAAGGCATCGGCGTGCGGCAACCGTCGCGGCCCTGCCCCGGCACATTGAGCCCCCACGGATCGCAGACACGTTCGGGCCGGATGGGCACCTGGGTCATGCCGATCTCGTCGCCGTAATAGAGCGTCGGCGTGCCGCGCAAGGTGAGCAGCAGCATCGCCGCCACCCTCGCCTGCTCAGGGCCGACACGGCTCGCCAGCCGCGGCCGGTCGTGATTGCCCAACACCCAATTCGGCCAGGCGCCCGCCGGCAGCGATCCCTCATAGCGTTCGATCAGGGAGGCGACCGCATCGGCACGCCACGGCGTCTCGATCAGCGAGAAGTTGAACGGCAGATGCGCGCCGTCGAGATTGGCGCCGTAATAGGCGGCGAGCTTCTCGACCGGCAGATAGATCTCGCCGATCAGCACGCGATCGGAAAATTCGTCGGTAACCGCGCGCAGCTCGCGGATGACGTCATGCACTTGCCGTTGGTCGGTCGAATAGAACGGCAGCAACGATTTGTACGCCGGATCGCCGTCGCGATAATCAGGGTTCGGCGGATTGTCGCGGAACGCCTCGTCCTTCATCAGATGCCAGATCACATCGACGCGAAAGCCATCGGCGCCGCGCCTGAGCCAGAAGCGCATGACCTCGTGCATCGCCGCCCGAACCGCCGGGTTGCGCCAGTTCAGGTCGGGCTGCTCGCGCAGGAAAGCGTGATAATAATACTGATCGCTCGCGGCGTCGTATTCCCAGGCCGAGCCGCCGAATTCCGACAGCCAGTTATTGGGCGGCCCACCGTCCGGCGCGCCATTGCGCCAGATGTACCAGTCGCGTCTGGCCGACTGCCGCGACACCCGGCTTTCCACAAACCACGGATGCCGGTTCGAGGTGTGGTTGGGCACGAAGTCGAGGATGACCTTGAGGCCGAGCGCATGCGCGCGCGCAACCAGCGTATCGAAGTCGGCGAGTGTGCCGAACAGAGGATCGATGCCGGTGTAATCGGAAATGTCGTAGCCGAAATCCGCCATCGGCGAGGGAAACACCGGCGACAGCCAGATCGCATCGACGCCCAATTCCGCGAGATAAGGCAGACGCGCCGCGATGCCGGCAAGATCGCCAACGCCATCGCCGTTCGTGTCCTGAAACGAGCGCGGATAGACCTGATAGATGACGCCGGTTTGCCACCAGTGCATGAGCGCACCTTTATCCGACCGAGCGTAACGCCCGTGTGACGGCAACCGCCAACGAAAAAGGGCCGCCCTTTCGGACGGCCCTCGATCTTGTTCGCGTCAGCCGGATTACTCCGCCGCCGGCAGCGCCGGAGCGGCCATGGCTTCGGCGGCGGAAGCGGCCTTGGCCGCATCCTTCTCGCGTTCTTCCAGGATGAGCGCGTCGCGCTTGATGGCGATCTCGCGCAAACGGTTCATCATGGCGCCGGTGCCGGCCGGGATCAGACGGCCGACGATGACGTTTTCCTTCAGGCCGTCGAGCGTATCCGCCTTGCCGTTGACAGCGGCCTCGGTGAGCACGCGCGTGGTCTCCTGGAACGACGCCGCCGAGATGAACGAACGGGTCTGCAGCGACGCCTTGGTGATGCCAAGCAGAACGGGGTGACCCGATGCCGGCTTCTTGCCTTGTTCGACAGCCTTGAGATTGATCTCGTCCATCTCGCTGCGGTCGATCTGTTCGCTGGCCAGCAGTTCGGTTTCGCCGGCGTCGTCGATCTCGACCTTCTGCAGCATCTGGCGAACGATCACCTCGATGTGCTTGTCGTTGATCATAACGCCCTGCAAGCGATAGACCTCCTGGATTTCGTTGACCAGGTAAGCCGCCAGTTCCTCGACGCCCTTGATGGCAAGGATGTCATGCGGAGCCGGATTGCCTTCGACGATATAATCGCCCTTCTCCAGCACGTCGCCGTCCTGCAGATGGATGTGCTTGCCCTTCGGGATCAGATATTCCCGCGGCTCCTCACCCTTGTCGGTCGGCTCGATCGTCAAGCGGCGCTTGTTCTTGTAGTCCTTGCCAAAGCGCACGACGCCACCGATTTCGGCGATGATCGCCGCGTCCTTCGGCTTGCGCGCCTCGAACAGCTCGGCCACCCGCGGCAGACCGCCGGTGATGTCGCGCGTCTTGGCGCTTTCAGTCGGGATACGCGCAATGACGTCGCCCGCCTTGACGCTGCCGCCGGGATCGACCGAGATGATGGCGTCGACCGCCAGCAGGTAGCGGGCTTCGCCGCCGCGCGCCAGCTTGAGGATCTTGCCATCCTTGCCCTTGACGATCATGGCCGGGCGCAGGTCGGCCTGGTTACGGGACGAACCCGTGCGCCAGTCGATGACCACGCGCTTGGCAATGCCGGTCGATTCGTCGAGTTGTTCCGACATCGACAGACCATCCACCATGTCCTCGAAGGCGACTTCGCCGTCGACTTCGGTGAGGATCGGGCGGGTGTAGGGATCCCATTCGGCGATACGCTGGCCGCGCTTGATCTTGTCATTCTCATCGACGCGCATGCGCGCGCCGTACGGAATACGGTGATGGGCGCGCTCGGTGCCGTCGGGATCGACCACCGCGACGACCATGTTGCGCACCATCGCCACCGTGTCGCCATCCGAATTCTTGGCAATGTTCTTGTTCTTGAACGTGATCTTGCCGTCGAAATTCGACTCGATGAACGACTGATCGGAGATCTGCGCCGCGCCGCCGATGTGGAACGTGCGCATGGTGAGCTGGGTGCCCGGCTCGCCGATCGACTGGGCGGCGATGACGCCCACCGCCTCGCCCATGTTGACCGGAGTGCCGCGCGCCAGATCGCGGCCATAGCAGGCGCCGCAGACGCCGATCTTGGTCGTGCAGGTCAGCACGGAACGGATCTTGAGTTCCTGGACGCTGGCGCTGACGACCTTCTCGACTTCCGGCTCGGTGATCAAGGTGTGAGCCTTGAGCACGACGTTGCCGGTCGCCGGATCCTTGACGTCCTCGGCCGTGGTGCGGCCGAGGATACGGATGGCCAGCGAGGCGACCACGGTGCCGGCGTCGATGATGGCGCGGACCTTGATGCCGTCGGTGGTGCCGCAATCCGGCTCGGTGATGATGCAATCCTGCGCGACGTCGACCAGACGGCGCGTGAGGTAACCCGAGTTCGCCGTCTTCAAGGCGGTGTCGGCCAGACCCTTGCGGGCGCCGTGGGTCGAGTTGAAGTACTCGAGAACCGACAGACCTTCCTTGAAGTTCGAGATGATCGGCGTCTCGATGATCTCGCCCGA
>CANKBJ010000241.1 GCA_947479905.1 Bradyrhizobiaceae bacterium
GACTGGAGCGGGCGAAGGGATTCGAACCCTCGACCCCGACCTTGGCAAGGTCGTGCTCTACCCCTGAGCTACACCCGCATCCTAGTCAGATAGTTGGCCAATAAAGGCTATCGGCCGCCAAGGGGGCCCGTATGCCAAATGCGCGCGGCCTTTGCAACAGCGCAGAATCCCGGATTATTAATGCCGAGGAACAACATGACCACCGCGCCCAACCAGCTTTTCGCCTATTTGGACGGTTTGGGCATCGCCCACCCCACCATTAGCCATCCGCCCTTGTTTACCGTCGAGCAGAGCCAGGCGCTGCGCGGCCAGATTCCGGGCGGCCACACCAAGAATCTGTTCCTGCGCGACAAGAAACAGGCGGTTTTTCTGGTCGTGGCCGAGGAAGACGCCGAAATCGACCTGAAAGGCCTGCACCGGCTGCTCGGCGCCAGCGGCCGCTTTTCCTTCGGCTCGCCCGACCTTTTGCGAGAACTCCTCGGCGTCACGCCCGGCTCGGTCACCGCTTTCGGCGCCATTAACGACACCGCGGGCCGCGTCAGCGTCATCCTTGACGCCGCCCTGATGGAACACGCCGTCATCAATGCCCATCCGCTGATCAACACGATGACCACCTCGGTGGGGCGCAACGATCTGGTGAAATTCCTCGAAGCCACCGGGCATTCGCCGCGCATTGAGCGGGTATCGAACCTCCCTTCAGACCCCGGCTGAATCGGTTGCATTCACGGGCTGGATGCCCATTTAATCCGGCAAGGAACTCTCAGAGGCGATAAAAAATGTTGGGACTTGGTGGGGATACGGCGGCGGGCGCATCGGACGGCGCGGTCAAGGATGCGACCACGCAATCGTTCATGAAGGACGTCATCGAGGCGTCCAAGACGCAACCGGTGCTGGTTGATTTCTGGGCGCCGTGGTGCGGCCCGTGCAAGCAGTTGACGCCGATCCTTGAGAAGGTGGTCAAGGCCGCCAAGGGCAAGGTGAAGCTGGTCAAGATGGACATCGACAAGCATCCGGAAATTCCGGGGCAGATGGGCATCCAGTCGATCCCCGCGGTGATCGCATTCTTCAACGGCCAGCCGGTCGACGGCTTCATGGGCGCGCTGCCGGAATCGCAAGTGGTCGCGTTTCTCGAGCGGCTGACCAAAGGCAAGATCGCCGACGAAGGCGCCGACCTGATGAAGGCCGCCGAGGACGCGCTCGCGGCCGGCAACGCAGCGGAAGCCGCGGATATATTCGCGCAGATCCTCGCCGAGGATTCGTCCAGCATCCCGGCGCTCGCGGGTCTGGCGCGCTGCTACATCGCCACCGGCAATCTCGATCAGGCGGCGAAGACTTTGGCGATGATTCCGGACGCCAAGCAGAACGACGCCGCGGTCGCCGCCGCGCGCGCCGCACTTGAAATCGCCGAGCAGGCCAAGTCGCTCGGACCGATCGATGAATTGCAGCAGAAGGTCACCGCCGATCCGCTCGATCATCAGGCGCGCTTCGATCTCGCCGCCGCGCTGAACGTAAAGGGCGACCGCACCGCCGCCGCCGATCATTTGCTGGCTATCGTCAAACGCGACCGCAAGTGGAACGAGGACGGCGCGCGCAAGCAACTGGTGACGTTCTTCGAGGCCTGGGGACCGATGGACCCGGCGACTTTGGAAGGCCGCAAGAAGCTGTCGTCGATTTTGTTTTCATGAGCGCATGATCCCGAAAAGTGGGAACCGGTTTTCGGATCAGATCATGCGCAAAACAAGAATCACGCGCGCGGAGAAGCACGCATGCCCATGAACGCGGAGTATCGCGGACCGATCGATTTGCCGGAAGTCATTCCGGTGTTCCCGCTGCCGGGCGCGCTGCTGTTGCCGCGCGGGCAGATGCCGCTCAACATTTTCGAGCCGCGCTATCTGGCGATGATCGATGACGCCTTCCGCGACGGCCACCGCCTGATCGGCATGATCCAGCCCGAGGGCGTGCATGAAGCGCCGCGCGGCAAGCCGGTGCTGTACAAGATCGGCTGCGTCGGCCGTATCACCCAGCTCGCCGAGAGCGGCGATGGTCGCTACATCATCGAACTGACCGGCGTGTCGCGCTTCCGCATCGAGGAAGAACTCAAGGCCAACACCGACTATCGCCAGGCGAAAGTCACGTACGCGCCATTCGCCGACGACTTCGTGCCGCGCAAAGGCGAGGAAGACGTCGACCGCGAGGGCCTGCTGCGCGCGCTGACCGATTTCATGCAGGCCAACGACATGAAGGCCGACTGGGACGATATCGAGCAGGCGCCGACCGAGGCACTGGTCAACGGCCTGTCGATGATGTCGCCCTACGGCCCGCCGGAAAAGCAGGCGCTGCTGGAAGCGCCCGACCTGAAAACCCGCGCCGATCTGCTGGTCGCCATCACCGAAATCGAACTCGCCAAGAAGAACATCGAGGGCGAGCCGCAGTTGCAGTAGCGGCGGCTGAAGTAGTTATTGTCGTCCCCGCGAAGGCGGGGACCCATACGCCGTGACGATCCGTATCGTTGAAAGTTAGCCGGCTACTATCTCGCCTATCGCTAAATCCGGTGGCTATGGGTCCCCGCCTTCGCGGGGACGACAAAATGAGCTATAACTCCGCACCACCTCGCCGGAGCTTCCGATGCCCACCGACCTCACCACGACCCCGCCCGACCGCCCCGCCGGCAGCGTCGATCCGAAGCTGCTGGAAATCCTGGTCTGCCCGCTGACCAAGACGGCGCTTGAATACGACCAGGCAAAGCAGGAACTGATCTCGCGCAAGGCGAAGCTCGCTTATCCGATCCGCGACGGCATTCCTATCATGCTGCCGGAAGAAGCGCGGCGGCTCGACTAAACCGACACACGCCATCAATCAAAAAAGTAACTGGGAAGGAAACTTGAATGATCAAGATCTGGGGCCGTAACACGTCTTCCAATGTGCAGAAGGCGATGTGGGCGGTGGGCGAACTGGGCCTGGAACATAACCGCATCGATGTCGGCGGCGCCTTCGGCAAGACCAAGGAGCCGGCCTATCTCGCCATGAACCCGAATTCGCTGGTGCCGACATTGGAAGAAGAAGACGGCTTCATCCTGTGGGAATCCAATTCGATCATCCGCTATCTCGCCGGCAAGCATGACAAAGCCGGCGTGCTGGAGCCGAAGGATGCGCACCAGCGCGGCCTCGCCAGCCAGTGGATGGATTGGCAGCTCACCGTCGTTGGGCCGGCGATCTTTCAGGCGTTCTGGGGATTGATCCGCACCGCCGAAGACAAGCGCGATATGGCGGCGATCAAGACCTCGCAGGACAAGACCGCTGAAGCGATGCTCATTCTCGACAAGCAGCTCGGCAAGACCGCCTTCGTCGCCGGACCGAACTTTTCCTACGGCGACATTCCGGTCGGCGTCATGTGCTACCGCTACGTTCAGCTGGTGCCGAACCGGCCATCCACGCCGAACCTAGACCGCTGGTATGCAGCAATCTCATCGCGCAAGGCGTTCCACGATCATGTCGGTAGTGTGCCGCTGAGTTGAGAGTTTGTCGTCCCCGCGAAGGCGGGGACGACAGAATCCTAAACCCCTTCCCCCCGCATGAGCTTCGGCACATCGCCGGTAAAGCCGGCGGCTTCGCGGATAAAAACTTTCTTCAAGGCCGGAATGCGTTCGACGACGCCGAGTCCGACATCGCGCGCCAGCCGCAGCGCGTCCGAGTGATTGGAAAACAATTTGTTCAGGCCGTCAGTGGCGACGCCCATGGTCATAGTGTCGAAACGGCGCCAGCGCTGATAGCGCTCCAACACATCCGCCGCGCCGATATCGAGACCGAGCCGCGCCGCATCGGCGATCGCTTCGGCCAAAGCGGCGACATCGCGCAGGCCCATGTTGAGACCCTGTCCGGCGATCGGATGAATGACATGCGCGGCGTCGCCAACTAGCGCCAGCCGCTCGGCGATGAACTCGCGCGCGGTGAACAGGCCGAGCGGAAAAGCCTTGCGCGGACCGACGACTTTCAGGTCGCCGAGGTGCAGGCCGAAACGCTTTTCAAGCTCGGCATGAAATTCCTCGTCGGGCAAAGCGATCATCCGCTCGGCCTCGCGGTTGCTTTCTGTCCACACAATCGACACGCGATTTCCGGTCAGCGGCAGAATCGCAAACGGCCCGGCCGGCAGGAAATGCTCTTCGGCGCGGCCGTTATGCTCGCGCTCGTGCGCGAC
>CANKBJ010000242.1 GCA_947479905.1 Bradyrhizobiaceae bacterium
CCTTGCGCTTGCGATCATCGTCGGCCATGCGCGGCGGCATTCGGCGCTCGCTCCGGCGGGGCTGGCCCTCGCCACGGAGCGACTTGGGCCGCGCATCGTCGGCCTGTGAATTAAGCGGGACAGGGATCGTCATGTCAGAGCCGAAGCAAGCACCATTCTTGAATCGAGGGAAGCTTCGCATTCCATGACGTCCGCCGTCACGGGGGCCGAAGCCGTTATCAAAGGCCATCTTAAGGACACCGGCCCTGCCGTTCCAAGCCGGATTGCCCCAAGCCGCTCGCTTTTGCCCGTCCCATCCCCGGTTCAGATAGCGACTGGTTAACCGTTCACAAGCCGCCCGCGACCGCCCCGGACCGGGTTTTTTCCGCGATCAACCGCCGAAACTTGGTCTATTTTTCAAAGGCCTGCATGCCGCCCTCCAACCCATCGCCGGGTCAGCGGTACAGGGATGCTGGCCAGAGGGTCAGGCGATGTAACCGCCGAATAGAATCGTCACGGACCGGCCGGCCGCGCCCAAGCCTGTATTCACCATTTAAGTGCCTGCCGCCATGAAACAACCCGCTGACGGGCGGCGCACCCGGTTAGCGCATTGGCGCGAATTCTCCGGTTTTGTCACACAAGCGGATTAACCGGCCAATCCTACACATCGGGGGCATTCAATCGCACCCGGTGAACCGCCATGCTTGCCATCTGGACCCATTTGCGCCGCCATCTCGCGGATTTCCGCCGCGCCAATGCCGGCAACGTCGCCATGACATTTGCGCTGGCAAGCCTGCCCCTTGTCGGCACGGTTGGCTTTGCCGTCGACTACAGTCACGCCAATGCGGTCAAGGCAGCGATGCAGGCAGCGCTCGATTCGACCGCGCTGATGCTGTCGCGCGACGCAGCGACGCTGAGCAACGCCGACCTTCAGACCAAGGCGAGCAGCTATTTCACCGCGCTGTTTACCCGGCCTGAAGCCAAAAACGTCACTATCACGGCGAGCTACAGCACGACTGGCGGCTCGCAGCTCGCGGTCAACGGCGCCGCCGCGGTGCCGACCAGTTTCCTCGGCGTCATCGGCTATCAGAACATCAACGTCACCGGCACGGCTACTGCTGCCTGGGGCTCGACCCGGCTGCGCGTCGCTTTGGTACTCGACAACACCGGTTCGATGGCCTCCGCAGGCAAGATGACCGCGCTCAAGAGCGCCACGCAGAGCCTGCTGACACAGTTGCAAAGCGCAGCGGGCACCAATGGCGACGTCTACGTTTCGATCATCCCGTTCACGACAGTGGTCAACGTCGGCTCGTCCAACTACAATAACACCACGTGGATCGACTGGTCGGATTACGGCAACTGCACGGGCGGTAACAACCAGCTATCCGCCGGCGACTGGACGAAATATCAGTGCAACTACGATCACGGCACATGGACGACCTACTCGTCGTCGATGAAGTCCTCGTGGAAGGGCTGCGTTACCGACCGCGGCGACTTGACCGGCCCGAACAGCGCGGCTTACGACACCAACGTCGCCGCGATAAGCAGCAGCGTCAGCGCGTCGAAATATCCAGCAGTAGATTATACGGTCGGCACCACGGACTACTGCGGCGGCCTGCCGCAAGTGATTAGCCTCACCTACAACTGGTCGTCATTATCGTCTCTCGTCAACAGCATGCAGCCTGCCGGAGCCACGAATCAGAATATCGGCCTTGAGATGGGCTGGATGTCGCTCGCTGGCGGGGGTCCGTTCACCGCGCCTGCCGAGGACTCTAACTACACCTACCAGCACGTGATCATACTGCTGACGGACGGCCTGAATACGCAGAACCGCTGGTACGGCGACGGCGGCACGGTCGGCTCGTCCGACGACGCCAAGATCGACGCGCGCGAACAGCTAACATGCAATAACTTCAAGGCGGCGTCTGCCAACAACATATTGTACACCATCCAGGTAAACACGGATGGAGATCCCACTTCGACGCTGTTGCAAAACTGCGCCAGTACGAGCGACAAGTTCTTCTTGCTCACCGCAGCGAGCCAGATCAGCACCGTCTTCAACCAGATCGGCACCAATCTCACCAAGTTGCGCGTGGCCAAGTAACCCCGTGCCGCTGTATCGCAACCCGGCGTTAACGATGACACCTAAGAACTGCGCCAAATCCGCGCATTCAAGCGGTCCATTAACCATTCAAACGACTGATTCAGTTCGATTAGTTGGCCGCGGCCGATAATAATTATTAAACGGTCGAGCGTTTCTGCCGCATATACATATACCAGCTATTTAACGGCTTCGGCTTATCAATGCAGACGAATTCAACCGTTTAGCGGTGAGCGTCATGCGGAATATCTGGAAAAGCCTTCGCCATCACCTCGGCGCATTTCGGCGAGCGAATGCCGGCAATGTCGCCATGACCTTCGCCTTGTCGTCGCTGCCGCTGGTCGGCACCGTCGGCTTTGCCGTCGATTACAGCCATGCCAATGCGGTCAAAGCGGCTATGCAGGCCGCGCTCGATTCAACCGCCCTGATGTTGTCGCGCGACGCCGCCACCTTGAACAGCGCCGACTTGCAGACCAAGGCCAAGAGCTATTTCGACGCTTTGTTCACGCGGCCGGAAGCCAAGAACGTCACCATCACCGCGAGCTACACGACAAGTGGCGGCTCGCAACTTAAGGTCGACGGCACCGCCGCGGTGCCGACCAATTTCCTCGGCGTCATTGGCTATCAGAACATCAACGTCAACGGCTCCGCGACCGCGGCCTGGGGGTCGTCACGCCTGCGAGTCGCGCTGGCTCTCGATAACACAGGATCGATGGCTGATGACGGCAAGATGGCGGCCCTGAAATCGGCGACGAAGAGTTTGCTGGCGCAGTTGCAGGCCGCCGCTGGGCAGAATGGTGACGTGTATGTCTCCATCATTCCCTTCGCCAAGGACGTCAATGTTGGCGCTTCGAACTACAACGCCAACTGGATTGACTGGGACGATTGGGAGGATGCCAACGGAAGCTGGCAAAACACGACCACGTGCTCTGGCAGCTCAAGGCGCGGCAGGAGCCGCTGCAACAGCACGCAAACATGGGTGCCTAAAAATTACAATACCTGGAATGGCTGCATTACCGACCGCGACCAAAACTACGATCAATTGGTCACGACTCCCATTCCGTCTGATGCGAATCTTCCGGCCGCAAGTGCGTCGACGCTGTTCCCGGCCGAGCAATATAACGCCTGTCCAGTTGCGATGATGGGGCTGAACTATAACTGGACCGCGATGAATTCGCTGGTCGACTCGATGCAGCCCAACGGCGGCACCAACCAGCCAATCGGTCTGGTGTGGGCCTGGCAGTCTCTCGTCGGCGGCGGGCCGCTCGTCGCCCCGGCCAAGGATTCCAACTACAAGTACCAGGATGTGATCGTGCTGATGTCAGACGGCCTGAATACGCAGGACCGCTGGTATGGCAACGGTTCGAGCGTCAGCACCGCGGTCGATAATCGCATGTACCAGACCGGCAACGGCTCGGGGACTTGCGCCAACATCAAGAACGCCGGCGTCACGATCTATACGATCCATGTCAATACCGGTGGCGATCCGTTGTCGACCTTACTGCAGAACTGCGCCGGTGGACCGGAAAAGTTCAGCGATCCGAGCAAGTTCTATATGGTCACGGACTCCAGCGGGCTTGGATCGGTTTTCACCTCGATCGGCACCAACCTGACCAAGCTGCGCGTAGCGAAATAACGCTTCCGCCGCAGTTCAAACAATAAAAAAGCCCGGCTCAACCGCCGGGCTTTTGCTTATTCACGACACGCACGCAACGCTTACGCTACGCCGTCCGACGTCGGAAACGCCTTACTTGGCTTTCGCCATGATGGTTTCGAACGGCTTGTAGGATTCCTTGGCCATCGCGGTGTACATTTCACCGATCTTGGTCGCCTCGGCGACGAAACCTTCATACGCGGTCTTGGCGTATTCGGTCTGCAGCTCGATGGCCTTCTCAATCGACTTGACGCCGAACAGCTTCTCGAGAGCGGCGGTGCTCTCCTCGAACGACTTCTTCGAATAGTCCGCGATTTCGACGGCGATCCCCTGGGCGCTCTTGGAAACAGTGCCGACCGACTTCACGGCGAGATCGATGTTTTCTTTGCTGACCTGCTGGAGGTCCTCGAAATTCTTGACCATTGTGCATCCTTTCCCG
>CANKBJ010000243.1 GCA_947479905.1 Bradyrhizobiaceae bacterium
GATTTGGTCACGAAATGATAATGCACGGCGTCGATTTCGCTCGGGCGGCGCGGCCGCGTCGTCGCCGATATCGACAATTCGAGCTTGCCCGGATAGTCGATATTCTCCTGCTCAAGCAGGTTGCGCGTCAGCGTGGTCTTGCCGGCGCCGGAAGGCGACGACAGGACAAGCATGATGCCGCGGCGGCTGATGTCGGGTTCGTCGTTCATTCCAGGTTCTGCACCTGCTCGCGGAATTGCTCGACCACGCTTTTCAGCTCCAACCCGATATTCGTCAATTCGACGTCATTGGCCTTGGCGGTCAGCGTATTCGATTCGCGGTTGAGTTCCTGCGCCAGAAAATCGAGTTTGCGTCCGACCGCGCCGCCATCGGCAAGCATTTTGCGCACCTGTTCGCCATGCGAAGCAAGGCGGTCGAGTTCTTCGCGGATATCGGCCTTGGAGGCGAGCAGGATCGCCTCCTGATGCAGCCGGTCGCTGTCGAAGCGTTGCGAAGCGGCCAGCAAGGTCGCGACCTGCTCGGCCAATCGTGCCTTGATCGCTTCGCTTTTGCGGCCGGGCGCAGCCTCCGCGCGCGCCGCGAGCGCTCCGATCTCATCGATCCGGGCCGACAACAGCCGGCCAAGCGTCGCACCCTCGGCGCGGCGCATCGCCACCAGTTCGGTCAATGTCTGGTTGAAGCCGGCAATGATCGCGGCTTCGGCGGCGCGGCGGTCGCCTTCGCTTTCGTCTTCCTCGACGATTTCCATCACGCCTTTGAGCGCCAGAATACCGTCGAGCGTCGGGCGCGCGGCGCCGACGATTTTATTGTCGAGCCCATCGAGCGTGGCAATGACCGCGTTGAGCACCGCCTCGTTGATCCGCACCGTCGGCTGCACGCCTTTGCGCTCGACGGTGAGGTTGCCATAAACGGTGCCGCGGCCGAGCGCATCGGTCGCGGCCTTGCGTACCGGCCCCTCGACCGCGTCCCAGCCCGGCGGCAAACGGAAGCGAACGTCGAGGCCCTTGGCGTTGACCGACTTGATCTCCCAATTCCAGACATAGGCGCCGGCGGCGCCCTGGCCGCGCGCGAAACCAGTCATGCTCGACAGAGTCATACGTTCGATCTCTTGTTAAGTCTCGCTAGCGTTTGACGCCGCTATTGCCGCGCTTGTCGGCCGGTGCCGGTTCGCCGCGCTCGATGGCGCGCAGACGCGCCACGTTCTTCAGGTGCTCGGCGTAATTTTCCGCGAACGCATGGCCGCCGGTGCCGTCGGCGACGAAATACAGTTCCTTGGTGCGCGACGGATTGGCGGTGGCCTCAAGCGACGCACGGCCCGGATTGGCGATCGGACCGGGCGGCAGTCCGTCGATCACATAAGTATTGTAAGGCGTGTGCTGCTCGATTTCGCTCTTCATGATCGGCCGGCCGAGCGCACCCTTGCCGCCGGTCAGGCCATAGATGATGGTCGGATCGGATTGCAGGCGCATCCTGCTCTTGAGCCGGTTGACGAACACCGCCGCGACCCGCGTGCGCTCGTCAGGCTTGCCGGTTTCCTTTTCGACGATGGAAGCGAGCGTCACCAGTTGCTCGATGGTCGAGATCGGCAGATCGGGCGCGCGCCGCGCCCACACTTCCTGCAGCACGCGTTTGTGCGCCTGTTGCATGCGCTGCACGATCTGATCGCGCGCCATGCCGCGTGTGAATTTGTAGGTTTCCGGCAGCAGCGTGCCTTCGCGCGGAATTTCCCGGATCTGTCCGGCCAGCGCCGGCGTTTCCAACAGGCGCGCGACGATCTGCTCGGAGGTCAATCCTTCCGCGACGGTGAAGGAATGCTGCACCACCTTGCCGTCGATAATCGTGTCGATCACATCCGACAGGCTGGCGTGTTTGGTGAACTGGTACTCGCCGTGCTTGAGCGAGCCGCGTGACTTCATCACCAAAGACCCGCCCATGAACACGTAAGGGCTGTCAATCACGCCCTCACGCATCAGCAGATCCGATATATCCTTGACGCCATAACCGGTCGGAATGTTGACGATCTTGTCCTCGGCCAAAGGCCCCGGCGCCTCGAAGCGCTGCTTGCCGATGTACAGAGTGGCGCCGACCGCGACCGAAATCACCACCAGCACCGTGAAGATCGCGTTGCCGACCATCACCAGCGGATGGCGAACGCGTTGCGACCGACGGCGCGGTCCGGGCACCCGCTCCGGCTCGAGCGCGGCGCGCGCCGAACGCGGCGGCTTGCCGGCGGGAGGCCGGGCCCCTGGCGGCGGCGGAACAGGGTTTCTGCCGCCGTTTGGTGGAAAATTGGAATTCAAATGCCCGCTCTCATGTCCGCCCACCCTGTCGGCGCTGCGCGTTTCCGCCGGGGCGGAGCAGAAAAAACCACAATCTCGTTCGTAGGTTAGAAACAATTATGGCGAAGCTGGGGAGGCGACGCCAGCCCGCTATCAACAGGAAAGCAAGGGTCTTGACGATTCCCGGCGTCCATTCCCGCTGGCCTCGCGGCCCGCGAACGACCCGCAGTCAGCGTCTACTGCGGGTAGCGACGGAAGATCAGCGAGGCATTGGTACCGCCAAAGCCGAATGAATTCGACAAGGCCGTGTCGATGTCGCGCGCGCGCGCTTTGTGCGGCACCAGATCGATCGGCGTCTCGACCGACGGATTGTCCAGATTGATCGTCGGCGGCGCGATACGGTCGCGAATCGCCAGGATCGAGAAGATCGCTTCGACCGCGCCGGCCGCGCCCAGAAGGTGGCCGATGCACGACTTGGTCGACGACATCGATAGATTGGCGGCCGAATTGCCGACCAGACGCTGCACCGCGCCGAGTTCGATCTCGTCGCCGAGCGGCGTCGAGGTGCCGTGCGCGTTGATATAGTCGATATCGGCGGCGGTCACGCCGGCGCGCTTGAGCGCCATGGTCATGCAGCGGAAGGCGCCGTCGCCGTCCGGCGACGGTGCGGTGATGTGATAGGCGTCGCCGGACAGACCATAGCCGACCAGCTCGGCGTAAATCCTGGCGCCGCGCGCCTTGGCATGTTCGAGTTCTTCCAGCACGACGCAACCAGCGCCCTCGCCCATCACGAAGCCGTCGCGCGCCTTGTCGTAGGGCCGCGAGGCGCGCTTGGGATCGTCATTGAAATCGGTCGACAGCGCACGCAATGCGGCAAATCCCGCCATCGCCATGCGGTTGACCGGCGATTCGGTGCCGCCGGCGACCATCACATCGGCATCGCCGAGCGCGATCATGCGTCCCGCGTCGCCAATCGCATGCGCGCCGGTCGAACAGGCGGTGACCACCGCGTGATTGGGCCCCTTCAGGCCGTGCTCGATCGAGACAAAGCCTGCGGCCAGATTGATGATGCGTCCCGGAATGAAGAACGGCGAAACCCGGCGCGAGCCTTTCTCATGCAGGGTGACCGCCGTGTCGCCGATGCCTTCGACGCCGCCAATGCCGGAACCGATCATCACGCCGGTGGCGCATTGATCTTCATGGCTCTTGGGATGCCAGCCGGCGTCGTCAAGCGCCTGCTTGGCCGCGCACATCGCATAGACGATGAAATCGTCGACCTTGCGCTGCTCCTTAGGCTCCATCCACTGGTCGGGATTGTAGGTGCCGTCGGCGCCATCGCCGCGCGGGATGACGCAGGCGATCTTGCACGCAAGGTCGTCGGTTTTGAACGTGTCGATGCGTTTGGCGCCGCTCTCGCCTTTCAGCAAGCGGCCCCATGTGGTTTCAACGCCGCAACCAAGCGGCGTGAGCATCCCCATTCCGGTGACGACGACCCGTCTCATACCCGGCTCTCCGAAGTATCGCTCGCGCGCGCAGTCAAGCCGGCGCAGACAGCGAAAGTCTGCCTGCGCCGCCGCGGCGCACAGCCCAACAGCTTATGAGAAGCAAAGCTAATGAGCGGCAACGCCCGCGCCAGTCTAGCTTTTCGCGTTCTTTTCGAGAAATTTAACGGCATCGCCGACGGTGAGAATGGTTTCGGCGGCATCATCGGGGATCTCGCAGCCGAACTCTTCCTCGAAAGCCATCACGAGCTCGACGGTGTCGAGACTGTCGGCGCCAAGATCATCGATGAAGCTCGCTGCTTCCGTCACCTTGTCGGGCTCTACGCCAAGATGCTCCACGACGATCTTCTTCACCCGCTCGGCAATGTCACTCATCGGTCTA
>CANKBJ010000244.1 GCA_947479905.1 Bradyrhizobiaceae bacterium
CCGGTGCGCAGCGGATTGAGCATCACCGATTCAAGCGTCAGCTCGGAGCCCGGCACGATCAATGCCGCGACCAGCGGGAACGCCGCCGATGAGGGATCGGCCGGCACCGCGACATGCGCCGGCGAAAGCTCGGGCTGGCCTTGCAGCGTTATGCGGCGGCCATGGTCGCCATAAGGCTTGCTGACGATCTTGGCGCCGAAATGCTTCAAGAGCTTCTCGGTGTGGTCGCGCGTCGCCTCGGCCTCGATCACCGTGGTCTCACCGGGTGCGGCCAGCCCCGCCAGCAGCACGGCGGACTTAAGCTGTGCCGACGGTACCGGCGATTCATATTCAAGCGGCAGCGGGTCGCTGGCGCCACTAAGGGTCAAAGGCAGGCGGCCGCCCTCGGCGGCGGAAACGACCCGTGCGCCCATTTTTTCCAGCGGATCGAGCACCCGGCGCATTGGCCGGCTGCGCAGACTGGCGTCGCCATCGAAAGTCGCGGTAATGGCGCAGCCGGCGACCGCGCCGATCACCAGCCGGCAGCCGGTGCCGGAATTGCCGAAATCGAGCGGGGTGGCGGGCTGGGCAAAGCCGCCGACACCGACCCCATGGATGCGCCAGTTGCCGTCGCCCAGCCGCTCGACCCTGGCGCCCAGCGCGCCCATTGCCTTGGCGGTGTTGAGGACGTCCTCGCCCTCCAGCAGCCCGGAAATCGTCGTTTCGCCAACCGTCATGGCGCCGAGAATGAGCGCCCGGTGGGAGATCGATTTGTCGCCGGGAACGCGAATTTGGCCGGTGAGGGGTCCGGAGGTACGGGCGGTTAGCGGTGTTGGGGCGGCAGAACTCACGGCAATCCTATCCTCAGGCGGGCGACGGGCGCTTTGGCGGCCCTTTTACCGTCCCGCTTGCGCTATTGACAGGTGCTTCGCAACTAGCCAAGTGAAGCATCAATTCAACGGCATTTCCGAGGAAACTCGATCGTGGCTAAATCTGATCTCGGCACCAAGCGCGTCTGTCCGGACACCGGTCGTAAGTTCTACGACATGGGCAAGTCGCCGGTTATTTCGCCCTACACCGGCAAGGTCGTTCCGATCGTCGTGCCGGTGCAGTCGCGGTCGCGGCCGGAATCGGCTGCCGCTCGGGCGATGCCCGCCGCCGAAACCGAGACTTTGGTGCCGGAGACGCAGGACGCGGAATTTGTCTCGCTGGAGGACGCCGAGGCCGAACAGCAGGGCAAGAAGAAGCCCGCCACGGCCGGCGACGTCTCCGAGGACGACGAAATCGAAGGCGACGACGAGAGCCTTGACGACGCCGCCTTCATCGAAGAACAGGAAGACGGCGATCCGGACGTCACCGACATCATCGGCGACGGGATCGAGAAGGAAGAAGAACAGTAACCAATCGGCCAATCAGACTCTTTGCTTTTTTGCCGATTACTGATTACTGATCTTTCGTTACGGGGCCATAGCTCAGCTGGGAGAGCGCCTGCATGGCATGCAGGAGGTCGGCGGTTCGATCCCGCCTGGCTCCACCACTTTCACCCGAAGGGTGAAAGTGTCCGACGAAGCTCCGAAGGAGCGAAGGCGGACGACGGATGAAAGGCCGCCCCATTCGGGCGGCTTATTTTTTAGGGCGTGAAATAGCACGCCTCGCAACGCTACAGACAAATGCCTCCCCGGCATTGCATGATGTCCGGCAAAACACACCGGGAGAGAGACGTCATGCAAGGCAAGATCGCGCTCGAGGAGCACTTTGCCATCGAGCCGACGCTCGGCGATTCAAAAGTATTCGGCGCCCACGTGTGGTCCGACCTCGGGCCCCGGCTGATCGACGTACAGGACACGCGCCTGCGCGAAATGGACAAACACGGCGTCGAGATGATGATCCTGTCGCTGAATGCGCCGGCGGTGCAGGCGATCCATGACGTGCCGACAGCGATCGCGGTTGCGCGACAAGCCAACGATGTTCTGGCCGACCATATTGCCAAGCGCCCCGCCCGCTTCGCCGCCTTCGCCGCGCTGCCGATGCAGGATCCGGAGGCGGCGATTGTCGAGTTGAAGCGCTGCGTGAACGATCTCGGCTTCGTCGGCGCCTTGGTCAACGGCTTTTCCAATATCGGCACGCCCGACAACGTCACTTATTACGACCTGCCGCAGTACCGGCCGTTCTGGCGCGCAGTCGAGGCGCTCGACGTGCCGTTCTATCTGCATCCGCGCAATCCACAGCCCGGCAACCCGCAATTCGCCGGCCACAACTGGCTGCTCGGCCCGAACTGGGCTTTCTCGGCCGAGACAGCGGCGCATGCGCTGCGCCTGATCGGCTCAGGCCTGTTCGACGAACATCCGAATCTGAAGATGGTGCTCGGCCATCTTGGCGAGGGCATTCCGGTGCAGCTCTGGCGCATCGACGGCCGCAACGGCTGGATGAAAGAACCGCATCGTTACCCGGCCAAGCACGGCGTCGGCCATTACTTCCGCAAGCATTTCCATCTGACAACGTCGGGCAATTTCCATACGCCGTCGCTAGTCAATGCGATGACCGAAATGGGACCGGATCGCGTGATGTTTTCGGTCGACTGGCCGTTCGAGGATGTTGGGCAAGGCTGCGATTGGTTCGACAATGCGGCGATCAGCGACGCCGACCGCGCGAAGATCGGCCGCGACAATGCGGTGAAGCTGTTTAGATTGAAGATCTAGGCGGCGCTTCGCCTATTTCTTTTTGTTGTTCGTCGCCAGCAAAGCGGGACTGCCCCACACCGGTTCTTCTTCGCCATTGCCCCAGGCAAAGGGGCGATAGAATTGATGCACGCCGTAGCGCACCAGCTTCTTCATCTCGCGCACCCAGTTCGGGTGCACATAGACCGCGTGATAGTGCGTAGACTTGGCAACTTCCGGCACATAGATCTGGCCGTCGAGCGTCTGCTTGGCGATGCGGTTGGCGCGCGCCCAGTGACCGCGCTCGGAGATCGCCTTGCTCTTGCCGTCGCAGGCAAAAGTGAACTGGCACGACAGATGGCGATGCGCGTTCTGATAGACAACGCCGCAAATGTCGTTCGGATAGAAGCCCGAGAAGGCGCGGTTGACGATCACCTGCGCGACCGCCTGCTGGCCACGCACCGGTTCGCTGCGCGCCTCGAAATAAATCGCATTGGCCAGGCAACGCTCGGCCTTGGCGTATTCCTTGCCCTCGAGCTTCAACCGCTGCGCCGGCGACGGAGGCGGCAGACCGGGCGCCGGAATCGGCAGCGGCACCATGTCGATCGGGATCGCCGCCGACATCGGCAATGACGCTGGCGGAGGCGCGGCAGCCGGTTCGTCGGCCGGCAGCGTCGCGGGTCCAAGGCTGGCAAGCTTGATCGGCGCCGTGGCCAGGGCAATGCCGGGCGCGGACGCATCCGGCGCGCGAAACGTATCGGTCGGCAATTCGGCTGTCAGCGATACGGCCACGACGCGTTCCATGGTAACTGGCGCGCTCATGGCGAATTCGACAGCGTCAGCATCGCTCGCGTCAGCCAAGTCGGCGACCGGCGAGGTGGCCTGAGAGGCAATCGGCGAGGCGACCGGTTGAGCCGCCGGGGTAAAGGCCGCCATGTCGATGGCGGGCTGAAGCGCGGCGAGACGTGTCACCGGGGCCAGTGCCGGCGGGACATCGGCTAATGGCTCAATATTGGGGTTGGCCGAGGGCTCGGGCATGCGATCGGGCGCCGGTTCAGCCAATGCAATTTGCGGCGTCAGGCGCGGCGCCGCCATTATGTTTGCTTTGACGACCGCCTCGCGCGGGATCGCCACGATGACCGCGTCTTGATCCGCAACGAACAAAACCTGGCGGACGCCGGACAGGCCGCGGCCCGATGTATCGGCGGATCGCGACCGGCTGTCTTGTGCGAATTGGGTGCCGGATTCCGCCATGCGGACATTCAGCAGATCGACCGTGACGATGCCCAGCGCGACAATGGCGAAGCCGACGCAAAAGCGTTTGCCGTTGCGAAACAGTGTCGCCTCGAATGTCGGCGCGAACGGATCGGCATCGATGCTACGCGTTAACAAGACTTGCGCTCCCACTGTCGCCGAAGGTTTTTTATGCGTCGGTCGGACAGTGGTTATCTTAGCGAGGGAAATCGAAATGGATAGGTTTTTGCGAAA
>CANKBJ010000245.1 GCA_947479905.1 Bradyrhizobiaceae bacterium
CCGCTGGAGACGATTGCCAGTGGCAATTTCTCGATCGACGTGCCGGGCCTTGGCCGCAAGGACGAGGTCGGCCAGATCGCCGAAGCGGTGCAATTGATGGCGCAGAAGGTCTCCTCGACCATCGGCGAGATCAAGGCGTCGGGCCGCGAGGTCACCAATGCCTCTGCGGAAATCTCGACCTCGACCACCGATCTGTCGCAGCGCACCGAAGAGCAGGCGGCAAGCCTGGAAGAAACTTCCGCCGCGATGGAAGAGTTGTCGGCGACCGTTAAGAAGAACGCCGAGAACGCGCAACAGGCCAGCGAGTCGGCCTCGGCGACACGTGATGTTGCCGATCGCGGCGGGCAGGTCGTCGCCCAGGCGGTCGAAGCCATGGCGAAGATCGAGGACTCCTCGCGCAAGATCTCCGACATCATCGGCGTCATCGACGAGATCGCGCGCCAGACCAACTTGCTTGCGCTCAACGCGGCGGTGGAAGCGGCGCGCGCCGGCGAGGCCGGTCGCGGCTTCGCGGTGGTGGCCTCGGAAGTCCGCAGTCTCGCCCAGCGTTCGTCGCAGGCGGCGAAGGACATCAAGGACCTGATCACCAGCTCGAACGGTCAGGTGAAGGATGGCGTCGAACTGGTCAGCCGCGCCGGCGCTTCGCTCACCGAGATCGTCGAGTCGATCAAGGGCGTTGCCGCTATCGTCGCCGACATCGCCAATGCATCGATCGAGCAGGCGACCGGCATCGAGCAGATTAACAAGGCGCTGACCCAGATGGACGAGGTCACGCAGCAGAACTCGGCGCTCGTCGAAGAGAATGCCGCCACCGCCAAAACGCTCGAGCATCAAGCCAAGGCGATGGACGAGCAGGTTGCCTTCTTCCAGATCGAAGATGGCGCGGCCGGTCAACGCTACGAACCGGTCGCCGACATCCGCCAGCCGCGTCCGGTGGCTGCGCCGCCATCGCGCGGGCCGATGGCAAAGCGGCGCGCGGCCGCCTAATCGGCGCGGCAGCGTTAGGGCAATGACTTCTGGCGGCGGCTCGCTTGGGCCGCCGTCATTGTTTTATGATCGGCGTGTCAGCGCTTCTCGATCTTCAGATCGATCCAGACCGGAACGTGGTCGGACGGTTTGTCCCAGGACCGCACATGCTTGTCGATGCCGGCATCGACCAGCCGGTCGGCGGCCTGCGGCGACAGCAGCAGGTGATCGATGCGGATGCCGTCGTTCTTCGGCCAGGAGCCGGCCTGATAATCCCAGAAGCTGTAAAGTCCGGGATCGTCGCTGACCGCGCGGATCGCGTCGGTCAGGCCGAGATTGATCAGCGCCCGGAATTTCTCGCGGGTCTGCGGCAGGAACAGCGCGTCATTCACCCAGGCCTCCGGCCGGCGGGCATCATCGGGCGTCGGAATGACATTATAGTCGCCGGCAAGCACCAGCGGTTCTTCCAGCTTCATGCGTTCGCGTGAAAAGGCAATAAGCCGATCCATCCATTTTATTTTATAGTCATATTTGTCGCCCGGCGCCGGGTTGCCATTGGGCAGATAGAGGCTGACGACGCGCACGACGCCCTCCTTGGTCGAGACCAGGGCCTCCAGAAACCGGGCCTGCGCGTCGCCGTCGTCGCCTATCAGGCCGGGCGCCACCTCGTCGAAGGGCAGCTTGGATAACAGCGCTACGCCGTTGAATGTTTTCTGACCGTGAACCGCGACATTGTAGCCCATCGCCTCCAGCGGCTCGCGCGGGAAGGCGTCGTCCTGGCATTTGATTTCCTGCAAACAGACGATGTCCGGCTCGCGTTCTTTCAGCCAGGCCTGCAGGCTATCCAGGCGTTGGCGAACCGAGTTGACGTTCCAGGTAGCTATTCGCATGACAAAATGGGTTCCGGCAGCGTCCGAACGGGGTCAAAATGCTAAAATCACCCTGTCTTTACCAGAGCTGCGCAGGGAAGTGCACAGTCTGGCGTTTATATGCTAGGTGGGCCGCCAAGCGTGGCCCTTTGGTTCAATGGAAAGCCGCGAAAAAGGGAGCGTCCGGGCTGGGTCCATTTGCCTCGACTTGAAAGGGTTATGGCGAAGACCCCGGACATGAAAAAGATTATGGCGAAGATTCCGGACCTGCGGGCGCTGATGGCGAAAGCGCCGAACCTGCGCACGCTGATGACCAGGAGAACCTGGCAATGGGCCGCGGCGGCGCTCGCCGTTGTCGTCGTTGTCTTCTTTGCGCGCGGACTTTGGTCGTCCGATAAAACCGATGCGCGGGCGCAAGGCGCCGGCGGCCGCGTCGTGCCGGTCGAGATCGGTAAGGCCGAGCGCAAGAAGGTGCCGGTGCGGCTCGACGCGCTCGGCACCGTGACCCCGATCGCCAGTGTCGCGCTGAAAGCGCGCGTAGAGACCACCATCACCGAGGTTCATTTCCGCGATGGCGCCCAGGTCAATGCCGGCGACAAGCTCTTCACCCTCGATTGCCGCGTCATGGACGCGCAGATCCAGACCACCGAGGGCCAGTTGGCCCGCGATCAAGCGCAGCTCGCCGGCGCCGAGCGCGACGTCGGCCGCTATACCGAACTGGTCGGGAAAAACGCCACGCCGGTAATGAATCTCGACAATGCCAAGACGCAATCCGATGTCTTCCGCGCCGCCATCAAGTCGAGCCAGGGTGCGCTCGACAATCTGAAAGCCCAGCGCAGTTTCTGCAGCATGACCGCGCCGATTTCCGGCCGCATCAGCGCCGCCAACGTCAAGGTCGGCAATTTCGTGCGCCCGGCCGACGTCGCGCCGATGGCGACCATCAATCAGATGGCGCCGGTCTATGTCAGCTTTACGGTACCGCAAAAGAACCTGCCGGCGCTTCGCCAGGCCATCGCCAACGAATCCGCGACCATCCAGGCGGCGGTGCCGGGACAGGCCAAGCGCGCCGAAGGCCAGGTCTCGATGATCGAAAACTCGGTCGATTCCACGACCGGCATGGCGATGATCCGCGCCACCATGCCGAACACCGACGAGGTCCTGTGGCCCGGCACTTTGGTCACCGCCGAGGTGACCTTGCGCGTCGAGGACGCGGTCGTGGTGCCATCCAACGCCGTGCAGGTCAGCCAGACCGGCAGCTTCGTGTTCGTCGTCGACGACGGCAAGGCCAAGGTGCAGCCGATCGCGGTCGAGCGCCAGGTCGGCCTGGAGACGGTGATCACCTCGGGCTTGAAGGGCGGCGAAACCGTCGTCACGGATGGACAATTGCTGCTGTCGAACGGGGTGCGCGTCAATCCGCGCCCGGCCAGCGGGCAGCGGCGATAAGCAGCCGGGAAACTGAGTGGGCGGTGGTACCCGGGTAGCTGGCACTGTGCCGTTTTCCAGCTAAGATCGGACAAAGGATTTGAGCCGGCGAGGCGCGACAGCGTCAGGCCGATCGGATAGGGCGAAAAGAGGATCGGTCGCAAGACATGAACATCTCGGAACTCTGTATTCGCCGGCCCGTCTTCACCACCTTGATGATGGCGTCGCTGATCGTCTTCGGCGTCTTTGCCTACCGGCTGCTGCCGGTGGCGGCATTGCCGGCCGTCGACTTTCCGACCATCCGCATCGTCGCCACGCTGCCGGGCGCCAGTCCGGAAACCATGGCCGCTTCGGTGGCCTCGCCGATCGAGCGGCAGCTCTCGACCATCGCCGGCATTTCGTCGATGACCTCGTCGTCCTCGCTTGGCAATACCGCCATCACCATCCAGTTCGACCTCGGCCGCAATATCGACGGCGCCTCGCTCGACGTGCAGACCGCGCTGACCACCGCGCAACGCCGGCTGCCGGTCGAAATGACCACGCCGCCGTTTTTCCGCAAGGTCAATCCGGGCGACTTCCCGGTGCTGTTCCTGAGCATGCGCTCGGACACGATGCCGCTATCGGCCATCAACGACTACGCCGAAACGGTGATCGCGCCGCAGTTGTCGCAGTTGAGCGGCGTGGCGCAGGTCTCGGTTTACGGCGCGCAGAAATTCGCCGTCCGCGTCCAGGTCGATCCGGCGGCCGCCGCCGCGCGCAACATCTCGCTCGACGAAATCCGCACCGTGGTCGCCAAGGCCAATTCGTCGGCGCCGGTCGGCAATCTCGAAGG
>CANKBJ010000246.1 GCA_947479905.1 Bradyrhizobiaceae bacterium
CGCGCCGCCCGCGTCACCTTCGATACCAAGCCGGCAACCGAAGGCCCATCGACCGCGCGCTGCTACATCATGGTGACGCCGGACGGCGAGCGCACGATGAACACCTATCTCGGCGCGGCGCAGGATCTCAAGCCATCGGATATCGACGAAGCAGCGGTCGCC
This sequence comes from Bradyrhizobiaceae bacterium, assembly GCA_947479905.1. GTDB lineage: Bacteria > Pseudomonadota > Alphaproteobacteria > Rhizobiales > Xanthobacteraceae > Pseudolabrys. The sequence goes on from CANKBJ010000246.1 coordinate 163, forward strand.
GCCGCCGCCGTGGTCTATCTGGAAGGCTATTTGTGGGACCCGCCGAAGGCGAAGGAGGCTTTCGTCAAGGCCGCCGACATTGCCCATCGCAACAACCGCAAGGTCGCGCTGACCTTGTCGGATTCGTTCTGCGTCGATCGCTATCGCGGCGAATTCCTCGACCTGATCCGCAAGGGCACCGTCGATATCCTGTTCGCGAATGAGCATGAACTGAAGAGCCTCTATGAAACCGCCGACTTCGATACGGCGGCCAAGGCCCTGCGCGGCGACGCCAAGCTCGCCGTGGTCACCCGCAGCGAGAAGGGTTGCGCGGTGATTTCACGCGACGGCATCGAAGCGGTGCAGGCCATGCCGATCGACAGCGTGGTCGACGTTACCGGCGCCGGCGATCTGTTCGCCGCCGGCTTTTTGGTCGGGCATTCGCACGGCAAGGATCACCGCACCTCGGCGCGTCTCGGCGCGCTGGCCGCCGCGGAAGTCATCCAGCATATCGGCGCGCGGCCGGCGGTGTCGCTGAAAGCGCTGGCGGCTGAAAACGGCCTCGCTCTTTAGCTTCGTGTCATTCCGGGGCGCGGGCGATTGCCCGCGAACCCGGAATCCAGAAACCCAACAATAGCTGGTGGAAGTGGCCCTGGATTCCGGATCGCAACTTCGTTGCGTCCGGAATGACGAGGAAGGTCTGGTAACCAATTGGTAACCGAACGTGGTTACCGATTGATGAACAAATCCTTTCGGAGCACGGTCATGGCCAAGCGCAAAGACACCGACGCCATCGGTAGCAGTGCGACCCCCGAACCGCCGGTAACGCCGGAAGCCTCCGCGACCCCCGTTATTGCCGCGCCGGCGACGCCAGAGATCGCGGCGGCGAAAGCCGAACTTCCCATCGTCGACGCGCCGTCGATTTCGCCGGCCGATCTGGTCAAAACCGGCGACAGCGACCTGGAGCCGGCGACCAAGCCGATCCCGGAACTCACCGTCGAAGCGCCGGCGCCGGCCGATGCAAAAGTCAGCCCATCCATCGATCGCGCTTTATATTTGAATCTGCCGCGCATCGCGCTGCGGCCGCGTCACAAGCGTTACGCGCTGCTGGCCGCATCGGTCGCCATTGCCGCCGTGTTCGGCGGCGTCGTCGGCACACTGGCCAGCGGCGGCTTTTCGACGCCTCCGGTCGCCGGCGCGGCGCAGGACGACAGCAAGGCCATGCAACAGTCGGTGGCGCGCCTGACAAAAGAAATCAACACGCTGAAGGCGAGCCTCGACGACGCCAATAAATTCGCCCACGTGCAGGTGGCCAAGCTTGACGCCAAGATCGAGACCAGGACCGGCAGCAAGCCCGACGTGATGAGAGACAGCGCCGAAATCACCGGGTCGATTTCGGCGCCGCAAACGATAGCCGCAATCAATACTGTGCCACTGCCGCAGCCGCGCCCGGCGCCGCGCGTCGCCGCCGAAAGTCAGCCGCCTGCCCGCTCGCCGATCGTTCCCGGCTGGTCGATCCGCGACGCCCGTGGCGGCTACATCTATGTGGAAAGCAACGGCGACATTTATCAGATCGTCCCCGGTGCGCCGCTGCCCGGCCTCGGCCCGGTCGAATCGGTCAGGCGGCTGGACGGCCGCTGGGTGGTGACGACGCCGAAAGGCATCATCGTCTCTATGCGCGACCGCGGACACTTTGAATAATCTGCACCGTTAGTTATCGCGAACCGACAGGCGGCGCCCCGACGGGCGCCGCCTTTCATTTTGCCGTGAGCCCATAGCGGCCCCCGCCGATCCGTGCCAGATTTGCGCCCGCCGGAAAAACGCGGGTGTCGGGCATGAGCGGCGCGTTCCTGAAAATGATGGCGGGCTGCCTGTTTTTGGCGGCGTCGGCGCAAGCTTATGCGCAAAACTTCGCTCAGGGCGCGGCGCCGAAGGCGGCACGGCCCGATGCGGTCGATAGTTGTCCCGGCCTCGTCGCCGCGCGCTCGCCGCTTTTCAAACATGTCGCGCTCAATGCCGACCAGATGCGCATCACCTATGCCGGTCACTCGACCTTCCTGCTCGAGAGCCCGCAGCTGGTGCGCGTCGCCACCGACTACAACGATTATGTCAGGCCATCGATTCTGCCCGACATCGTGACGATGAACCACGCGCATTCCAGCCACTACACCGACCGGCCCGACCCTGGCATCAAGCATGTGCTGCGCGGCTGGGCCGGCAACGAGAAGCCGGCGCGCATCGATGTCCAATACAAGGATGTGCGCGTGCGCAACGTGCCGACCAATATTCGCGCCTGGGGTGGCGACACCGAATTTCACGGCAATTCGATTTTCATTTTCGAGATGGCCAATCTGTGCGTCGCGCATCTTGGTCATCTGCATCACACGCTGACGCCGCAGCAGTTGGCCGAGATCGGCCGCGTCGACGTGGTGATGGTGCCGGTCGATGGCGGCGCGACGCTCGATCTCGACGGCATGATCGACGTGCTGCATTCGCTGAAGGCGCCGTTGATGATCCCGATGCACTACTTCAGCACCTACACGCTCGAGCGTTTTCTCCAGCGCGCGCGTCAGGACTGGGATGTCGAGTTCGCGGAGATTCCCTCGACGCTGATTTCAAAAACGACATTGCCGACGAAGCCGAAAGTCCTCATTCTGCCGGGGCGTTAGCGCCGAGCGGCACCATTGTACCAGCAACTTCATCGACGGCGGTAAGTCGCTGGTAAGCCACATTTTTCAAAAACTTGTGATCTGTGACCTATGTCACGTCATCGCCCCATTTGGGGATTTATCAACAGCGCAGGTTGACGTCGCGGAACCAATGCTTAGTTCTCGAGTTCAAGACGTTCGCATTAGGCGGTAAGGGATTTTGCTAAAATGGTACAGACTTGGAGCAACTGGAAACGGTATCCGGACGCGCACGACGGCGGTCACGTCGAAGCGCCGATCGGCCCCGGCGTCTATGAAGTGCGCCACACATTGACGGGCCGCGTCGTCGCCTTCGGCCATGCCGGCAATGTCGCCAATGCCATCAGCGATCTGAAGGTCAATGGCGGCATCAGCCCGCTGCAGCGCCTGTTCGGCAAGCAGCCTTTGGTGTCGCAGGTCAACGATCTGGAATACCGCACCTGCGCCGCGACCAGCCGCGCCGAAGCCAAGACCGCGGCCAGCCGCCTCAGCGGCCTGCGCCAGACGGCCTGGCGCCGCCGCGTCGATATGGGCTCATCGGCCGGCATGCGCTGAGCGAACAGGCGTCCCCTGACATTGCAAAAGGCCGGCGGTTTCGCCGGCCTTTTTGCGTTTGCGGCAGGCCAAATGAGGGGCCATGGCCGACCCGGCCGAAATAATCCTATAATTCGGCAAAAGATCAGGCGAGAGGGTTGGCCCGCTTATGTTGAGCGCAGAACAAAACGATCTCATTACCCGCACCGGCCCCGGCACGCCCGCGGGCCGCGTCATGCGCCACTATTGGCAACCGGCGGCCCTGGTCGACGAATTGTCGGGCAACCGGCCGGTCAAGCCGGTGCGGTTGTTCGGCGAAGACCTCGTCATCTTCAAGGACGACAAGGGCCGCTACGGGTTGATCGGCCGGCGCTGTCCTCATCGGGGCACCGATCTCGCTTATGGCCGTCTCGAAGACGGTGGCCTGCGCTGCGCCTTTCACGGCTGGCTGTTCGACGTCAACGGCAAGTGCCTGCAGACGCCGGCGGAACCCGACGACAGCAATCTCTGCGCCAACATCAAACAGAAATCCTACCCGGTGATAGAGAAGAGCGGCATCCTGTTCGCTTTTCTCGGCGATGGTGAGCCGCCGGCCTTTCCGCATTTCGATTGCTTCGTCGCGCCCGACAGCCACACCTTCGCGTTCAAGGGCATGATCGA
>CANKBJ010000247.1 GCA_947479905.1 Bradyrhizobiaceae bacterium
CAGCCGATAGACGGCGGCCTCGGCCTCCTCGTCGAGCGAGGCGGTGGCCTCGTCGAGGAACAGATAGTCCGGCGCCAGCAGGATCGCCCGCGCAATGCCGAGGCGTTGCTGTTCGCCGAGCGACAGCATGCGGTTCCAGTGCGCCTCTTCCTCGATTCGCGGGACAAGCGCCGGCAAGCCGACGGCGGCGATCAGTTCGGCCACCTGGGCGTTGTCGAACGTGCCGGGCTCGGCCGGATAGGCCACGGCGGCGGCCAAAGGCGCGATCGGAAAATACGGCCGCTGCGGCAGCATCATGATCTTGGCGCTCTTCGGCACGGTAATGGTGCCGGAACCGAAGGGCCAGATGCCGGCCATCGCCCGGAACAGCGTCGACTTGCCTGAGCCCGACGGCCCATTCACCAGCACTTTGTCGCCGGTCGCGATCGACAGCGTTGCGGCATTGACCAGCGGCATGCCGTTCGGCAACTGCACCGCCAGGTCCTCGAAAGTGATCGCGGCGCCGTCGCCCGGCGTCACCGTGACCCGCGGCGGCGTTGCCGCCAGCGCCTGCGCCGCCGCCACCGACTTGTCGAAGCCGTCCAGCCGCTCGATCACCGCGCGCCAGTCGGCGAGGCTGCGGTACAAAGTCACGAACACGGACAGGGCGCTCTGCACCTGGCCGAAGGCATTGGCGGTCTGCATCAGCCCGCCGAGTTGCACCGCGCCGGCGAAATAGGCCGGGCTCACCATGACGAAGGGAAACACCACCGCGGCCTGCGAATAGCTGGCGGTGAAGAATGTCAGTTTCTTCTGTCGCGACATGATGGCCAGCCAGTTGGACGCGACATTGCCGAATCGCATCAGCAGCCGCTGGCGCTCGGCCGGCTCGCCGGAAAGAAGCGCGATTTGTTCGGCGTTCTCGCGCACCCGCACCAGGCTGAAACGGAAATCGGCTTCATAGCGCTGCTGCTGGAAATTCAACGCGATCAAGGCGCGGCCGATCAGATGGGTGAGCGCGGTGCCGATAATGGAATAGATCAGCGCCGCCCATAGCAGGTATCCCGGAATATTGACGCTCATGCCGAACAGATGCAGCGGCGCCTCCGCCGACAGGCCCCACAGGATGATCATGAACGAGAACAACGTCACGACGGAGTTGAGCAGCTGCAGGCCGATGTTCAGCGTCGATTGAATGAACGAGTTGATATCCTCGGCGATGCGCTGGTCCGGGTTGTCGGCGGTGTCGCCCAGAAGCTGCATGCGGTAGTGATTGGACCCCGCCATCCAGTGATCGAGATAGACGCGGGTCAGCCAGCGCCGCCAGCGGATTTGCAGCCACTGATTGAGGTAAAGCTGATAGACGGCGAGGGCGACAAAGACCGCGGCCAGAATCGAGAAATAGCCGAGCTGATAGACGAAATCGTTCCAGTTCTTGTCCTGCAGCGCATTGTAGAAGCGGGCATTCCAGCTATTGAGCAGGACGGTCAGGGCCACGATCGATAGCTCGATCGCCACGACCGAGGCCAGCAGGATGCGGCCGGACCAGCGTTCCTCGGAGCGGAAATAGGGGCTGGCAATTCGCCAGACGGTGGCGAGTGTCGAGATAATGGCTCTCACGGGCGGCTCCTGTCGGGGGCGTAAAGCGGCGTGTTAGGGCAGGCGTAGCTTTCAAATAGTGCATGACTGGCCAAATTCCGCTCCCTTGCGAAAAAATCATGCATAAAAATCGCGTATTCTAGGCTGCCCATCCATTTCCCAATATTGCGTCTTGAGCGGGTAGCCCCTACGATCACCGGCAAGGGTTGCCCGATCCAGCCGAATTCGGCCGGATCGTGGAATAAGACCCGGTAAAGAACTGTTTGGACGATTACATCCCAAGGGAGGGCGATAAATATGTCAAAGAATCAGCAGTCGACGGTAGCAACGCGCCGTAAATTCCTCGGCGGCGCCGCCGTCGCCGGCGTGGCCAGTGTCATGGCGCCGAGCGTCGCCAAGGCGCAGGGCCCGATCACCATGCGCTGGCAGAGCACCTGGCCGGCGAAAGACATCTTCCACGAATACGCGCTCGACTTCGGCAAGAAGGTCAACGACATGACCGGCGGCGACCTCAAGATCGAGGTGCTTCCCGCCGGCGCGGTTGTGCCGGCCTTCGGTCTGCTCGACGGCGTCTCCAAGGGCGTGCTCGACGGCGGCCATGGCGTGCTCGTTTATCACTACGGCAAGCAGAACGCTCTGGCGCTCTGGGGTTCGGGCCCCGGCTTCGGCATGGACGCGAACATGCTGCTGGCTTGGCACAAATACGGCGGCGGCAAGGAATTGCTGGTCGAACTCTACGCCTCGATCGGCGCCAACGTCGTGTCGTTCCCGTACGGCCCGATGCCGACCCAGCCGCTCGGCTGGTTCAAGAAGCCGATCACCAAGGCCGAGGACATGAAGGGCCTGAAGTACCGCACCGTCGGTATTTCGATCGACGTGTTCACCGGCATGGGCCTCGCGGTCAACGCGCTGCCCGGCGGCGAAATCGTCTCGGCGATGGATCGCGGCCTGCTCGACGCGGCCGAGTTCAACAACGCCTCGTCGGATCGCATTCTCGGCTTCCCGGACGTGTCCAAGGTCTGCATGCTGCAAAGCTTCCACCAGAATGCCGAGCAGTTCGAGATCATGTTCAACAAGGACAAGTACAACGCGCTGCCGGAAAAAATGCGCGCCATCATCGCCAATGCCGTGGAAGCGGCGAGCCAGGACATGTCCTGGAAGGCGGTTGACCGCTACTCGACCGATTACATCGAGATGCAGCAAAAGGACAACGTCAAGTTCTACAAGACGCCTGACGCGATCCTGAAGAAGCAGCTCGAAATCTACGACGACGTCGTCAAGAAGCGGTCGGGCGAAAACCCGCTGTTCAAGAAGATCCTGCAATCGCAGCTCAAGTTCGCCGAGCGCGCGGTTCGTTGGGAAATGGACACCGTCGTCAACCGTCGTATGGCGTTCGATCATTACTTCGGCGCGAACGGCGCGGCGAAGAAGATCTAACGTTGGTTTGAGACAGCAAGACACCATTCGGCCAAAAGCCGAATGGTGTTTTGTCTTGGGCAATTGTTTCGGGATTCGTACCTGAACACGGACCTCTGCGGGGCGGGCCGTGTTTTGGATTTTTGGGGGATGGTATTTTCGGGCAGGACGGATGCTCGGAAGTACTGGGAGCGAGTTCAATGCAAGCTGATCGGTTTCTACACACTATCGACGGCATCAGTACCTGGGTTGGCAAGGCCGCGGCCTGGCTGATCATTCTGCTGATGTCGGCGGTCTGCATCGAAGTGTTCAAGCGCTACATCATGAACATGCCGACGGCATGGATCTTCGACTTGACCAACATGCTCTACGGCAGCCTGTTCATGCTGTGCGGCGCCTACACTTTGGCGCAAAACGCGCATGTTCGCGGCGACTTCCTCTACTCGTCGATGAAGCCGCGCACGCAGGCCGCGCTCGACCTCGTGCTTTATATCGTGTTCTTCGTTCCCGGCATCGCCGCGCTGATCTATGCCGGCGCCGATTATGCCGCCGATTCCTGGCGCATCAACGAACACTCGAATGTGACGGCCAACGGTCCGCCGATCTATCAGTTCAAGGCGGTCATTCCGATCGCCGGCGCGCTGGTGATGCTGCAAGGGTTTGCGGAAATCGTCCGCGCCGTGATCTGCCTCAAGACCGGCGAGTGGCCGAGCCGGCTCAAGGACGTCGCCGAGATGGATGTCGTTGGCGAGCAGCTTGCGAACAGCCAGTACGTCGATGAAGAATCGCGCAAGATCGCCATCGAAAAGGCGAAGGACATTGATGAGACCGCCCGTCAGCGCGGCATGGGTGGAGATTTGCAGAAATGAGCGACCCCGCACTCGGGCTCCTGATGCTGGGGCTCATCGTCGTTGTCATCATGCTCGGATTCCCGACGGCGTTCACGCTGATGGG
>CANKBJ010000248.1 GCA_947479905.1 Bradyrhizobiaceae bacterium
TCCTTGGCCAGCAGCGCCAGATGATCGATGCGGCGCACGCCGGCGCCGCGTCCGGTAAATCGCTGCGGCAGGTTTTTCAGGGTCGATTTCAGTTCCGGCGGCGCGACGAATTTCTGTTCCTCGTAATAGATTTCCATCGTGTGGCCGTCCGGATCGTGAAACCGGTAGGACCGGCCGCGGCCATAGTCGCCATTGCTCCAGCCGATGCCCAGGCCCGCCTCCTCGATCGCCTTGGCGCGGCGCTCCAGCGCCTGCGGGCTCGACGTGCGCCAGGAGATGCAACCGGGGCCGGCCTGCGGCGCTTCGGTAAGCTTGAGCGTGGACGTGGCGTAATCGCCGTAACCGCGCAGATAGACCGATTGGCCGGCCGTATGCACCGGCTCCATGCCGAGAAGGTCGCGGAAATACCACAGGCTCTTCTCGGGCTTCGGCGTCAATAATTCAACGTTCCCGAGATGCGCGATATCGTGCAACGGCTCTGCTTGGGCCGACATGTTCCGCCTCCTTGGTTACTCCCGTAACCAAATTGCGCGGACGCCCCCGGTACGCCTTGATCTAGCGCAAAAGCCTGACCGGCCCGGGCGGCGCTCAGCCCTTAAATTCAGCCCTTAAACCGGGCGGCGATCTCGCCGACGATGCCCCGGCGGAACAGGAGCACGCAGGAGACGAAGATGATGCCCTGGATCACCAGCACCCATTCGCCGACCACCGACAGTTTGTACTGCATCAGCAGGATGACGAACGAGCCGACGACAGGCCCGAAGATGGTGCCCAAACCGCCGACCAGCGACATCAGCACCACCTCGCCCGACATCGGCCAGTTGACGTCGGTTAGCGAGGCCAGTTGCAGCACGATCGCCTTGGTGGCGCCGGCCGCTCCCGCGATGGTCGCCGACAGGACAAAGGCGATCAGCTTGTAGCGGTCGGTCTTGTAGCCGAGCGAGATGGCGCGCGGCTCGTTCTCGCGGATGGCTTTGAGCACCTCGCCGAACGGCGAATGGATGATGCGGTAGATCAAGAGGAAGCCGCCGAGAAAGATGACCAGCACGACGATATACATCGCCGCCTCGTTCTTGAGATCGATCAGCCCGAACAGATAGCCGCGCGGCACCGCCTGGATGCCATCTTCGCCGCCGGTGAACTTTGCCTGCAGCGCGAAGAAGAACATCATCTGCGCCAGCGCCAAAGTGATCATGGCGAAGTAGATGCCCTGGCGGCGGATGGCGAGCGACCCGGCGACGAGGCCGAGAATGGCGGCGGTCGCTGTGCCGGTAAGGATGGCGAGCTCCGGCGTCAGGCCCCAGACCTTGGCCGAATGCGCGGCGAGATAGCTCGCCCAGCCGAAATACAGTGCGTGGCCGAACGACAGCAGGCCGACATAACCGATCAGCAGATTGAAGGCGCAGGCAAACAGCGCAAAGCACATCGCCTGCATCAGGAACAGCGGATAGGTGAAGAACGGCGCGACGATCAGACCGGCGGCCATGACGACGAAGGCGATGGCCTCGGCATTGGCGCGCAGGAAGGACGGTTTGCCGGTGGCGGTCCGGGTTGAGGGGGGTGCGGCGCGTTCCATCAGGCCCTCCGGCCGAACAGGCCGGCCGGGCGGACCAGCAGGACAATGGCCATGATAACGAAGATCACCGTATTGGACGCTTCCGGGAAGAACACCTTGGTCAGGCCCTCGACAACGCCGAGACCGAAACCGGTGACGATGGCGCCCAGGATCGAGCCCATGCCGCCGATCACCACCACGGCGAAGACGACGATGATCAGTTCCGAGCCCATCTGCGGCGAGACGTTATAAATGGGAGCGGCCATCACGCCGGCGAAAGCAGCGAGTGCGACGCCGAAGCCGTAGGTCAGCGTGATCATGACCGGCACGTTGATGCCGAAGGCGCGCACCAAAGTCGGGTTCTCGGTGGCGGCGCGCAGATAAGCGCCAAGCCGCGTGCGCTCGATGACGAACCAGGTACCGATGCAGACCCCGAGCGAGGCGACGATCACCCAGGCGCGGTAATTCGGCAGGAACATGAAGCCGAGGTTCTGACCGCCGCGCAGCGAATCCGGCATCGTGTAAGGCAGGCCGGCCGAGCCGAACTTGTTGCGGACGACGCCTTCGATGATCAGCGCCAACCCGAAGGTCAGCAGCAGCCCGTAAAGATGATCGAGCTTGTATAGCCATTGCAAAAACACGCGCTCGATGATCACGCCGGTCAGGCCGACGACCAGCGGCGCAATGATCAGCGCAGGCCAATAGCCGAGCCCGGAATATTGCAGCATCAGGTAAGCGACAAACGCGCCCAGCATATATTGGGCGCCGTGACTGAAATTGATGATGTTGAGCATGCCGAAAATGACGGCCAGCCCCAGACTGAGCAGCGCATAGAACGAGCCGTTGATCAGGCCGATCAACAACTGGCCGAACAATGCACCCGACGGGATGCATTTTCCCCCAAGAAGGACAGGTAGGCAGATTTCAAACATGCTTTGTTACCGAAGCGAGGGGCGGACCTAAGGCCCGCCCCTCTTGTTTCGAGGTTATTAGCCCTTAACCAGCGGGCAGTTGCCTTCCGCCAGCGGTCGGAACGCTTCGTCGGCCGGGATGGTGGCGCGCACATGGTAGAAGTCGCCGGGATGCTTCGACTCAGCCGGCGCCTTCACTTCGAGCAGATAGGCCGGATGCACCTTGCGGCCGTCGGCGCGGATAGTGCCCTTGCCGAACAGCACGTCGTCGGTCGGCAGCTTCTTCATCTCTTCCACGACCGCCTTGCCGTCGGCGCCGCTCTTGAGCGCCGCGACCGACTTGAGATAGTGGGTCAAGCCCGAATAGACGCCGGCCTGCACCATGGTCGGGAACTTGCCGGCCGCGTTGCGTTCGGCCTGCCAGCGCTTGGTCCAGGCGCGGTTCGCGTCGTTGAGATCCCAATACCAGGTCTCAGTGAGCGTCAGGCCCTGCGCGGTAGCGAGGCCTAGCGCGTTGACGTCCGAGGCGAACACCAGGAGGCCGGCGAACTTCTGGCCGCCCTTGGAGAGGCCGAATTCGGCGCCGGCCTTGATCGCGTTGATCGTGTCGCCACCGGCATTGGCAAGACCGACGATCTTGGCCTTCGAGGCCTGCGCCTGCAGCAGGAACGAGGAGAAGTCGTTGGTGTTAAGCGGGTGGCGCACTTTGCCGAGCACCTTGCCGCCGTTTTTTTCGACCGCCGCCATGGTGTCGCGTTCGAGCGCATGGCCGAAAGCGTAATCAGCGGTGAGGAAGAACCAGCTATCGCCGCCGGTCTTCACGATCGCCTTGCCGGTGCCGTTGGCCAACATCCAGGTATCGTAGGTCCAGTGAACCGTATTGGCATTGCACTTCGGACCGGTGAGGTCGGACGCGGCGGCGCCGGAGACGACGAACACCTTGTTCTTGGTGGTGGTGATCTGGCTGACCGCCAGCGCCACGCCGGAATTCGGCGTATCGATGATCATGTCGACCTTGTCGACGTCATACCATTGGTTGGCAAGCTGCGAACCGACGTCCGGCTTGTTCTGATGGTCGCCCGAGACCAGTTCGACCTTGACGTTCGGGTTAGCCTTGGCGAAGTCGGCGATGGCGAGCTTGGCCGCCGCGACCGAACCGGCGCCGCCGATATCGGAATAAAGGCTCGACATGTCGCTGAGCACGCCGACCTTGACGGTAACCTGCTGCGCATGCGCCGTGCCGCCGAGCAGCATGGCGGTCAGTGCCGCCAGACCTAAAGTCTTTTTCATGGATGTATTCCTCCGGGTTGTTGTTAAGCGTTCGATCTAGACACCGAGATATTCGTGCAGCTTTTCCACATTCGCGTCCAGTTCCGAGTTCGAGAACTGGTCGATGATACGGCCGTGCTCCATCACGTAATACCGGTCCGCCACGGTCGAGGCGAAACGGAAGTTCTGTTCGACCAGCAGA
>CANKBJ010000249.1 GCA_947479905.1 Bradyrhizobiaceae bacterium
ATGTCGGAACAGGAGGCCTATCAGATCCTTGGCCTGGAAGCCGGCGCGAGCGCCGACGCCATCGGCCGCGCGCACCGCACGCTGATGAAGAAATTCCATCCCGACCAAGGGGGCTCGACGTATCTCGCGGCCCGCATCAATGAGGCCAAAGAAATCCTGCTTCGTCGCCATCGCTGATGTACTCCACACGCAACTGCACCAGCAGCTCCTGACCGTTGACTTGACCCTGTTATCGTTTTTGTTTTCTTAAAATCCGCTCCGTTTTCGGAGTCGGACTGCCGGCTTTCAGTTCGTCAGCACCTTTAGTTCTTCAACAAAATGCAGGGAATTTCGCTCAACTTCAGATTCTTGCAGGCGCTTTCCGCCTGATCCTTGTCCAGACCGGCAAAGCGCGCGCGGTAGAGAGCCTTGTCGCCCTTCGCCACTTTTTCCGTGAACGGATCGGCCTGGCCAAGTTGTTCTTTCGCCTTTGACTGGGCCGCGCTTAGGCGTTCCTTGGCATTGTGTTCGTCCGGGAACGCGCCGACCTGGATCATCCAGCCGCCGCGCGATTTGGCGGCGTGCTCGGCGGTGGTCGCCGAGACGACGACGGGCTCCGGCGACTTGTCGCCGCCGGAAGCAAGCGGTGCGCCTTGCGCGGTCTTGCTGTCGGTCACCGTCAGCACGCCGAGAATGCCGGGCGCGGCGCCGGGTGGCGATGGCGGGTCGCTCTTGACGGTAGCGATGGTCCTCACGGTTGCCGCTGGCGGCGGCGGCGCGCCGAGCTTGCGGTTATCCGACGGCAAGGCCGAAAGGGCCGCCATTTTTGTGCCGGCCTGAACGCTGACGGTTTTGACGGCGATCGGCCGGATCGGTTCGGTCGAGCCGAGCGAGGGACCGCCCGATGAGGACGTAGGGATGGCGCTGATGTCATCGCGCGGATCGCGCAACGGCGCCGGCGGCTTGGCCGGCAGTTTGATTTCGGCCATCGCGGTGCCCTCGGCGACCGGCGGGGCGCTGCGCGTGGTCGCGGCGACGTTGATGCTGTTCTCGATCAGTGCGCGTGCGCGGGCGTCACGCGCACTGGCGGTGCGGCCGCCGAACACGACGGCGATGATATGGCGCTTGTTGCGGCGAACCGAGGTGACAATATTGAAACCGGAATCGTGAATGTAGCCGGTCTTGATGCCGTCGACGCCATCGATCGCGCCCAGCAGGTGATTGTGGTTGCGCATCATCTTGCCCCGGAAGGCGAAGGTGCGGGTCGAAAAGTAATGGTAGTAGTTCGGGAACCGGTCCTGGATGGCGCGGCCGAGCATCGCCTGATCGCGCGCGGTGGTCACCTGCTGGATGTCCGGCAGGCCGGAAGCGTTGCGATAGGTGGTCTGGTTCATGCCAAGGGCGCGCGCCTTGGCAGTCATCATCCGGCCGAAGCCCGGTTCGTCGCCGCCGAGCGCCTCGCCGATGATCACGGCGACGTCGTTGGCCGATTTGGTGACGACGGCGCGGATCGCGGTTTCGACCTGGATGGTTTCACCGGGCTTGAGACCGAGCTTGGACGGCGCTTGCGAGGCGGCGTGCGGCGATACCGGCAATTCGTCGTTGAGTTTGATCTTGCCGGATTCCAGCCGCTCGAAAAGCAGATAGAGCGTCATGATCTTGGTGAGCGAGGCCGGATGGCGGATAGCGTCGGCGTTGGCCGCTTGCATCACCGCGCCGGAATTGGCATCGACGACGATCGAGGACTGCGAGGGTTCGTATCCGGCGGCCGCCTTGGCCCGGCCGCGCCGGGCGCGGGCATCGGCGTCGCCGGCGACCGCGATGAGGAGAATGACCGCCGCCAGGCCGAGGGCACTGCAACGAATCCCGCGTCGGACATGGCCTCCTCGACGCGACATCTGCGCTCCTCAAACCCCAGTAATGAACGTTTCGTTAGGCCGCATTCGTGGCCAATTTATAGCGCTTTGATGCGCCAGAATTAATCAAGCTAGGAGAACGCGGTTTATAAATTCTTAAGCCATGTCACTGATTTAACGGTAAATTTCGCACTGCAATATATTGGTTGACTTTATTGTGCAGTGCGGTATAAATCTCTGGTCATCCCGGGATAGGCTGGGAACTGAGATAGCACATTGGCTCCGCTATCGTGCGGGCCGGGAAAGGATCCGACAATGGTCAAGAATTTCGAGGACCTCCAGCAGGTCAGCAAAGAGAATATCGATCTCGCCGTGAAGTCTGTTGGCACTGTTTCCAAGAGCGCCCAGGCGATCGCCGTCGAAATCGCGGATTATTCGAAGAAGTCGTTCGAGGAGAGCACCGCCGCTCTCGAAAAGCTGTTCGGCGTCAAGTCGATCGAAAAGGCCATCGAGCTGCAGACCGAATACGCCAAGACCGCGTATGAAGGTTTCGTCGCCGAGGCGACCAAGATCGGTGAAATGTACACCGCGATGGCCAAGGAATCCTACAAGCCGTTCGAGACCCTGATGGCGAAAGCCAAGTAAGGCGTTTCCGACGCCGTACTGCGTGGCATCAGCGTTGTGTGCGTGCGTGCGTGTCGTGAATAAGCAAAAGCCCGGCGGTTGAGCCGGGCTTTTTTATTGTGGCGTGTCGGGCAGGGTGCCTATTTGGCGACGCGCAGCTTGGTCAGGTTGGTGCCGATGGCGCTGAAGACTGAACCCAGACCGCTGGAATTTGTCACCATAAAGAACTTCGACGGGTCGCTGAACTTGTCCGGGCCGCCGGCACAGTTCTGCAGCAGTGTGGACAGCGGATCGCCGCCGGTATTCACGTGGATCGTATAGATCGTGACGCCGGCATTCTTGATGTTGGCGCAAGTGCCTGAGCCGTTGCTGTTGGCGTCGTACATGCGTTTGTCGACGTCGGTTGAGACCGAATAGCCGTTGCCATACCAGCGGTTCTCGGTGTTCAGCCCGTCCGACATCAACACGATCACGTCAGTGTAGGTGTAGTTGGCATCCTTGGCGGGGGCGGTGAGGGGACCGCCGCCGACCAGCGATTGCCAGGCCCAGACCAATCCGATGGGCTGATTGGTGGATCCCGCTGGCGACATATCATCGACCAGGTTGTTCATCGCGGTCCAGTTGTACGACAGCCCCATAATCTTGGCCGGGCAATTGTCGTCCTGGTCTGCGGGAAATTTCGAGTCTGAGGAGCTTCCAGGTGCGGTGACTTTCTGGTCGTAGTTGTTGCCGGTCGGAGCATTGCTGCCGCCGCGATCGGTGACGCAGCCGTTCCATTGGGTATGGCTCAGGGGAACGGTCCTGCATGAGCGCCCACGTCGGCCGCTGCACGAAGTCGTCGTATTTTCAGCGTCCCAGTCCGCCCAATCGATCCAGCTGGCAGTGTAGTTGTTGGATCCGATATTCACATCGTTGGCGAAGGGGATGATCGACACATAGACGTCGCCGTTGGTACTGGCGGCGCTCTGCAACTGCGTCAGCAGGCTCTTTGTCGCGCTCTTCAGCGCCGTCATCTTGCCGTCGGAAGCCATCGAGCCGGTGTTGTCGAGCGCCAGCGCGACGCGCAGCCGCGATGAACCCCAAGCGGCGGTCGCGGTCCCGTTGACGTTGATGTTCTGATAGCCAATGACGCCAAGGAAGCTGGTCGGCACCGCGGCGACGCCGTCGACCTTCAGTTGCGAGCCGCCACTGGTTGTATAGCTCGCGGTGATCGAGACATTCTTGGCTTCAGGCCGCGTGAACAAGGCATCGAAATAGCTCTTGGCCTTGGTCTGCAGGTCGGCGCTGCTCAGCGTGGCGGCGTCGCGTGCGGCGCGACAATCAAGATGGGAATCCCGCGACAATCAGGATGAGAATGCGCCGCTGCTGGGGTGACGAAGGGAGGGCGTAGCCCGACCGGAGTTACCCCAGCAGCGGCGTCGACGCCCGAAGGGGCCTCATTTGGCGGTAACGGCG
>CANKBJ010000250.1 GCA_947479905.1 Bradyrhizobiaceae bacterium
GCAGTCTCGAACGCGAATTGTCGACCTTGATCCGCAAGGCGGTGAAGGAGTTGATGACCTCGAAGAAGAAGACCATCGCCGTCACCGCGGCGAACCTGGGCGATTATCTCGGCGTGGCGAAGTATCGCTACGGCGAGATCGAAGCCGAGGATCTGGTCGGCATGGTCACCGGGCTGGCGTGGACCGACGTGGGCGGCGAGTTGCTGACCATCGAAGGCACGTCGATGCCGGGCAAGGGCAAGATGACCGTTACGGGCAACCTGCGTGACGTGATGAAGGAGTCGATCTCGGCGGCGGCGTCTTACGTCCGCTCGCGCGCCATCGCCTTCGGCATCGAGCCGCCTTTGTTCGACAAGCGCGACATCCACGTCCACGTGCCGGAAGGTGCGACGCCCAAGGATGGACCGTCGGCCGGCGTTGCCATGGTCACGGCGATCGTCTCGGTGATGACCGGCATTCCGGTGCGCCGCGACGTCGCGATGACCGGCGAGATTACGCTGCGCGGCAGGGTGCTGCCGATCGGTGGCCTGAAGGAAAAGCTGCTGGCGGCCGCGCGCGGCGGCATGAAGACGGTGCTGATCCCGGAGGAGAACGCCAAGGATCTGGTGGAAATCTCCGAGACCATCAAGAAGCACCTGGAGATCGTGCCGGTGAGCCGGATGGACGAAGTCATCGCCCGGGCGCTGGTGCGCAAGCCAGAGCCGATCGAATGGGACGAGGCGGCGGCCTCGGCCAAGCTGGCGGCGGCGACGGCGAAGGCCGGCGACGCGGCAATCGACGACGACGGCATTACGGCGCACTAGGCGGGATGGCGCCCGGCAGGCAATGCCGGATCGAGAGAATAAATCAACGGCGGCGCCTCAAAGGCGCCGCCGTTTTGTTTTGCTGCAAGCGTGGCCCCAGAGTACCTTAATCTCGCGATTGCTCTCATTGCGAGATGCGAAAGGAGCACGCGCGCTTTATTTTGCGGCTTGGGGAGGATTCGATCATGCGTGTCGCTCAACGGCTCTTTTACGTGCTGGCCCTAATTGCCGCCGGGCTCGTCATCGCGCCGGCAGCGACGCCGGCGTTGGCGCAGGATTTCCCGAACCGGCCGATCACGGTGCTCGTCGGTCTGGCGCCAGGCGGCGTCACCGACGTCATGGCGCGTCTCTATGCGCAAAAGCTGTCTCTGGCTCTTGGCCAGAACGTCATCGTTGAAAACCGTCCCGCCGCCAGCGGCGCGGTCGCGGCGGCCGCGCTGCAGAAGGCGGACCCGGATGGCTACACGCTGCTGGTTTTCTCCGGCGCGCAGCACGCGACGGTGCCGGCAATGAGCGACACGGCGATCTACGATCCGGTCAAGGGGGCGGAACCCATCGGCGTGATCTTCAATTTCGCCGGTGCGGTCGCCGTGCCGGCGGACAGTCCGGCCAAGACGATTGCCGAGCTTGTCGCGTTGTCGAAGACCAAGCCGGACGGGTTGAACTTCGGCTCGCCCGGCGTCGGCACGCCGTCGCATCTGGCGGCCGCCAAGCTGATCGCCGCGACCGGCATGAAGGCGCAATTTATTCACTACAAAGGCGGCGCTCCGATGATGACCGATCTCGTGGCCGGCCGGCTCGATGTCGCCTGGCCGAGCGCGCCGGCATCCCGGGCCTTCCTGGAGGCCGGCAAGATCAGGGCGCTGGCAATCGACGGCGACCGCCGCTGGAAGCTGGTGCCGGAGGTGCCGACCTTGAAGGAAGCCGGCTTCGGCGACGTCAGCGTCGCCAACTGGTTCGCGATTGCCGCGGCGCCCGGCACACCGCGGCCGGTCATCGCCAAGCTCAGCGCCGCGATTGCCGAAGCCGGCCGCGATGCCGATCTGATGCGCCGGGTCGAAGAGCAGGGCCTGACGGTTGCGACATCGACCCCGGCCGAACTCGGCCAGTGGATGGCCAAGGAAGCCGCCGATATCCGTGCCTTGATCGCCCGGCTCAACTTGCGCCAGCAGCAATAACACCCGAGACAAGAATCTGGTGGGCGATGACGGACTCGAACCGCCGACATCCTCCGTGTAAAGGAGGCGCTCTACCAACTGAGCTAATCGCCCGATCGCAGTCGTTTATCGCTATATAGGCCGTAGAACAAGCTTTGCCTGGCCGGTCTTACGCCCGCTCTTCCCACAGCGCCGCCAGATGCACGATGGTGCGCACCGCCGCCTGCATGTCCTGCACCGAGACCCATTCCAGCCGCGAGTGGAAGGCGTGCTCGCCGGCGAAGATGTTGGGGCAGGGCAGGCCCATGAAGGACAGGCGCGAGCCGTCGGTGCCGCCGCGTATGCTGCTTTTGACCGGCGTCAGGCCGGCGCGGCGCACGGCTTCCATGGCGTTGTCGACCACTTGCGGGTGGCGCTCGAGCACCTCTTTCATGTTGCGGTATTGCGGCTTGATGTCGAGCCGATAAGTCGAGCGCGGGTAATCGCGCATGACGTTCTTGATTGTTCGCTCCAGCAGCGCCGCTTTGTCGCTTAAACCCGCCTCGCTGAAATCGCGGACGATGAAGTGCAGCGTCGCCTGGCCGAGCTGCGCGCTTAAGCCATGCGGATGCAGGAAGCCGTCGCGGCCGTCCGTCGTCTCCGGCGAGCTGGTGTCCTTCGGCAGGGCGTCGATAATGCGAGCGGCGATCTTGATGGCGTTTTCCATCGCGCCCTTGGCAAAGCCGGGATGGGCGGACACGCCGTCTATGGTGACAGTGGCGCTGTCGGCCGAGAAGGTCTCGTCCTCGATATGGCCGGCGCTCTCGCCGTCGATCGTATAGGCGAAGTCGGCGGCGAGGCGCTTCAAGTCGGCCTTGTCGACGCCGCGGCCGATTTCCTCGTCGGGCGTAAACAGCACCTTGATGGCGCCGTGCCTGATCTCCGGGTGCTGAACCAGGAAGCGCATGGCATCGACGATCTCGGCCAGCCCGGCCTTGTTGTCGGCCCCTAACAGCGTGGTGCCGTCGGAGGTGACGATGTCGTTGCCGATCTGCGTCGCCAAAGCCGGGTGTTCGGCGGCGCGGATGATTTGCGCCGGGTCGCCGGGCAATGCGATGTCGCCGCCCTGGTAGTTGCGCCAGACCCGCGGCTTGACGTTCGTGCCGGAGCAATCGGGCGAAGTGTCCATATGCGAGCAGAAGCAGATGACCGGCACGGTCTTGGCCGTGTTGGCGGCAAGCGTCGCATAGACATAGCCGTTGGCGTCGATATCGGCGTCGCCAAGCCCGATGTCGCGCAATTCGCTCACCAGCAGGCGGCCGAGGTCTTTCTGCTTCTCGGTCGATGGGCAGGTAGGCGAGGCGGGGTCCGACTGCGTGTCGACGGTGACGTAGCGCAGGAAGCGTTCGGTGACGGTGTAGTCGAAGACGGGGGCTTGAGGCATCGATCGACCGCCGCGCTGTGTGTGACACGAAAACGGCAGGCCGAAGCACGATGCTCCAAGCCTGCCGTTGAATGTGCCGGAGAGCCCAGCCCAATCCGACCGCGGTCAGGTCAGACCGCTTCCTTGAGTTCCTTGGAAGCGCGGAACGCAACCTTCTTGCTGGCCTTGATCTGAATCTGCTCGCCAGTCGCAGGATTGCGGCCGATGCGCGCAGCACGCTTGCGCACCTGAAGGATACCGAGGCCGCCGATGCGGATACGCTCGCCCTTCTTCAGATGCTTGACGATATTGCCGACGAAGTCGCCGAGTACCGCCTCGGCTTGCTTCTTCGACATCTCGTGCGATTCCGCTAGTGCTGCGGCGAGATGCTTCAACGTGACCGTTGCCGGTGCCGGGGCTTTTGCAGGTGCCGTAGCCATCAGGGGGACCCTCCTCTTGATCCGCAGGTTTGGCGAAGCGCCAAACTGTTATGCCCGCATA
>CANKBJ010000251.1 GCA_947479905.1 Bradyrhizobiaceae bacterium
AGACCGCCCGTCAGCGCGGCATGGGTGGAGATTTGCAGAAATGAGCGACCCCGCACTCGGGCTCCTGATGCTGGGGCTCATCGTCGTTGTCATCATGCTCGGATTCCCGACGGCGTTCACGCTGATGGGGCTCGGCATGTTCTTCGGCTTCATCGCCTTTTACGACCCGACGCATTTGTTCGCGGACAATCGCGTCTTCGACCTGATGGTTCAGCGCACCTATGGCGCCATGACCAACGACGTTCTCATCTCGATCCCGTTATTCGTGCTTATGGGTTACGTGATGGAGCGCGGCGCGCTGGTCGACAAGATGTTCTATTCGATCCAGCTCGCGTTCCGGAACGTACCGGCCTCGCTCGCCGTCGCCACGCTGATCGTCTGTACCTTCTGGGGCATCGCCTCCGGCCTGGTCGGCGCGGTTGTCGTGCTGATGGGCGTCATCGCCTTCAACCCGATGTTGAAGGCCGGCTACGACGTCAAGCTCGCGTCCGGCGTTATCACGGCCGGCGGCACGCTCGGCATTCTGATTCCGCCGTCGGTGATGATCATCGTTTACGCCGCCGTCGCCGGACAGTCGGTGGTCAAGCTCTATGCCGCGGCGATGTTCCCCGGCTTTTTCCTGTCGTTCCTGTATCTGGTTTACATCATCGGCTGGGCGCTGATTAATCCGAAGATCGCGCCGACGCTGCCGCCGGAGCAGACCAAGGTGCCGGTGCCGGACTGGATGCGGAAATTCCAGGCGGCCTATTCCGACAACATGTTCTTCGGTCTGGCCAAGTCGCTCGCTTCGCCGGCGCGCGCCAGGGCGATCGAGGGCGAAGGCGGCCGGCTCACCTACGGCGCTCTCGTCAGCAATTTCCTCTATTCGCTGGTGCCGTTCATCCTCGTGGTCGGCACGCTGGCTTTGATCTGGTGGTACGTCGTCATTCATCCGCAGGTCGTGGCGGATGCGCTGCCCGAGGGCCTCGAGCAACTCGGCTCGGTGCCATCAAGCGCACCGGCGGCGCCGGTGGACATGGGCCCGCCGCTGTCTTTCTATCTCTGGTTCGGCGGCATCGCGGCGGTCTGCGCCTTCATGCAGATCCGCTACTATCTCAAGCTCGACGCCGACCGGCTGGTGGTCATCAAGCTCTTGTCGTCGTCGATCATGCCGCTCGGTCTTTTGACCTTCGTCGTGCTCGCCGTGATCCTGTTCGGCATTACCACCGCGACGGAGTCCGCCGCGGTCGGCGCGGCGGGCGCGTTCCTGCTGGCGTTCCAGGCGCGGACGCTCGACTGGAAGCGCACCAAGGAAGCCGTATTCCTGACCGCCAAAACCACGGCGATGGTGTGCTGGCTGTTCGTCGGCTCGGCGTTGTTCTCGGGCGTCTTCGCCGTCCTCGGCGGCCAGGCGCTGGTCGAGAGCTGGGTGCTGTCGCTCAACATGTCGCCGATCCAGTTCATGATCCTGTCGCAGGCCATGATCTTCGTGCTCGGCTGGCCGCTGGAATGGACCGAGATCATCGTCATCTTCGTGCCGATCTTCCTGCCGCTCTTGAAGCACTTCAGTATCGATCCGATCCTGTGGGGCACGCTTGTGTTCGTGAACCTGCAGGCGGCGTTCCTGTCGCCGCCGGTGGCGATGTCGGCGTTCTATCTCAAAGGCGTGGCGCCCAAGCACGTCACGCTGAACCAGATCTTCGCCGGCATGATGCCCTATATGATCATCGTCATCGTCTGCATGATGATCATGTATGTCTGGCCCGGCATGACGTTGTGGCTGCCGAACTACCTGTACGGCGGCGGCGGCTGATCGAAGCTTGAAACTTGCGTCGGGCGCGCCGGTCGTGGTTCGATCGGCGCGCCTTTTTCATGAGGATTGCGCGCTGTGCCCAAGATCGACATGACTGAACTGACGGCGGTGGAAGCCGCGGACGCCGTTGCCCGCAACCTGGCGTCCGCCGAGGATTACACGGCCGCCTGCCTGGAGCGCATCGCGGCGGTCGATGGCGAAGTGCGCGCTTTCGCCCATATCGATCCGGACCACGCGCTGGCGCAGGCGCGCGCGCTTGACCGGCTGAAGGGCGAAGGCGGCCGCATCGGCCCGCTGCACGGCGTCCCGGTCGCAATCAAGGACATTTTCGACACCGCCGATTACCCGACCGAATGCGGCACGCCGCTGATGGCCGGCCGCCGGCCGCAGGCGGATGCCACCGTGGTGCGCAAGCTGCGCGAAGCAGGCGCCGTCATCATCGGCAAGACAGTGTCGACGGAGTTTGCCTATTTCCATCCGGGTCCGACGCGCAATCCGCGCGACCTGCAACGTACGCCGGGCGGCTCGTCGTCCGGCTCCGCGGCGGCTGTCGCCGCCGGCATGGTGCCGCTGGCGATCGGTTCGCAGACCAACGGTTCGATGATCCGCCCCGCCGCGTTCTGCGGCGTGTTCGGCGTCAAGCCGAGCCACGGCCTGGTGTCGCGCGCCGGGGCATTGCCGCTGTCGGCCAAGCTCGATCATGTCGGGGCCTTCGCGCGCAGCCTCGAAGACATCGGGCTCGTGCTCGATGCCATCGCTGGGCAGGACGCCGCCGATCCCGATACGCGCCCCTATGCGTCGCCCGCGTTCAGCCAAGCCGCGGTCGCCGAATCGCCGATGCCGCCGAGCTTTGCCTTCGTGCGCACGCCGATGTGGGACAAGGCCGACCCGGAAGCGCGCGAAGGACTCGAAGAACTCGCCAGGGAACTGGGCGCGCGCGAACTCGATCTGCCGGCCGATGCCGACGGCGCCTGGCCCGCCTTGCGCGCGATCATGGCCGCCGACATGGCGCACAATCTCGGCTCCTTCGCCGACAAGGGCGCGGTCAGCAAGCAATTCGCCGATCTTATCGCCGAAGGCCGCGCGGTCACGGCCACGCAATATCTGGCGGCGCAGCGCGACGCGCGGCGCTATGCCGAAGGCCTCATGGAAATCTTCGAGCAATATGCCGACGCCATCATCACGCTGTCGGCGCCCGGCGTGGCGCCGCGCGGCCTGGAGGCCACCGGCGATCCGGTGTTCTGCTCGTTCTGGACCCTGACCGGCCTGCCGTCGCTCAATCTGCCGCTTCTTGCCGACGACGAGGGCCTGCCGATCGGTGTGCAACTGGTCGGCGCGCCGGGACGCGACGAAAAGCTGTTGCGAACCGCGCGCGCCTTGCTCGACAGTCTTTCCGGCGACTAGACTCTTTCCGGCGATTAGACTTTTGGCGGCGTACCGAGGTTCGCCTTGAAGAAAGCGACGGTGCGGCTCCAGGCCAGATCGGCGGCCGGCTTGTTATAGCGGTCGCCGGCCGTGTCGTTGTTGAAGGCGTGGTTGACGTCCGGATACATGTGAACCGTGTGGCGTTTGTTGGCCGCCTTCAGCGCCGCTTCATAGGCCGGAATGCCGGCATTGATGCGTTGATCGAGCCCGGCATAATGCAGCATGAGCGGCGCCTGAATGTTCGGCACCTGCGCCGCCGCGCCTTGCGCGCCGTAATAGGCCACGCCGGCTTTCAGATCGGGGGACAGCGCGGCGACGCGGTTGACCATGCCGCCGCCCCAGCAAAAGCCCATGGCGCCGACGCTGCCGGTCGATTCGGCAAGCTTTGCCAGGAACGGCACGGCGGCGGCGATTTGCTGCGCGGCCTCGTCCGGCTTCAGTGAACCGATCATCTCTCGGCCTTTGTCTTCGTCGCCGGATGTGCCGCCGAGCGGCGACAGGATATCGACGCCGAAGGCGAGAAAGCCTTCGAGCGCGATGCGGCGCGTGACGTCCTTGATATGCGGATTGAGGCCGCGGTTTTCGTGGATGACGATGACCGCCGGACGCTTGCCCTTCGCTTTGAGCCGCGCCAGGTAGCCGCTG
>CANKBJ010000252.1 GCA_947479905.1 Bradyrhizobiaceae bacterium
ATGACGGGCCTGTATACCGCGCTGTTCGTGCTGCTCGTGATCGGCATCGCCTTGAGCGAAGCCGTGGCGTTTCTCGAAAACCACTTGTTGAGATGGCGACATGTTGCGCACTGAAACTTTTTGCTCAGAAGGATCGCAGGTCATGACCGCAATGAGCACAGTCTCCGCGACTCCGAAGATCGACTTTTCCGGCGTTTCAAAAACCTTCCACGTCCGCGGGCAGGAAGTGCAGGCGCTGCAACCTGTCGATTTGCAGGTTCGCAAAGAGGAGTTCGTCGCGCTGGTCGGCCCGAGCGGTTGCGGCAAGTCGACTTTGCTCAACCTGGTCGCCGGTCTCCTCGAGCCGACGTCGGGCAGCGTCACTTACGATGGCAAGCCGGTAAGCGGGCTGAACTTCCGCGTCGGCTACATGACGCAGAAAGATACGCTGCTGCCCTGGCGCACCGTCAACGACAACATCGGCGTTTCGCTCGAACTGAGCTGCCGGTCGACGCCGCGTGCCGAACTGAAGGAACGTGTCGCTCAAATGGTCGATCTCGTCGGATTGCGCGGTTTTGAGAACCACTTTCCAACGGAATTGTCCGGCGGCATGCGCAAGCGCGTCGCGCTCGCGCGCACGCTGATCTACCGGCCCGAAACCCTGCTGATGGACGAGCCGTTCGGTGCGCTCGACGCCCAGCTCAAGCTGATCATGCAGGATCAACTCCAGAAAATCACGCAGCACCAGAAAATGACGGTGCTGTTCGTCACGCACGACCTTGCCGAAGCCATCGCTGTGGCCGACCGTGTTGTGGTGTTCAGCGCCCGGCCAGGCCGCATCCGGGCCGTTCGCGACGTGCCGCTCGACCGGCCGCGCGACATCTTCAAGGTTCGCTTCGCCGAATCCTTCAGCCGTTTGCATGAGGATTTGTGGGATGAACTGAAGGACGAAGTCGTCAAGGGAACGGACGTCTGACATGGCGCCCAGACCCATGTCCATGACGGTAAGCACGGGCGGACAGCGGGGAGGCTTCGCCGCCCTGGTGACGACGCTGCCCGGTCTCATCATCTCCCGTTTTTTGATTTTGTTTGGCTTCCTGGCATTCTGGGAGTTCGCGTCCGACCGCCTCGTTTCCAAGTTCTGGGTGTCGAGCCCGACGCGCATTTTTCATCTTCTCGTGACCTGGATCGGCGATGGCTCGCTGTGGCCGCACCTGGAAGCCACTCTCACGGCGATGGGCCTCGGCTATGTCATCGGCTGCGCCGTCGGCGTCAGCCTCGGCCTGGCGCTCGGCTTCCTGCCGATGTTCCGGCAAGTGATCATGCCTTATGTCTCCGGCCTCTACGCCTTGCCAAAGATTGCACTCGCGCCGTTGCTGGTCATCGTGCTCGGCATTGACATCGGCTCCAAGGTCGCGCTGGTCGCGGTCACGACCGTGTTTCTTCTTTTCTACAGCACGCTCGACGGCATCCGTGACGTCGACCGCGATCTGGTGCAGA
The DNA here is from genome assembly GCA_947479905.1 of Bradyrhizobiaceae bacterium. GTDB lineage: Bacteria > Pseudomonadota > Alphaproteobacteria > Rhizobiales > Xanthobacteraceae > Pseudolabrys. The sequence goes on from CANKBJ010000252.1 coordinate 1,480, forward strand.
CGCTCCGGCTGATGGGCGCAAGCCGCAGCGAGGTAATCCGCAAGGTGCTTATTCCGGCGACGCTACCGTGGATTTTCACCGGCATGCGCGTCGCCGTGCGTTATTCCTTCACCGCCGCCGTGGTCGGCGAATTGATCGCCGCCAACAAGGGCGTTGGTTATCTCATCGAGGCCAATGCCGGCCTTTATGACGCCACCGGCGTTTTTGCCGGCGTCTTCGTCATCGTCATCCTCAGCGTCGCCATGACCGAGGTGCTGACGCGCGTCGAAGGCAAGAAGGCGCCGAACCACTAAGCTCGTCGAGAAGGTGCTGATGATGAAGTCCGTTCAGATCGCGATTATCGGCGCGTCCGGTGCCATTGGCATTCGGCATATCGGATTTCTGCAAACCAACCCGGAAACGGAACCCTGCGCGCTGGCCGACACCGCGCCGCAGGCCGTCGATCTCGCCAGGAAGCACGGCATTCCGCTGTACGCCGACTATCGCGACATGCTCGACAAAGCACGCCCGGACGGGGTCATCATCGCCACGCCCAACAAACTGCATGTGCCGATGGCCCTCGACTGCATTGCGCGCAAGATTCCGGTGCTGGTGGAAAAGCCGATCGCCGACGAAATCGCGCCGGCGCTCGATCTCGTAGCCGCAGCGGAAAGTAGCGGCGTGCCTGTCCTGATCGGCCATCACCGAAGGCATTCGCCGATCGTGCGCCGCGCCGCAGAGTTGATCGGCGCCGGCGAACTTGGACAATTGGTTTCAGTCGTCGGCATGCATTTGCGCCGCAAGTCCGATGCATACTTTCGCGCACAATGGCGGCGCGAAGAGGGTGGCGGCCCGCTGCTTATCAATGGCGCCCACGAGATCGACACGCTGCGCGTGCTCTGCGGTGAGATCGACGAATTGCAGGCGGTAACATCGAATGCCGCGCGCGGCTTCGCGGTCGAGGATAGCGCCGCGATCACTTTGCGCTTCAAGAACGGCGCGCTGGGCACTTTGTCAATCTCGGATGCCGTACAAGCCTCCTGGGCCTGGGAGTTGTCGTCCGGCGAGGATGTCCGCTACGCGCAGGAACTGACCGATGCCTTCCTGATTTGCGGCACCAAGGGCTCGCTGGCTTTGCCGACGCTGCATATGCAGTGGAATGAACACGGCGGCGGCGAGCAGGACCCGCTGCTGCGCAAGCGCATCCCGATTGCGCCCGCCGATCCCTGGTACGAGGAAGTGTGCCATTTCGCCCGCGTCATTCGCGGCGAGGAAAAGCCTTTGGTGACCGCGGATGACGCTACCCGCACGCTCGCCGCATTGCTAGCAGTCAAGCGCTCGGCGCAGACGCGGCAGTGGGTCAATATCGATGCGCTGATTGCCGAGCACCAGCGGCCCGCCGCCGCTTTATCCAGCGCGAGAGCTTAGGTCCATGGCAGGTCCGCAACGTATCGCGTTGGTAACCGGCGGGGCGCGCGGCATCGGCCGCGCCATTGCCGAGCGGTTGGCGCGCGACGGCATCGCGTTAGTGCTTGGCGACGTCGAGCGCGCCGCGCTTGAGCAGACGGTGCACGAGCTTGCCGCCGCCGGCGTCAAGGCGCGCGGTCTTGCGCTCGATATTTCAGACGAAGCGTCGGTCGCGACGACGTTCGACAGCATCAGGCGCACGGATGGCCGGCTCGACATCCTGGTCAACAATGCCGGCATCATGCCGCGCGTCAACGGCCGGAATCCGCGCGTCGAGGAAACGCCGCTCGACATTTGGCAAAGCACGCTGGCCGTCAATCTCACCGGCACATTCCTGATGTGCCGCGCCGCCATCCCGTTGCTGCGGCAATCGGGTGGCGGAAGGATCGTCAATATCGCGTCGCGCGCCGCGCGCATGAGCACGTCAGGCAACAGCCATTATTCTGCATCGAAGGCCGGCATCATCGGCTTCTCGCGTGTATTGGCCAAAGAGCTTGGGCCGGACAACATCACGGTCAATTGCATCGCGCCTTCCGCGGTGAAAAGTCCTATGCATGATGGGCAGGCGAGCGCGGCGCAACATATTGAACGGCTCGTGTCAGAAACGCCGTTGCGGCGGCTGGCGACTGGGGAAGACGTTGCCGGCGCGGTGGCCTATCTCTGCTCGCGCGATGCCGGCTTCGTCACCGGCGCAATCGTCGATGTCAACGGCGGCACGTTCATGCCCTGAGAGTCGGCGTCCTACGCAACGTCCATCAGTTTTCACTGGTGACCTCGAAGGATAGTAACCGGCGCTTCGAAATCAACGAAGCCGTCACTCGCTCTAAGGAGCGCCAGGACGTCAACGGTGATTATAGGCGCCCCCGTCGCCAGCCCATCTTGCCAGAGCGAGAGAAAG
>CANKBJ010000253.1 GCA_947479905.1 Bradyrhizobiaceae bacterium
AAGGAGCTCGCTCCGGTGACCGCGCTGGGCTATTTCGACTGCCTGTTCGTGACCAACGCCCAGTCCGAGTTCAAGACGCTCGGCGACTTCCTGACCGCCGCCAAGGCCACCCCCGGCAAACTCAATATCGGCACCATCAGCGCCGGCGGCGTGCAGCATCTCACCGCCAACTATTTCAAGCAGGCGGCCGGCGTCGATGTCGTCGTCGTGCCGTTCAAGACCACGCCGGACGCCATCCTCGCCCTGATGCGCAACGACGTTCACATGGTCATCGACTTTTACGCGGCGCTGAAGGGCAACGTGCAGGGCGGCACCTTGCGCGCCGTCGCCTGGGCCGGTCCCTCGCCATCGCCGGCTATCCCGGAACTGAAGACCGCCGAGGCGCAAGGCGTCAAAGGCTTCCAGGCCAATTCGTGGAATTCGATCTACGTGAAAGCCGGCACGCCGCAGCCGATTATCGATACGATCAATAAAGCGGTAGCCGAGTTTGTGGCCGACCCCGCCGTCAAAGCGAAGTTGCTCGACCTCGGCATCGATTCGAAATCCAGCACCCCGGCCGCGATGGACGCGCAGATGCGCGGCGACATCAAGAAATGGGCCGAGGTCATCGACAAGGCCGGCATCGAGAAGCGCTAGAGCGTTTCCAGGCGAAGTGGCAACCGGTTCGCCGTCCGGAAACGCGAAAGATCAAAAGCGTAGAGCCAAGTTGTGGCCTCGCGGCCACCGGCCAACCTGGCTCGGGCGATAATCCCGGGGTTTCACTGACGGCGCGGCCAGGCATAGCCCTGAGCCGCGCCGAATGCGTTCGGCGCCTGACTGCAACTTACGCTTGCTTTGGTTGCGTCACTGACGCAATCTAACGGGCGGTGGGGTTGAGGGCGTTGTCGTGCGTTCGAGCCGATACTGGGTCCCGTTGCTGGGCGCGCTGTTGTGCGCGGGCTGCGCGCCGGTCAGCCGGTTGCCGGTCTTGTCCGAGGACGCGATCGAGGCCGAAAAGCGCATCGAGCAGATCGCCCATATCCGCAAATATTACGACGAGCTGCACCGCGTCGATACCGTCGCCTTCCGTATCCGCACCGCCAACCGCGCCGACTGCCGCGGCTGGGAGTCGGCGCAGATCGGTCTCTTCGCCGTCACCCCACAAAGCCTGCCGCGCAAATACCGGTCCTATTCGCGCGAGGCACTCAACCTCACATGGGCGCGCCCGACCGTCATCTCGGTGGTCGAAGGCTCGCCCGCCGCCGAGGCCGGAATCGTCGCCGGCGACGAAATCATCGCGCTCAACGGCGAACTGATCTCGCTTACCAGTACCGCCGGCTGGATGGCGGGCTGGTTGAAGCACCACGGTCCCCGCCCCTTGCAGGCCAATGTGCGGCGCGACGGAGTCGACCGCACCGTGACGATCACCCCGGTGATGGGCTGCGCCATTCCGATCAATTACGTGACCGCCGACGCGGTGAACGCTGCCACCGATGGCCAAAGAATCATCATCCACTCCGGCATCGTCGCGCTAGCCAAGACCGATGCGCAGCTTGCCCATATCATCGGCCATGAACTAGCGCACGCCAATCTCGGCCATCTCGACAAGAAACTCGTCAACAAGGTCGCTGGCTGGGTCAGCGGCACGATGATCGATATCGGCATTCTCGCCGGCGGCATTTCGACTGGCGGCGCCTTTGGCAAGGAGTTCACGAAAGCCGGCGAACGGGCCTTCAGCGTCGGCTTCGAGCGCGAGGCGGATTATGTCGGCGCCTATTACGCCGTTCGCGCCGGCTACGATCTCGAGGGCGTGGAAGACTTCTGGCGTGCGATGGGCCTTGCTCATCCGGACAGTATTCGGCTTGCATACACCCACCCCATTGCGCCCGTCCGCTTTCTGCAGATTCAGAAAGTCGCCGCCGAGATCGCGGACAAGAAGCGGCGCAATTTGCCGCTGGTGCCGGATTTGAAAGTCGACGACGCGCCCGCCGAACCGGCGCCGCAAAGCCCCGGCGGCTTCTGATAGACAGCGGCAATCCGTGCTATTCGCAGGATTTACCGAGACACAGCTTTTCCAATTCCGGAAACGGCTTATAGGCAACGCTGCCGCACTGTTCCTTGGTCGCATCGATCAGCTGGTTGAGATGGCCGCCAAAGAAATAGGCGACGCGATCCTTGCTGCCGGTATATTCGCGTCGAGCGCCGCGCGAATTGGAACGAACGCACACCAGATACCGCTGATCCCGGCCCACCGGCGCAAGGGCCGGTTCGCTGATAAGGGCGTCACGTACATTGGTCGGATCGGTCAGCGTGTGCTGCAGCGTATCCAGAATTTCCTTCTTGTAATCGGCTGGAAATAAATTGGGATCGATCTCCTTCGGCTTGCCCAGATACTCATTGGCGCCGCAGCCCGCCAGGGCAGCGGCAAGCGCAATGGCCATCAGCCCGCTTAAGCGCCAAGTCCCTAAGCGCCAAGTCTTTATGCTCCAAGTCTTTTTCCGCATCGGAGACCTCCAGCGATGACGGCGTCTGCTCAATCGTGCTTCAGCGTGCGCTTGCGCTGCGCCAAGGTGCGCAGGCGCAGCGCGTTCAGCTTGATGAAGCCTTGCGCATCCTTCTGGTCGTAGGCGCCCTTGTCGTCCTCGAAGGTGACGAGCGTCGAGGAGTAGAGCGACGCCTTGCTCTCGCGGCCGGTGACGATGACGTTACCCTTGTACAGCTTGAGCCGGACTTCGCCCTCGACCATTTCCTGCGACTTGTCGATCAGCGCCTGCAGCATCTCGCGCTCGGGCGAGAACCAGAAGCCGTTGTAGATGAGTTCGGCATAGCGCGGCATCAACTCGTCCTTGAGATGGCCGGCGCCGCGGTCGAGCGTGATCGATTCGATGGCCCGATGCGCCACCAGCAGGATCGAACCGCCGGGCGTCTCATAGACGCCGCGCGACTTCATGCCGACGAAACGATTCTCGACCAGATCGAGCCGGCCGATGCCGTTGTCGTGGCCGAGCTGATTGAGCCGCGCCAGGATCGAGGCCGGCGACAGCATGACGCCGTCGATCGAGACCGGATCGCCCTTGGCAAAGCCGATACGGATCGACGTCGCCTGATCCGGCGCGTCCATCGGCGAGATGGTGCGCTGATAAACGATCGCCGGCGCCTCGACGGCGGGGTCTTCCAGCACTTTGCCCTCGGACGACGAGTGCAGAAGATTGGCGTCGACCGAGAATGGCGCTTCGTTTTCCTTGTCCTTGGTGATCGTGATCTGGTGATCGCGGGCGAACTTCAGCAGGTCCTCGCGGCCCTTGAATTCCCACTCGCGCCATGGCGCGATGATCTTGATGCCCGGCTCCAGCGCATAATAGGCCAGTTCGAAGCGGACCTGGTCGTTGCCTTTGCCGGTGGCGCCATGACAGACGGCGTCGGCGCCGACCTTGCGGGCAATTTCGATCTGGCGCTTGGCGATCAGCGGACGCGCGATCGAGGTGCCGAGCAGATACTGGCCTTCATAGACGGTGTTGGCGCGGAACATCGGAAACACGAAGTCGCGCACGAATTCCTCGCGCAGGTCCTCGATGAAGATGTTCTCCGGCTTGATGCCGGCGCGCAGCGCCTTTTCCCGCGCCGGGGTCAGCTCTTCGCCCTGCCCCAGATCGGCGGTGAAGGTGACGACCTCGCAGCCGTAAGTGGTCTGCAGCCATTTGAGAATGATCGAGGTGTCGAGCCCGCCGGAATAGGCCAGCACCACCTTTTTCACATCGCCTTTAGTCATTGAACGCCCTTGGGACCCTTGGGGAAAAGCCGGAATGCGGCTGAAAAGTCGGTCGGACT
>CANKBJ010000254.1 GCA_947479905.1 Bradyrhizobiaceae bacterium
ATGGCCATGGTTCTCGCCGTCGGCATCGGCGTGCCGATTGGCGTGATCGCCGCGCGCTTCATGGGCACCGGGCTCGACCGCGCGATCCAGGCCTTCAGTATCGCCGGCCTGGCCGCGCCGTCGTTCTGGGTCGGTCTGCTGCTGATCCTCGGGTTGGTGAAATACTTCAACTGGAGCGCTCCGCTGTTCTGGGAGCCGTTCTGGATCAGCCCGCTCAAGAGCTTGTCGCAATTGATCTGGCCGGCGATCGCCGTCGGCCTTCGCCAGTTGGCGCTGATCGCCCGCATGACGCGCTCAATCATGTTGGAAGTGCTCGGCGAAGATTACATCCGAACCGCCCGGGCCAAGGGCTTATCGGAATGGACGGTGGTGTTCCACCACGGTCTGCGCAATGGGCTGCTTCCGGTCGTGACCCTTGTCGGCTTTGAATTCGCCGCGCTGTTCGGCGGCCTGATCGTCACCGAGACCGTCTTCAGCGTTCCCGGCCTCGGCCAATATGTCGTCACCTCGATCCTCGCGCGCGACTATCCCGCCGCCCAGGGCATCGTGCTGATCCTCGCCAGCATCGTCGTGTTGGGCAATCTGGCGATCGATCTCCTGTATGGCTGGCTCGATCCGCGCACGCGGCTGCAGGGAGTGTGAGCATGATCGCCCTCGCTGATCCGCAAATGCCCGCCGTGTCCTTGCCGCCCGCCGCGGCGCCGAAACGCAAGACGCTCGGCCGCCGACTGGTGCGCAACATGCGGCGTCATCCGCTTGGCACGTTCGGCTTCGTTGTCCTGGCGATCGTGACCATTGCCGCGGTCGCCGCGCCGCTGATCGCGCCTTTCGATCCGACGGTGGGCGATTCCGGGGCTTTGTTCCAGCCGCCGGGGGCGACCTACTGGCTCGGCACTGACGCCTTCGGCCGCGACATTCTCTCGCGCCTCATCTATGGCGCCCGGATCTCGCTGGCGGTCGGAGTCGGCGCCAGCCTGCTTGGCGTGACCGTCGGCGCCGCCGTCGGCATCGTCGCCGGCTATATCGGCGGCTGGACCGACTCCGTCGCGCAGCGGCTGATGGACGCCATGCTGGCATTTCCGATGCTGTTGCTGGCGCTGGCTATGGCCACCGTGCTTGGCTCATCGCTGCAGAACGTCATCATCGCACTGGCCATGCCGATCGTGCCGCGCGGCGCCCGCATCGCCCGCGCCAGCACCCTTTTGCTGAAGAACACCGCCTTCGTCGAAGCCGCGCGCGCCGTCGGCTGCACCGACCTGCGCATCATTCTCCGGCACATCGTACCTAATACCTTCGCGCCGCTGCTGGTGATTGCAACCGCCTATCTCGGTCTCGCCGTCGTCCAGGAAGCTGCCCTCGATTATCTCGGCGCCGGCATCCAGGAGCCGGACTCCTCGTGGGGCCTGATGATGTCGGGTTCGGCGACGTCGCTGGCTCTCGTCGCGCCATGGATCGTGATTTTTCCAGGCCTTGCGATCTGCCTCGCCGTGTTGGCCTCCAACCTGCTCGGCGACGCCATCCGCGACATCCTCGATCCGAAGCTACAGCGCGACTATCCAGGCTAACAAAAGAAGACTGCATCAAAGGGCGATCCGTCATGGCAAAAAGCGTTCTGCACACCAGTCTCTGCGACGAGCTGAACATTGAGTATCCGATTTTCCTCGCCGGCATGGGCGTGAAGGGCCGCGCGACGCCGCCGGAACTGGTCGCGGCGGTGAGCGACGCTGGCGGCATGGGCATCCTCGGCTGCTCATGGCTTGACCACAACGAGGTGCGGCGCCGTATCCGCGCGGTGCGCAATCTCACCGACAAGCCGTTCGGCGTCGATCTGCTGCTGCCGGCCAGCATGGCGGAAGGCGTGCCGGACCGCGCCGAAATGCGCGCGCGGATCGAACGCGACTTTCCGCAGCATGTCGCCTTCGTCAAGGAGCTGCACAAGAAATTCGGTCTACAGCCGCTGCTCGACAACAAGGCGGCCATGTCGGGTGAATTCATCCGCCGGCAGGTTGACGTCTGCATCGAGGAAAAAATCGCGGTGTTCGCCGCCGGCCTGGGCGACCCGAGTTGGGTCGTGCCGATGGCGCATCAAGTCGGCATGAAAGTCATGGGCCTGGTCGGCAATGTGCGAAACGCCGAACGCCAGAAGAAGGCCGGTGTGGATTACGTGATCGCGCAAGGTTACGAAGCCGGCGGCCACACCGGCACGATCGCCAACTTCGCCTTGATCCCGACGGTCGCCGACGCGATCAACCCGCTGCCGGTGATCGCCGCCGGCGCCATCGCTGACGGCCGCACCCTGGTTGCCGGCCTCGCGCTCGGCGCCGTCGGCGTCTGGATCGGCACCGCCTTCCTGCTCGCCGAGGAATCGAACCTGTTTCCGGTGCATCAGGAAGAAATCATCCGCGGCTCGTCGGAAGATTTCATCATCACCCGCGCCTATACCGGCAAGACGGCGCGCGACTACAAGAACGAAGTCATCAAGGCCTGGGATGAATCGGGGCTGAAGGCCCTGCCGATGCCGCTGCAGGGCGTGCTGATGGACGACTTCATTGCCGCCGCCGATGCCGCGAACCGCGCCGAACTGATCAACAACCCGGCCGGCCAGATTTCCGGCATGCTCAAGGGCAAGCGCCCGGCCAAGGACATCTTCATGTCGATGGTCGTCGAGGCCGAACAGGTTATCGAGCGGCTTGGCTCGATGCGGAGCCGATAGAAATGACACGCGCGGCCGCAACGACCCCAGCCGGACCGTTGGCGGGTCTATCCGTCGTCGAGCTTGGCGACGGCACATCGGGACCTTATGCCGCCAAGATGCTCGGCGACTTCGGCGCGGAGGTCGTCAAAGTCGAGACCGCGGCCGGCGATTCCACGCGCCGGCGCGGTCCCTTTCCGGATGGCCGGCCCGACCCGGAGGCCAGCGGACTCTTTCTCTATCTCAACCTGAATAAATACGGCGTCACGCTGGACCTAAAGACGACCGCCGGCCGCATTGCGCTCGACCACCTGCTGTCGAAAGCCGACATCTTCATTTCCAATCTATCCTCGGAAACGTTGCGGGCCGCCGACATTGATCCCTTATCACTGCGCGAACGTTATCCGAATCTGATCATCACGACGATCTCGCCGTTTGGTTCGACCGGGCCCTGGGCGAACCGCAAAGGCGACGAACTGATCACTTATGCAATGAGCGGCATGGCCTACAGCACGCCTGGCATGCCTGACGCTTCCGACGATCTCGAACGCGAGCCGCCGCTACATCCCGCCGCCAACGTCAACGAAACGATCGCCGGCCTCGTGGCCGCTACGGCGACCCTGACCGCGGTCTTCGGCCGCAGCCGGACCGGTGAAGGCTGCCACGTCGAGGTGAGCCAGCAGGCCGCGCTTGCCGCCATGCAGATCCGGGACATCACTACGGCTTCGTTCACCGGCGAACGCTACAACCGCCTGCTCAATCCAATGACCATCGGTCGAATGCCGAATTTCTATGTGCCGTGCAAGGACGGCTACGTCACCGTCGCCGCGCCGATGGACATTCATTGGGAGCGGCTGGTCGAGGCCATGGGCAAGCCGGACTGGGCGCTGTCCAAGGATTACGCGACGGGCGCGGCGCGCACGGTCAACTGGGTCGCGCTGCGGCTGAAGATCATCGAATGGACCATGAAGCTGACCGGCGACGAGTTGCACGCCA
>CANKBJ010000255.1 GCA_947479905.1 Bradyrhizobiaceae bacterium
ATTCGACCGCCAGCAGGTTGAGGACGGCGTCCTTGCCGGCCGGGTCGAGGCCGCGGCATTTGAAGGACATGACCCGCTCGAAGCGCAAGGCCGAGCGGCGGCGGCGATATTCCGGCCGTTTGGCTTGAGCACTCTCCCAATCGAAGCGATTGAGCGCCACCACCACGCGGTTTTCGCCCGCCCGCCACAGCACGTCGGCGACCTTTACCACGGCGTCCTGCAGGTGGGTCGAGACCACCTCGAGGTCTTCTTCGTCGAGGACGGCGAATTTCAGTTGGTCCGGCACCTGGCTCATGGACGTCTTTGGCTCCCGTCGCCGAAACTTAAGGACGCCGGCCATTGGCCGCAAGGTATGGGCCGCAAGGTGCCGCCTTGCTCCTGGCCTAGAAAGCCGGCTCCATGCCCGCGTCGATCCAGCGCGCGCGGGTGGCCTTGGCCGTGAGGTAGTCGAGAAAGGCCTGCACTGCTTGCGTTTTCGTGCTGCCGGCGTGGATGGCGGCGGAATACATGTTCTTGAAGTTCAACTCGCCGGGCAGCGGGCCGACGATGGTGACGCCTTTGACCGGCAAAGCCTCGCTGATCAGCGTGGTGGCGAAGGCGGCGCGGCCCTCGGCGACTGCGGCGGCGACGTCATAACCGCCCTTGCACAAAACGGCCTTTTTGTTGATCGCATCGGCAATGCCGAGCTTTTCAAGCATGGCTGCGAACATGATGCCGCCGGAGCCGCCGGCCTTCGGATCGGTCCAGGCGACGGAGGGCGCGGCCATCATCGATTTGACGAAAGCTTGCGGCGTCGAAATATCGGGTTTCGGCGCGCCGTCGCGGACGATCACGCCGGTGACGGTCGAAGCGAGATCGACGATGCTGCCAGGTTTGAGCAGATTGAGCTGGTCGAGCGTGTAAATCCCGGATTGCGAGACCATCACGAGGTCCGTCGCCTCGCCGGCCTTGATCTTGTCGGCTTGCGCGCCGGCAGTGCCGAAATTCAGATCGAGTTTGATGCCGCTGTCGCGTTCGAAGTCGGCGCCGAGCGCCACCACCATTACCTTCACGGCGCCGGCGGACATAATTTTGATCTCGGTCACTGTCGATCCTCCCGTTTGGCCGGAGTTTGTTCAGGCCTGAGAGCGGATGACAAGGGTGGTGCTGTCATGGCGGTCTTCTTACCGTCCCTTGGAGGGTGAAGAAAGCAGACATGCGTCATCGCCCGTATTCTTGAGCGGCCCCGGGCAGGCCGTCGTCTGATCTTGCGCGCCTCGCAAAAGAGAGGGCGCGCGGAACGCCAGGGTCCCGGAGGACCCACGCGCCTCGACGCCTCGCGACATCGAGGCTTGTCGAAGCAGTTGGTAACGCAAGTCCGCCATTCTCCCGGCGTTCCGCGCGCGATGTTTATAGGTTTGCTCCGTTCCGCCCCCGGTGGACTGACCTTTCAGGCAACCCGGCCTCTTTTTTCAAATTGGCAGGCCGCCTATCCACCGCTATCGGGTCCAGGACAATCCGATTTAAACCTCGACCGGTTATCGGACAGCCATCGACGGGACCCAGTGGCGCGCGGCTGGCGCGCCGGGACGGAGCGGCTTGGACCGCCGGTGACGGGAATTTGCGCCGCATCTCCGACGCACCCGACCGGCCACCGCTCCCCGCCCCGCATCTGAAGATGCTGTACAGACACCCCTCAAAGGGGCGGGATGGAGGTGTATATAGTCCTAGGATTATAGACAGTCAAGCGGCGATTTCTGTCGTCCGGGCGAGTTTGCGAGGCCCGGGACCCATACGCCGTGCCCTATCGAGAGGATACGGCGTATGGGTCCCCGCCATAGGTGGCGCGAAGCGACGCCGTCCTGCGGACCGCTATGGCGAGGACGACAGCGGAGAATAGGGACGCGCGCTGACGTCTTACGAACTGATCCGCTCGATCACCGCGCCGCAGCGGGAGAGTTTTTCTTCCAACCGCTCGAAGCCGCGGTCGAGATGATAGACGCGGTTGACCATGGTCTCGCCCTCGGCGGCGAGCGCGGCAATGACCAGCGACACCGAGGCGCGCAGATCGGTGGCCATGACCGGCGCGCCTTTCAGACGCTTGACGCCTTCGATGGTCGCGGTCTCGCCGTCGAGCGTGATGTGTGCGCCGAGACGGGCCAGTTCCTGCACATGCATGAAGCGGTTTTCAAAAATTGTTTCGGTGATGTGCGAGGTACCCTTGGCCAACGACATCAGGGCCATCAGCTGCGCCTGCAGATCGGTCGGGAAGCCGGGAAACGGCGCGGTGGTGACATCGACCGGCATAAGCCCCGCGCCGTTGCGGGAGATGCGGATGCCTTCATTGGTCGGCGTCACCGTGGTGCCGGTCTGCGCCAGCACATCGAGCGCCGACTGCAACAGCTCGGGCCGCGTGTTCTGCAACAGCACGTCGCCGCCAGTCATGGCGACGGCCATGGCGTAAGTGCCGGTCTCGATGCGATCGGGCAGCACGGTGTGGCGTGCGCCGTTCAATTTCGCGACACCCTCGACGACCAGACGCGACGTGCCGATGCCGGTGACCTTGGCGCCCATCTTGTTGAGGCAGTCGGCGACGTCGCCGATTTCCGGTTCGCGCGCCGCGTTGTCGATCACGGTCGTGCCTTTGGCGAGCGTCGCCGCCATCAGCGCGACATGCGTGCCGCTCACCGTCACCTTGGGAAAATTGATTTCGCCGCCGCGCAGGCCGTTCGGCGCGCGGGCGATGATGTAACCGCCCTCGATCTCGATCTCAGCGCCCAGCTTCTCCAGCGCCATGAGCAGGAGATCGACCGGCCGCGTGCCGATGGCGCAGCCGCCGGGCATCGACACTTTCGCTTCGCCCATGCGCGCCAGGAGCGGCGCGATGACCCAGAAGCTCGCCCGCATGGTCGAGACGAGTTCGTAAGGCGCGGTGGTGTCGACGATGGTCTTGGCCGAGATGTGCAAGGTGCGGCCGGAGGCCGGCTCGTCGCCGGGGCGTTTGCCGGCGATCATGATATCGACGCCGTGATTGCCGAGAATGCGCTGCAGCTGGATGACATCGGCGAGGCGCGGCACGTTTTCGAGAACGAGCGTCTCGGCCGTCAGCAGGCTGGCGATCATCAGCGGCAAAGTGGCGTTCTTGGCGCCGGAAATCGGGATGGTGCCGTTAAGCCTTTGTCCGCCGACGATGCGTATCCGATCCATGATGAGCCCCGGCTCTTGCCCTGTTCGATTATTCCGTGCCCGTCTATGGACCGCCGGACGCCCCCCTGCAAAGCACAACTTGCCGGAGGGTTACCATCTATCGTCTGGCAAATAAGGCGAAAACGGGTTCCGGCAAGCGGCAGGATCAGGCATTTTCACCGCCGGAGGGGACTTTGCCGTCCGGAGCGCGCTCTTCCGCGCCTCTCGCCCGTTCTTGCGCCTTGCGCCGGCGCAGATTTTCCCGTAGCGCAGCGGCCAGCCGCGCGTCGCGGCTGTTGGGTGCGCTGGATTTCTTCTGCTTTTTGCCGCTTTCGTCGCCCGCCATGGCCCTCATTATCGGGCCCGCGGTCCGGTTGACAAGTTCACGCAAAATTCAGGGCTGGACAGGTACTTACCTTGCATCCTAAAGGGGCGTTGTGGCAGTTTCCGCCGCGTTCGCCCCGGGCACCTTTTCCGGGTGCGCCTTTAGCTGCC
>CANKBJ010000256.1 GCA_947479905.1 Bradyrhizobiaceae bacterium
CCAGTTGGTCGGACAGCGCGCCGCGGGTCCGGCCGCCGACATGCCGGACATGGGGCAGCGCGCGCATCGCGAGGGTGAAGGTTTCGCCTGCGCTGACGGTAATGTCGCTGGTCAGCAGCGTCACCCGGCCGGCGCGGCGCCCCCCCCCCCCCCCCCCCCCCCCCCCCCCCCCCCGGTCCGGTGATTTGTTCGGTCCCCCTCCCCAACCCTCCCCCGCAAGCGGGGGAGGGAGTGCCAGCGCGGAGCCCGGCGCTTTAACCCCCATCTCCCTCGCCACCTTCCGCGCCGAGAAGGCGCGCACCGCCAAGATCGACCGCTCGCGATATGAGACTGTGCGCACGCTCAAGCGGCTGAAGGAATGGATCGCGCGCGCTTACGATCTCGGCGTCGTCGCGGTCGATACCGAAACCACCAGTCTCGATCCGATGACCGCGCATCTGTGCGGCTTCTCGCTCGCCGTCGCGCCCAATGAAGCCTGTTACGTCCCGCTCGGCCACCGCGACGGCGGCCCCGCCGGCGGCAGCGACCTGTTCGCACCGGAATCCAAACTGTGTCCCGACCAGATCCCGGAAGCAGACGCGCTCGGCGCGCTGAAGAAAATGCTCGAGGACAAGAGCATTCTCAAGGTCGCGCAGAACATGAAGTACGACTGGCTGATATTCGCCCAGCGCAACATCTTCATCGACGGCTACGACGACACCATGCTCATCTCTTACGTGCTGGACGCCGGCAAGGGCGGCCACGGCATGGACGATCTGGCCGAGCGCTGGCTCAACCACGACACCATCGAATTCGGCCATGTCGCCGGCACCGGCAAGGCGCAGGTCAGCTTCGACAATGTCGCCATCGACAAGGCCTCCGAATACGCCGCCGAGGATGCCGACGTGACGCTGCGGCTGTGGTCGGCGCTGAAAGCGCGGCTCGCCGCCGAGAATGTCACCACCGTTTATGAGACGCTGGAACGGAAAATGCCGGAAGTGCTGGCGCGCATGGAGCGGCGCGGCATTTCGATCGATCGGCAGGTGCTGTCGCGCCTGTCCGGCGAATTCGCGCAGAAGCAGGCCGGCCTCGAGGAAGAGATCAAGGAACTGGCCGGCGAGCCGCTCAATCCGGGCTCGCCCAAGCAGCTCGGCGACATCCTGTTCGGCAAGATGGCGCTTCCCGGCGGCACCAAGACCAAGACCGGGCAATGGTCGACCGGCGCGCGCGAACTGGAAGAGCTGGCCGAGCAGGGTCACCAGTTGCCGCGCAAGATTCTCGACTGGCGCCAGGTGTCGAAATTGCGCTCGACCTATACCGAGGCGCTGCCGAACCACGTCAATGCGACGACGCACCGCGTCCATACATCCTATGCGCTCGCCGCGACCTCGACCGGGCGCCTGTCGTCATCCGAACCGAACCTTCAGAACATTCCGATCCGAACCGAGGAAGGCCGAAAAATCAGAAAGGCCTTCGTCGCCGCGCCCGGCATGAAGCTGGTCTCCGCCGACTATTCGCAGATCGAATTGCGTCTGCTCGCCGAAGTCGCCGACGTGCCGACCTTGCGCCAGGCCTTCAAGGACGGCATCGACATTCACGCCATGACCGCGTCGGAAATGTTCGGCGTGCCGGTCAAGGACATGCCGAGCGATATCCGCCGCCGCGCCAAGGCGATCAATTTCGGCATCATCTATGGCATCTCGGCCTTTGGACTGGCCAACCAGTTGTCGATCGAGCGCGAAGAAGCCGGCGCCTATATCAAGAAATATTTCGAGCGCTTCCCCGGCATCCGCGACTACATGGACGAAACCAAGGAGTTCTGCCGCGCGCATGGCTATGTTCTGACTCTGTTCGGCCGCAAGTGCCATTACCCGGACATCAAGGCCAGCAACGGCTCGATCCGCGCCTTCAACGAACGCGCCGCCATCAATGCGCGCTTGCAAGGCTCGGCCGCCGATATCATCCGCCGCGCCATGATCCGCATGGAACCAGAACTGAAGGCCGCCAAGCTCTCGGCGCAGATGCTGTTGCAGGTACACGACGAACTGATCTTTGAAGTGCCCGAGAAGGAAGTCAAAGACACCATCGTCATCGTCAAGGATGTGATGGAATCGGCGCCGCACCCGGCGGTGTCATTGCATGTGCCGCTGCAGGTCGATGCGCGAGCGGCGGATAACTGGGACGAAGCGCATTAGACATTCAGACAGGCGGGCATTGCCGATGGTCGATTCGTTCGCCTCCTCGCTCGGCGCCTTTACGCTGATGGCTTTGGCCATCGAAGTCACGCCCGGCCCCAATATGGGCTATCTCGCCGTGCTGTCGCTGTCGCGCGGCTGGCAGGTCGGCGTCGCCGCGGTCACCGGCGTCGCGCTCGGCCACGCTGCCTATGGAGTGGCATCGGCCCTTGGCGTCGCCGCTTTGATCGACTCATCGCCGCTCATCTACGAACTGCTGCGCTGGGCCGGCGTCGCCTACATGCTCTGGCTCGCTTACGAGGCCTGGTCGAGCGAAGCCGAGACCTCGCCCGACGTCGCCGATCACGCCGACCCGCGCATGGTGCGCCGCGCCTTCCGCCACGGTCTCATCACCAATCTCCTGAACCCGAAGGCGGCGATCTTCTTCGTCGCAGTGGTGCCGAACTTTGTGCAGCCCGGCGCTTCGGTGCTGGCGCAGACGCTGATCCTGTCCGGCATTTTCGTCGCCGTCGCCACTGTCGTTCATCTGACCATCGTGCTGCTGGCCGGACGCCTGCAAACTTTCGCCGACGATCCCTCGCGCCGCCGCCCGATCCGGCGCGCGCTCGCCGTGGTGCTTTTTTGCATAGCAGCGTGGCTTGCCTGGTCGACCGCGCGCTAGCGAAATTACTTCGGCCCCTGCTCCAGCATCGGCTTCATCACCGCATACAGCGCGTTCTTTGCTTCAAAACCGATGCCCGGAATGTCCGGCATGGCGATGCGGCTGTCGGTGACTTTCGTGTCGTCGGCAAAGCCGCCGAACGGCGCGAACACCTGCGGATACGATTCGTTGCCGCCCAGCCCAAGGCCGACCGCGATATTCAGCGCGAACTGGTGGCCGCCATGCGGCACGCAGCGCCGCCGCGACCAGCCATGCTGGGCCAACATGTCGAGCGTGCGCAAATATTCGACCAGCCCATAGGACAAAGCCGGATCGAATTGCAGCCAGTCACGGTCGGCGCGCAGGCCGCCGTGGCGGATGAGATTGCGCGCATCCTGCATCGAGAACAGGTTTTCGCCGGTGGCAAGCGGCGGCGCGTAGCGCGTCGCCAAAGCCGCATGCAGCAGATAATCGAGCGGATCGAGCGGCTCCTCGTACCAACGCAGATGATAGGGCGCGATGGCGTCGCCGCAGGCAATGGCCTCGTCGAGATCGTAACGGCCGTTGACGTCGACGCACAGGTTCTCGCCCTTGCCGCCAACCACCTTGAGCGCCGCCTCGATACGCTTGATGTCGTCTTTCAGCGGCACGCCGCCGATTTTCATCTTCACCGTCGAATAACCGAGGTCGAGATAATGCTTCATCTCGGTCTCGAGGCCGTCAATGTCCTTGTCGGGATAATAATAGCCGCCGGCGGCATAGACCCATGCGGTCTTGTCGGCGACGCCGCCATTGTAGCGGTCA
>CANKBJ010000257.1 GCA_947479905.1 Bradyrhizobiaceae bacterium
CGGTCAGGCGTTGCAAGCGCAGATCGAGAATGGCCTGCGCCTGTTCGGCCGACAGCCGCGTATTGCCTTCCGGCGAAATGCGATGGCGCGGGTCGTCGATCAGCAGCACCATGGTCGCCATGTCCTTGGCCGGCCAGTCGCGCGCCATCAACTGCTCGCGTGCTTCCTTGGCGTCGGCCGAGGCGCGGATCAGCTTGATCACTTCGTCGATATTGGCCACCGCGATGGCCAGACCGACCAAAACATGGGCGCGGTCGCGCGCCTTGTTAAGCAGGAACTTGGTGCGCCGCGACACGACCTCTTCGCGGAACGCGACGAAGGCTACCAGCATGTCCTTGAGCGTCATCACCAGCGGACGGCCGCCGTCGAGTGCCACGGTGTTGACGCCGAAGCTCGTCTGCAAAGGCGTGAAGCGATAGAGCTGGTTCATCACCACGTCGCGCTCGGCATCGCGCTTCAATTCGATGACGACGCGATAGCCGTCGCGGTCGGACTCGTCGCGCAGATCGGAAATGCCGTCGATCTTCTTGTCGCGCACCAGTTCGGCGATGCGCTCGACCATCGTCGCCTTGTTCACCTGATAGGGAATTTCCGAAATGATGATGGCTTCGCGATCCTTGCGCAACGTCTCGAAGGCGACCTTGCCGCGCATCACCACCGAGCCGCGCCCGGTGTGATAGGCGCTGTAGATGCCGGCGCGGCCGAGAATGATGCCGCCGGTCGGGAAGTCCGGGCCGGGCACGATTGCGATCAGGTCGTCGGTCGAGATCGCCGGATTGTCGATGACCGCGATGGTCGCGTCGATGACCTCGCCAAGATTGTGCGGCGGAATATTGGTCGCCATGCCGACGGCGATGCCGCCGGCGCCGTTGACCAGCAAATTCGGATAGCGCGCCGGCAGAACCTTCGGTTCGCTTTCGCTGCCGTCGTAGTTTTCCTGGAAGTCGACGGTGTCCTTGTCTATGTCGTCGAGCAGCGCCATCGCCGGCTTGGCGAGCTTACACTCGGTGTAACGCATCGCCGCCGCCGGATCGCCGTCGACCGAGCCGAAATTGCCCTGCCCGTCGATCAGCTGCAGGCGCATCGAGAAGTCCTGCGCCATGCGCACCAGCGCGTCATAGATCGCGCTGTCGCCATGCGGATGGTATTTGCCCATCACGTCGCCGACGACGCGCGCCGATTTGACGTATTTCTTGTCCGGGGTGTGGCCCTGCTCGTGCATCGAATAGAGGATGCGCCGGTGTACCGGCTTGAGGCCGTCGCGCACGTCAGGCAGCGCGCGCGACACGATCACGCTCATCGCGTAATCGAGATACGAGCGCTTCATCTCTTCGGTGATGGAGACAGGGCGCACATCGGTGGGCTGATCGCCCCCCGATTTGGGTGTTTCGGTGTCGGACAAAGAGGCGTTCCTGAAAGCACGAGAGAATCCCGCAGTTTCTAGCCGATTCAAGCGCCCGACGCCAACCCTAAAGACGCCTGAAACGGGCGATTTTCTTATTATATTTCAATCGGTTATTGGCGGGAAATCGGCCGCTCCGGCGGCTGTCACAAAGGCCGGCGGACCGGCTTGCCAGGCCAATTGACCCGGGCGGTCGCCGCCCTTACCGGTGTCTGATGGAATTCACCATCGCAGCCCTCGTCACGATCCTGGTAGTGCTCGATCCGATCGGGCTGGTGCCGTCCTTCATCGCCATCACGCAGGGCCTGCCGGCGAAATCGCGCCGCAGCGTCGCGCTGCGCGCCTGCCTGATCGCGGCGGCGATCCTCGCCGGTTCGGCGCTCGCCGGCGACTGGCTGCTGCGCATGCTGTCGATCTCGCTGCCCGCCTTCCGCATCGCCGGCGGTCTGCTGCTGTTTTCGATCGCGTCGGAAATGGTGTTCGGCGTGCGCGTCGTGCGTCAGACCGAAACGGCCGAACACGCTGTCGAGGAGCGCGTGCGCAACATCGCCGCCTTCCCGCTCGCCATTCCGCTGATGGCCGGGCCCGGCGCCATCACCGCCAGCGTGCTGTTGTCCGGCAGAAGCGGCGGCGATCCGGTGAAGCTTGGCGCGCTGCTCGGCGTCATCGCCGCCGTGATGGTGCTGTGCTTTATCGTCTTCGAACTCGCCGGCCGCATCGGTAATCTGCTTGGCACCACGGCGACCTCGGTCGCCTCGCGCATCCTCGGCGTGCTGCTCGCCGCGCTCGCCGTGCAGTTTGTCATCGACGGCGTAAAAGTGGCGATGGCCGGTTAAAGCACCAATGTGCGCGTCACCATGGCACCATCTTTAGGCCATGCGAGCCGCTATAATGGCGCAGCATGCTTTACCTTGAAATTTCCATCGCCGCCGTTCTCATCATCATCAACGGCCTGCTGGCCATGTCGGAACTGGCAATCGTGTCATCGCGCCGGAGCCGGCTGAAGGCGATGATCGAGCGCAATGTTTATGGTTCGCGCCGCGCTTTGGCGCTGGCTTCCGATCCTGGCCGCTTCCTGTCGACGGTGCAGATCGGCATCACCCTGGTCGGCGTCGTCTCGGGCGCCGTGTCAGGCGCGACGCTCGGGCTGCGGCTGACCGACTTTCTGCTCGGCCTAGGCTTGCCGAGCACCATTGCCGAACCGGCTGGAATCGGCGTTGTCGTCGCACTGATTACCTATGCGTCGCTGATCGTCGGCGAACTGGTGCCGAAGCAGATCGCCTTGCGCAATCCCGAACAGGTCGCCGCCAGAGTGGCGCCGGCGATGACAATCCTTGCCATCGTTGCCCGGCCGCTGGTCTGGCTGCTCGATTTTTCCGGCCGCGCCTTGCTGCGCCTGCTCCGACAGCACCAACCATCAGAAAGCGGCGTGTCCGATGAGGAAATCAAGACCTTGATCGCGGAAGCGGAAACCGCCGGCATTATCGAACCCGGCGAGCGCGAACTGATTTCAGGGGTGATGCGGCTCGGCGATCGCCGCGTCAGCGCCGTGCTGACGCCGCGCACCGCGGTCGACTGGATAGACCTCACGGCCAGTGACAAGAAGATCCGCGCGACGCTGAAGAACACGCAACATTCCCGTCTGCCCGCCGGGGATACGATCGATACCTTGATCGGCGTCGTGTTGACCCGCGATCTGCTTGCCGCCGCCTTGTCCCGCAAGCCGCTCGACATCCGCTCCCATGTCCGCAAGGCCCCGGTCATTCACGAAACTGCCGACGCGCTCACGGCGCTGGCCATGCTGCGCGATGCCGAGGTGCCGATGGCTCTGGTGCATGATGAATATGGACATTTCGCCGGCGTCATGACCGCCGCCAATGTCATGGCGACAGTGCTTGGCGAATTTCGCTCCGACGCCGATAGCGATGAGCCCCGCGCCGTTCAGCGAAACGATGGTTCCTGGCTGTTGGCAGGTTCACTGCCCGTCGATGAAATGGCGGAACGGCTCGGCTTTGTGCTGCCGCCGTCGCACGATTATCACACCGTCGCCGGGTTTATTCTGGCCCAGCTTCAGCACATGCCGAAGACCGGTGAAGCGGTGGCTTGCTATGGCTGGCGCTTCGAGGTCGTCGATCTCGATGGTCGCCGCATCGACAAGGCGCTGGCCACCGTCTTGCCGAACACGCGGCTGCGCGGCCAACACGCGAGCGC
>CANKBJ010000258.1 GCA_947479905.1 Bradyrhizobiaceae bacterium
AAGCTCGCGGCGGAAGCGGCTTAAGCGACAAGCAAGGCATTAAGTTATGGCCACACTTCACTTCGAACTGGTCTCGCCGGAAAAGCTCGTGTTCTCGGGCGAGGTCGAGCAGGTGGACGTGCCCGGCGCCGAAGGCGACTTCGGCGTTCTGGCGGGCCATGCGCCGATGGTCACGACCTTGCGTCCCGGCGTGCTGACGGTGAAAGCCGCCGGCGGCGAACAGAAGATCGTCGTGCTCGGCGGCTTTGCCGAAGTCTCGGCCAAGGGCCTGACCGTGCTGGCCGACACCGCCAATTCCCTGGCCGATTTCGATCGCGCCGTGCTCGCTGCCCAGATCGGTGAGATGGAGCAGCGCGTCGCCAAGATGGAGCCGGGCAACGAACTCGACAAGCTGATCACGCGGCTCGATCACTACAAAAATGTCGATCGGCATCTGTCCGGTACGGCGATGCATTAACCGGCGGGCTGCGCCACCTTCTCGGTGGCGCCTTCGACGGTGGCGTGCAGATGAGCGACCAATTTGTCGTCGAGATTGAGCCGCGCCGCCAGCAAGGCCAGATAGCCGCGCTCGGACGGGTTATCGATATCGATGGCCAGCAATGACACCGTGTAAAGTTCGGCCGCTTCCTCCGGCGAGCGCGCTGCGCTGGCGACGGCATCGACGTCGAGCGGCTTGCGCAGTTCATCCATGACGAAGATTTTGTCTTCCGCGCTGACGTTGAGCCGGTCCATTTGCGCGAAAATATTGGCCTGTTCGGTGCCGTCGATATGGCCGTCGGCTTTTGCGGCCGAGATCATCGCGCGCAGCAAATTCCGTCCCAGTGTTTGCTGATCGGCCTCACTGGCCGGATTGAAAGGCGTATCCGCCGGCGGCGGCAATAACGGCACCGAGGCGCTGGCCGCGGGAGATGCGGTTTTGCCGGACTGATAATTCTGATAGGCGCGATAGGCCAGCGCACCGGCGACAGCCAAACCGCCATACGTGAGTGCCGAACCGGCGAGCTTGCGGCCGCCCTTCGAGCCGAGCAGCAAACCGGCAAGGCCGCCAGTGAGCGCGCCGCCGCCGAAACCGCTGAGCGCATTGGACGCCTGTTGAATGAGATCGCCGGCGCCGCCCTGGTTTTGTCGCTGGCCGCGCGGATCTTGATGACCAAACTGATTCTGGCTGCCGCCGAGAAACTGATCCAGCAGGCTTTTCGCGTCGAACATCGGTGTCGCTCTCCCGTTTAACTGTCTTCAACCAGTTAGGGAGAAATCGCGGCATTCAAAGGACCGGCCGATGCGACGTAATGTCCCGCGACAGCTTGGAACAGTTGCCGCGAAGGGCGTTACGTGCCGAACGCCGCGAAGGCCTTCACCACCTGCTCATAGGTGGCGCGTTTGAATGGCACCACCAACTCAGGCAGCGATTTCAGTTCCACCCAGCGCCAGTCGATGAACTCCGGCTTGTGTTTGCCGCCGCCGGGAGAGAGTACATCGATCTCGCTGTCGGGCCCGGTAAAGCGCAGCGCGTACCATTTTTGTTTCTGGCCGCGATACTTGCCACCCCAGGCTTCGCCGATGATATCGCGCGGGATGTCGTAAGCGAGCCATCCAGCCATCTCGCCGAGTTTCTCGACAGAGCGGATATTGGTCTCTTCATACAGTTCGCGCAGCGCGGCCTTGTACGGGTCTTCGTCCTCGTCGATGCCGCCTTGCGGCATCTGCCAGACATGCGTGACGTCGATATGTTCGGGGCCGCTCGAGCGGCGGCCGACAAAAATGAGCCCGGCGCGATTGAACACCATGATGCCGGCGCAAGGACGATAGGGCAGAGATTCGTAAGGGGGCATCGAAGCTCCGTCATTCATTGCGGGTGTCTTCTCGCGCAATAATGACGCTACGATGACTTTGCCTTGACTGCCACCATGCTGATCGGCACCAGCACGAAGCCTCGCTTTTCGATTTTTGCCGCCCACTCGGCGATGCGCGCGATCGTGCCGGGCTGCGCCGTCGCCATGCCGACGGCGACGCCGCCCTCGCGCGCGACGATCTCAAGCCGGTTGAGCGCACGGTCGATCTCGGCCGCGATTGGCACGGCGTCGAGAATAAGATCGGCTTTGGCGAAGGGTAGATTCTGGTTGCCGGCGATCTGGCTGGCGACGCTGCGGCTCGACGACCCGTTGTCGACGAAAATCAATCCGCGTTTGGCGGTCTCGTTCAACACCGGCGACAGCGCGTGCTCGGTCGCGGTGAAGCGCGCCCCCATGAAGCTGACGATGCCGACATAGCCCTGGAAGCGGCTCATCAGCCATTGCAGACGATCGACGTTCTGTTCGGCGGTGACCGAGGTCAGCAGGGTTTGCGGGCCGGGATCGTTATCCGGATAATCGAACGGCTCCATCGGCGCCTGCACCAGCAACTCGTGGTCGTCGGCGCGCGCGCGTTCGGCGAGCTTCTGAATGTCGGGGGCATAGGGCGCAAGCGCGAACGTCACCGCCGGCGGCAGCTTGGCCATGGCCTCGGCGGTGCCGGACGCGCTGATACCGAGGCCGCCGATGACGATGGCGATACGCGGCAGATCTTTCAGGCTGGGCGGAAGGGTGCGCGGCCGCGCATAGACCGTGTAAGGCTTGGAGCCGTCGGTGCCGATTTTCGGAATCGCGCCGTGCCGCGAAACGTCGAGGAGTTTCGGATCGCCGCCCGGCGCTTTCGCGGCCGCCGGTTTGTCGCCGGCGCCGCCGGGAATGACGACCTCTTTGCTCTTGCCGCTGGAGCCGTCGATAATGGTGACGGTCTTGGAACCGGGCGGCGGTTCGCTGGATTTTTCCGCCGCCGCCGCCGCCGCGGTCGCGGCTTTCGGAATTGGCGCGTTTGTGGACTCGCCTTCGTGGCGCGCATGTTCCTTGCCATCGCCGCCGGGCGCATCGGCAGCCGTGCCGCCACTGGATTTCGTCGCGACGACGACAATCGGCTCGCCCCCGAGCGGGTCGTTGACGAAGGCCGCCCACAGCGCCACCACAAGCCCGACCATGGCGAGCGCGCCGGCCAGCATCTGCGGCGCGGCGACCGGCAGCTTCGGCAGCCTGTGTTTTTTCCGGCTCTGGCCGAGGGGGGCGTTCAGATCATCCGCTTCCACGGCCCGTTCCCTTGCGAATCATGGCCGCAAGTCTAGCACGCGCCGATTCACGGCTGGTGAACGAGGCCCCAAACGAACAAGGCGGCCCTTAAAGGGCCGCCTTGTCGCTATTACCGCCGTCAGGCGGGCTAGTTAGGGACCGGTGTCTTGACGTTGGGCGGGAAGGCCGAATTGACCTGCACGCCGCGCAGCAGGTCCTGCGCCATGTTCAGCGCCTTGTCGTCCTTGGCATCCGGCGGGATGTAGGACTGCGACCCGGTCTGCTCCTTGCCGGCATCGCCCTTGAGATGGCCCCGCAACGAGGCTTCGCCCTTGGTGTCGGTCTTGGTCTTCAGTTCATCCGGCACATCCTGCAGCACCTCGATATCCGGGGTGATGCCCTTGGCCTGGATCGAGCGGCCGGACGGCGTGTAGTAGCGCGCCGTGGTCAGCCGCAGCGCGCCGTTGCCGGAGCCGAGCGGGATGATGGTCTGCACCGAACCCTTGCC
>CANKBJ010000259.1 GCA_947479905.1 Bradyrhizobiaceae bacterium
AAGGGGAAGTTCCATCGGTGCTGTCGCACTGGGCGGATACGGAACCCTCTCACAAGATAAACAATGTTTTGGAGGTTCAATATGAAGATGGTGAAAAGCCTTTTGCTCGGCACCGCAGCGGGTCTCGTTGCGATGACTGGCGCACAGGCTGCCGATCTTCCCGTAAAGGCCAAGCCGGTCCAGTACGTGAAGATTTGTAGCTTGTACGGTGCGGGTTTCTATTACATCCCGGGCACCGATACCTGCATCAAGGTTGGCGGCTTCGTCCGTAACGAGTCGGGCTACAATGCCGGTGGCTCGTACGCGACCTACGTCAACGGCACGCAGGCCTTGTACGATCGCGCCCAGGAAACCTGGACGACCCGTACCCGTACGGCGATGACCCTCGATGTCCGCGAGCAGACCGAATACGGCACGCTGCGTGCGTATATGCGTGGCGGTTTCCAGTGGTCGACCGCTGACAACATCACGTCGAACAACAACATCACGTATTTCGATCGTGGCTTCATCCAGTTCGCGGGCTTCACCACGGGCAAGACGGCGAGCTTCTACGACTTCCACTCGCACCCCACCTACAGCTACCAGACCCAGCTCCTCGCTGGTGAATCGGGCGGCGCGGGCACCAACGTGTTCGGCTACACCGCTCAGCTGGGCAACGGTCTGTCCGCCACGATCGCAGCGGAAGACTCGTCCTTCCGCCGCGCTCCGGTTATCAACAACACCGCCGCCTTGTCGACGTTCAACACGGCCAACGCCGCGACTGAACCGCGGGGCAGCATCGCTCCGGAAGTGGTCGCCAACCTGCGCATCGATCAGGCTTGGGGTTCCGCCCAGGTTCAGGGCGCGGCTCATCTCGTCGGTGCGCAGCGCACCGGCACTTCCCAGATCGTTCATCCGAGCGACAAGTGGGGTACGGCTGTCGGCGTAGGTGCGTCGTTCAACCTGCCGATGCTTGGCAAGGGTGACACCTTCTCGGTCGGTGCCAACTGGGCCAACGGCGCGGTGCGCTACGTCTCCAACCCGGGAGTCACCAACGGCACGGGCATGGTGTTCGGCCTTCGCCAGGGCAACACGATCGCCATGGGTGAAGTCGTCGACGGCACGATCGACGTTGCCGGCACCGGCATCGATCTGTCGCAAGCCTGGTCGATCTCGGGCGGCTATCAGCACTTCTGGTCGCCGAAGTGGCGTACCGGCGTGTACGGCCAGTACATGAACTTCAAGCAGAGCTCGGCTACTGTTGACGCGCTCTGCGTCGCTGGTGGCCAGGCTGCTGGTTGTCAGGACTTCAAGGGCTACCAGATCGGTACCCGTACCCAGTGGAACCCGGTATCGAACCTCGATGTCGGTATCGACCTGATGTACACCCGCGCTAACACTGCTCAGAATGGCCGCGTGATCTCGGTCGTCTCCAACGGCGGCGCGGCGTCCACCGCGACTGCCGGCGATATCGGCGTCTGGTCGGCGTTCTTCCGCGTGCAGCGTAACTTCTATCCTTGATCGCTTGATCGAGGCGAAGTTCGCCTAATCTAAGACCCCCGGCAGGAAACTGCCGGGGGTTTCTTTTTGTGCCTGCGGCGGCGCTATCCCCCGTCATTGCGGCGCTGTCGGGTGGCCGGCGTTGCCAGCGCGCCGCATTTCGTTTTATACGGACGTTGATCGGCACTTAACCTCGCACCGTTTTCGCCACAGGGGACCGCCATGACCGCGCGCATTTACAAGCCGGCGAAGACCGCGATGCAATCGGGCTCGGCCAATACCAAAGCCTGGGTGCTTGAGTTCGAGCTGGAGGAGCCGCGCCGGGTCGAGCCGCTGATGGGCTGGACCTCATCCGGCGACATGCGCCAGCAGCTTCGCCTGCGTTTCGATACGCAAGGCGAGGCGGTCGCCTATTGCGAGCGCCACGGCATTGCCTATCAGACGTTCGAGGCCAAGCCGGTGAGCCGCCGGATCATGTCCTATTCGGATAATTTTGCCTTCAAGCGTTGCGACGCCTGGACGCACTGAGTTCCGGATTTGGAAGAGGCTATTTGCCGGCGGACGCCAAGGCGCGGCCATTGGCGCCGGCGCGCTGGCGCAGTAGCGAAATAAAGCGCTCTTCCGGCATCGGCTGACCGAGCAGGAAGCCCTGGCCGAAATCGCAACCCATGCTGACCAGCGCCATCGCGTCGGCGGCTTTTTCGATCCCCATGGCGACCGCGACCCGGCCGTAATTATGGGCAAGATCGATCACCGTCTTGCACAGCGGCGCGTTGACCCGGTCGGAACCGCAGTCGGCGACGAAGGAGCGGTCGAGCTTGAGTTCGGCGAACGGCATTTCGCCGAGCCGTGCCAGCGACGAGGTGCCGCGGCCGAAATCGTCGATGGCGAGGCGCACATTGCAGCGTTCGAGGCGGGTGGCGAGTTCGCTGGCGAGTGCCAGATCGGTGACGATCTGTTCTTCCGGCACGTCGATGATCAGGCCGGCCCATTTGGAGGCGATCGGCCGATGTTGGCGGACGATGTCCTCGACCTGCATCTTCTCCAGCGCGTTCACCGGAATATTGACCGTCAGGCGCAGGTTCAATCCGAGCTTCGAGAATGTCAGGCCGGCTTTAAGCGCGCTGGAGAGCGCCATTTCGGACAGCCTGATGACGCTCGATTCGGTGGCGTTCGGCATGAAGGCGCCGGGCAGGGCGACGCCGTGGATGGGATGACGGGCGCGGGCATAGGCTTCGGCGCCGGCCAGCTGTTTCTTGCGCAGATCGATCTTGGGTTGGTACCAGAATTCCATCCAGCCGTTGTCGATCGCCTCATTGAGGTCGATGGTCGAGGCGGCGGCCGCCGCCGTGCCGAGGTTGAGATCGCGCAGGATCTTGATGATGGCGTCGGTCTCGAACGGCTTCTTGAGCGCCGGCAGCATGTTGAGCTTATGTTGCAGGCCGATGTTCTTGACATGATCGAGCACCGCGGCGCCGCGCATGCTGGTCAATTGAACGTTGCCGCGAAAGCCGGCGTTGCCGAGCGCGATCACCGACTCGATCGTGTCGGCGGCTTCAAGCGAAATATTGAGGAAGACGAGATCGGGCACGCGGCGTTGCAGCGCGGCGCGCAGGCCGCCGCCGTCCGGAAACTCCATCGTATCGACGCCGGCGCCGTGCAACACCAGCGACAGGAAGTGGCGGATGCTGGCGTCGTCGTCGACCACGTAACAAAGCGGCGCCGCCGCCGGCGCCAAAGGCGGCGAGGAGACCGCATCAGCGGCTTCGATCGGCGTTTGTTCGGGCGTCTCGGCCATACAATCTCGAGCGCGCTGGTGACTAAAGGACAACCTAGGGTCCGGATAGGTATCAGTGTGCCAAACTTGTTAAATTTAGGTTTCTTGACAAGCTGGTTGATCAAACCTTGCCTATCCGGTTGACGCATACACCCACTAGGGCTAGTGTCTGCCCATGATGGGCGCGATGGACATCCACCAGCGTGACGACCTGGCTTTCCCCCAATCGCTCCCCGAGCTTCAGCGGCTGTTTCCCGACGATGCGGCGTGCTC
>CANKBJ010000260.1 GCA_947479905.1 Bradyrhizobiaceae bacterium
AAAGTCGGCCGCACCACGTCGTCGAGCTTGGAGTCGGTCACCACCATATCGAGGATCGGCTGCGCGGTAGGGGCGACCGCATCCCAGACGCCGATCGCCTCGAACAGCCGCCGCGCCGCTGCTGCGATGGCCGTGGCGCGCGGGTCCTTCGAGGGCACCTGCGCCAGTGCCGGATCGGCCACCGTCACCGTGAAGCTGTCGCCCAGAGCCTGACGCAGCGCAATCGCCAGCGCCAGACCGGCGAAACCGGCGCCGCCGATCACGACATCGGCGCGTTGCGAAGAGACAGCCTTTTTCATTGTGGTTCCTTGTAAATCCTTGGCGACCATAGCAGGTTGAGGGGCCGTTTTGACCACGTCCGGAAGCCGCACATGAGTACCGCCGTCGACGACCTGCTGGGCATCCTCGACCTTGAAGAACTCGACCTCAATCTGTTCCGCGGCCGCTCGCCGCAGAATGGCTGGCAGCGCGTTTATGGCGGGCAAGTGATCGGCCAGGCTCTGGTGGCGGCGGTCCGGACTGTCGAGCCGGACCGGCTGGCGCATTCGATGCACGCTTATTTTCTGCTGCCGGGCGACCCCAAGGTGCCGATCATCTACGACGTCGATCGCATGCGCGATGGCAAGAGCTTTACCACCCGCCGTGTCACCGCCCGCCAGCACGGCCATCCGATCTTTTCCATGCTCGTGTCTTTCCACACGCATGAGGAAGGTATCGAGCATCAGGCGCAAATGCCGGACGTGCCGCCGCCTGAGCAATTGCCGACCGAGAAAGAGGTTCGCGCGAAATACCTGCCGTTGTTGCCGGAGGCGGTTCGCCGCTATTACGAACGCGAGCGGCCGATCGAAATGCGTCCTGTCGAGTTCGACCGGTATACCGGCAAGAAATATCCCGACGGCCGATTCCATGTCTGGATCAAGATCAATGGACGGCTGCCCGACGAATTGTCGCTGCACCAATGCGCGCTGGCCTATGCCTCCGACATGACCCTGCTCGACGCCTCGCTTACGCCGCACGGGCGTACCTTGTTCGAGAAGGAATTCATGGCGGCGAGTCTCGACCACGCTCTTTGGTTGCACCGGCCGTTCCGGGCCGACGAATGGCTGCTTTACGCGCAGGACACACCCAGCCTGCAGGGCTCGCGCGGCTTCGCCCGCGGCCTGATTTTCACCCGCGACGGCGCTTTGGTCGCCTCGGTGGCGCAGGAAGGCCTGGTCCGGCTGAGGCGCGGCGAACCCGGCAAATAGGTCAATAGACCTGTCCTGGAATGCCCACGCGGCAGGCCGTTGCTTGTGGGCACGGCAAAAATGCCGCTTAAACTTTATGCCATCTGCCGCTAGTTTGTTCGTGCGCTCTCGCCGGCCCGATCCGGCGGGGATTTCCATTCATTCCCGTCACCGAACCTCCGGAAAGAACGCCATGAAGCTGGTCATCGCCGTCATCAAGCCCTTCAAGCTCGACGAGGTGCGCGACGCGCTCACCCGCATCGGCGTCCACGGCATGACCGTGAGCGAGGTCAAGGGATATGGGCGGCAGAAAGGCCACATGGAGATTTATCGCGGCGCCGAATACGCCGTGAATTTTCTCCCCAAGGTGCGCATCGAATTGGGCGTCGCTTCCGAACAGGTCGAACAGGTGATGGACGTGCTCGCCGCCGCTGCGCGCACCGGGCAGATCGGCGACGGCAAGATCTTCGTCACGCCGATGGAGCAGGCGGTGCGCATCCGCACCGGCGAGACCGACGTCGACGCGCTCTAGGCTTCTAAAAAAACGATTCAACAAATTCCGGGGGGAATGAGTAATGACACAGGCAACGTTAAGCCTTGCACGTTCGCGCCTTGTTGCAACCATGGCCGCGCTGTCGGCGATCGTCGTGAACACATCGGCTTTCGCGCAGGCGGCCGCGCCCGCCAGCACCATCGACAAGGCCGACACAGCCTGGATGATCGCCGCCACCGGCCTGGTCTTGATGATGACCATCCCCGGCCTCGCATTGTTTTACGCCGGCATGGTGCGCAAGAAGAACGTGCTCGCCACCATGGCGCAGTCGATGGCCGCGACATTTCTCGTGTCGATCATGTGGGCGGTCGCCGGCTATAGCCTGACCTTCACCGGCGACGGCGCCTATATCGGCACGCTGGAGCGCCTCTTTCTGAACGGCATCACGCTTGAGTCGGTGTCGCCGCTGGCCAAGAACATCCCGGAAAGCCTGTTCATGCTGTACCAGATGACCTTCGCGGTCATCACCGTGGCGCTGGTCGCCGGTTCGGTAGCGGACCGCATCCGCTTCTCGGCCTTTCTCTGGTTCAGCGTTTTCTGGCTGTTTCTCGTTTATGTGCCGATCGCGCATTGGGTCTGGGGCGGCGGTTTTCTCGGCGCTTACGGCACCGTCGATTTTGCCGGCGGCCTGGTCGTGCATCTCAATGCCGGCGTCGCCGGCCTGGTCGCGGCCATCGTCGTCGGCAAGCGCCGTGGCTATGGCAGCGAAAATTTGTCGCCTTACGATCTGTCGCTGGCGGTGATCGGCACCGGCCTGTTGTGGGTCGGCTGGATGGGCTTCAACGGCGGCTCGGCGCTCGGCGCCAATTCGCGCGCTGTGATGGCGATCGTCGCGACGCATCTCGCAGCCAGCGCCGGCGCTTTCACCTGGATGGCGCTGGAGTGGGGAACGCGCGGCAAGCCGTCCGTGCTCGGCATCATCTCCGGCGCGGTCGCAGGGCTTGGCACCATCACGCCGGCTTCCGGCTTCGTGACGCCGATGCAGGGCGTGCTGATCGGCCTGATCGCCGGTGGCGTCTGCTTCTGGGCCTGCACCTGGCTCAAGCACAAACTCAAATACGACGACTCGCTCGACGTCTTCGGCGTGCACGGCATCGGCGGCCTGATCGGCACGATATTCGCCGGCGTGTTCGCGGTGGGGGCTCTGTCGGCGAGCGCGGAAATTCCGGGCGGCGTCTCCGGATTACTCGAGGGCAATCCGCAGCAATTGCTGGCGCAATTTTACGGCATCGGCGTCACGCTCTTGTGGTCCGGCATCATGACCTACGTCATCCTCAAGGTCGTCGGCCTGATGGTACCGCTGCGGGTGCGTCACGAGGACGAGATCATGGGTCTCGATGTCAGCCAGCACGGCGAAGCGCTGCAATAGTCGGCGTAACTTACCGGCCCGAACCAACAGCAGGCGCCTTGAATGGCGCCTGCTTTTTTGCTGCCTAGTTTTTAACCAGCCCTATTATCGGATGGCGCACGATTAGGCGTCGGCCCTGAGCGGTAT
Organism: Bradyrhizobiaceae bacterium; assembly: GCA_947479905.1. GTDB lineage: Bacteria > Pseudomonadota > Alphaproteobacteria > Rhizobiales > Xanthobacteraceae > Pseudolabrys. Next base: position 3,275 of record CANKBJ010000260.1, read on the forward strand.
TTGGTACCGCCTCGGCCATCCCAGCTTTATTCCATCGAATCAGCAGGATAGCGCCTCGCCCGGCATCTGGCACGGCGTTTGATTCTATATCCCCGGTCATGCCTGCGAAGCGTGCTTCGAGGGCCCGGCTCAGTGACACCGCCCGCACTGCGTAAAGTTAAAACGGGCTCAAGCGGGGATCGAAATCCATGAAAATCGTCATGGCCATCATTAAACCTTTCAAACTCGACGAGGTCCGAG
>CANKBJ010000261.1 GCA_947479905.1 Bradyrhizobiaceae bacterium
CTTTGGCCGCCTTGAGCACCCGCAGCAGTTCCTTGGCTACGGTCTCGTTGCCGACGACGATATCGCCCTTTTCGAGCATGTCTTCGCCGCCGTCGCAGTCGAAGGCGTAGCCGCCGGCCTCGCGCACCAGGATGATGCCGGCCGCCAGATCCCACGGCTTGAGCACGCGGTCCCAATAGCCGTCGAAACGCCCGGCGGCGACGTAAGCGAGGTCGAGCGCGGTGGCGCCGTAATGACGAAGCGCCGCGACATTGACCTGGACGGCGCCGATTTCGCGGCGCGACAGGTTCACATCGCCGCGGCCGAGATGGGGAATGCCGCAGGCGATGACGCAATCGGCGAGATTCTTGCGGCCGGCGACGCGAATGCGACGGTCGTTGAGGAAGGCGCCTTTGCCCTTCTCGGCGACGTACAATTCGTCATTGGCCGGGTTATAGACCAGACCGGCGACGATCACGCCTTCGCGCTCGAGCCCGACCGAAATGGCAAACTGCGGAATGCCGTGCAGGAAGTTGGTGGTGCCGTCGAGCGGATCGACGATCCAGCGGTGCGACTTGTCGGCGCCTTCGCGCATGCCGCCTTCCTCGCCGAGAAAGCCGTAGTTCGGACGGGCCTTCGACAGTTCTTCGTACAGCGTTTCCTCGGCGCGGCGGTCGGCGGCGGAAACGAAATTGGCCGGGCCTTTCAGCGAGACCTGCAGGTTTTCGACTTCGCCGAAATCGCGCTTGAGCGTCCGCGCGGTTTTGCGCGCGGCGGCGATCATGACGTTGAGCAGGGCTGAATGATGCATGGTAGATTCTCTCTTATCCCTCCCCCGTAAGGGGGAGGGTGGCCGAGCGCAAGTGAGGCCGGGTGGGGGCGCTTAACACACTTAATCCATAGACCCCACCCCGATCGCCATAGCGCTTCACAGACGCGCTATGGCGATCGACCCTCCCCTTTCAGGGGAGGGATAAGAATGCGAAGCGGTTAGCGCGCCGCGACCTGGGTCGACAGCCACTTCCTGGCCGCCTTCTCGGCGGCTTCGCGCACGGTCTGCGGCTGCTTGCTGGCGAAAACGTCGAGTTCGGGGTCGCCGGCGCCGCCCTGTTTGGCGACGATGTGCCAGCGGATCGCCTCGGTGGCGTCGGCGGGCAGGCCGCGCCCAGCCATCAGGATACGGGCCAGCCGGTTCTGCGCGATCGGGCTGCCGCGCCGCGCCGCGGACAGGAACAGACGGGCGGCGGCGCTTTCGTCCTTGTCGGTGAAATCGCCGTTGAACTGGGCGATGGCGAATTCGACCATGGCGTCCAGATTGCCGGCGATAGCGGCCTTCGCCATCAACTGGGTCGCCTGCCTGACGTCCTTGGCGACGCCGCGGCCTTCCTTGTACATCGTGGCCAGCGCGTATTGTGCCTCCGCGTTTCCGGCATTGGCGGCGATACGGAAATATTCGGCGGCGCGGGCGAAGTCCTGCTTGAACTCCTGGCCTTGCAAATACAAAAGCCCGACATCGTAATTGGCGGCCGGGTGGCCGAGCCTGGCGGCCTCCGTCAACAGGCGCGCGGCTTCCGCGCTGTTGCGCGGTCCGGCGCGGCCCTCGAAGGAAAACATGGCCAAGGCAAAGATGGCTTCCCGGTCGCCGAGGCCGGCGGCCAGCTTGAACCATTGCGCGGCCTTGGAATCGTCGCGGCTGACGCCCAGGCCCTGCGCGTAGAGTTGGCCGAGCAGGGTCATGGCGGCCGGATCGCTCTGTTGCGCGCGCTTGCCGGCCTCGGTAAACGCCGTCAAATAGAAGCCGCGTTGAAAGGCGCCAAAGGCAAGGTCGGGCGCGCCTTGATTGGCCAGGACGGTGTTGATGGTGGTCGCCGGCACCGGCAATTTCGCCGGCGGCGGTTTTGTCTGCGCCAGCAGCGGCGACAGCGGCATAAAAAACATCGGCGCAAAAACCACCAGCCGCGCCGCCCGCAACAGGTGACCGCCGTCCATCATACCGCGTTCTCCGGCAGACGCAGCAACGGCGCGGTGGCGGCGACGGTGCGCGTTATATTTTGCGGATCGTTCCACAGCCAGTCGCCGAGCGCGACGAAGTCGGCGCCGGCCTCAACCAGACGGACGATCTCGTCGAGCGAACCGGCATAAGCAACGCAGGGCGCCTCGAACACCTCGGCCCACCACGTCACCCGTTCCAGAATTGTCTCGAAGCCGGGACGCTCGCCCTGTTCGTCGGGCTCGCCGAACATCACATAGTCGGCGCCGCCTTCGGCCGCCGACATGGCGTCGTGGCGATTGGCAAGGCCGCCGGCGCCGACGATCCAGTCCGGCTTCAACGCGCCGAGCGCGTCGGTAATGGCGTCGATGCCGGAAAGATGCGCGCCATCGGCGCCGGAACGGGCGATCAGCGCGGTGTCGCCATCGACCAGCAGAGCGGCGTCATGCCGCTGCACCAAAGGCGCGATGGCCTTGATGCGGTTGATCTGGCTGCGCTCATCGGCGGGGGCGAGGCGCAGCAGCACGGCGGCGACATCGCCGGCCGCGAGCGCCGGCTCGAGCGTCAGCGCGAAGGTCTCGGCATCGACGATCGCGGGCGTGATCAAATACAGCCGCGGTTGCGGGCGCGGCTCGGGATTTTTCGGTCGTTGGGCCATGGCTTCCAGATGACAGTCCGTTTCGGGCGGAAAATGGGCGTCCAGCGGCTGGACCCGGCGTCTGGGTAGCATTTTGCGGCGGGCGCGCCAAACAGGCGATACGGGCAAGACAGAGAGCCGTTCGTCCTTCTCGCGGCAACAGCGCCGGAACCAATGCCCGCCAGACACGTTGCCGCACGCTTCCCGACAATCAAAGGATCATTCATTGAGAGCGATGTATCTCGCCCCTGCATTTCTGCTGTCCGTTATGGCCCTTGCGCCCGCTTCGGCCGCGCCGGTGGCTCCACTGGGCACCGCACCTGCAATCGAGTCGCCGCTGATCCAGGCGCAATATGATCGCGACCGCCGTCCGGGCCCGCGCTATCGCGCCGGTCAGCGCTACAAAACCGCGCCGCATGGCTGGCACCGTTACGATCGCCGGCCGAGCGACTGGAGCCGCCGCCGCTGCGGTCAGGTCGGGCCGGTCTGGTTCTGCCCGTAAGCGTCACGCACGCTGAAACGAAAAGCCCCGGCTCGCGCCGGGGCTTTTTTTCACTTAGGCCGGTGGGCTCGCTTCGCTTAGCCCACCCTACGCTTACGCCGGCATGGGAATCGGGCCCATGTCCTTCGGCACCGCATAGCCCTTCTGCACGGCGGGGCGCGCGGCCACTTTCAGGTACCAGCGCTTGACGTTGGGGAAGGCATTCATGTCGATGCCCTGCCATTCGAACCGTGACACCCAGGGCCAGCAACAAATGTCGGCGATGGAATACTCGCCGCAGATATATTCTTTGCCTTCGAGCTGGGTGTTGAGCAC
>CANKBJ010000262.1 GCA_947479905.1 Bradyrhizobiaceae bacterium
CTTTCCCACTTGGCCTTGTTGACGATCAGTTCGCTGGCGGTGGCCGGCTCGTGCCAGCCGGTGGTGTAGTAATATTTCGCCGCGCGCTGCAGGCCGAGCTGACGGTCGAGGAACGGACCGACGAATTCGGCGGCGTCGATCACGCCACGCTCGAGCGCGGGGAAGATTTCGCCGGCCGGCAGCAGGCGGGTATCGACGCCGAGCGACTGATAGACGCGGCCGGCAAGACCCGGAATACGCATCTTGAGGCCCTTGAGGTCCTCGACCTTCTCGATCGGCTTCTTGAACCAGCCGGTCATCTGCACGCCGGTGTTGCCGCACACGAACGGCACCAGATTAAAGCGGTCATAGACCTCCCGCCACAAGGGCAGGCCGCCGCCGTCATACATCCAGCCGTTGAAGCCCTGGAAGTTGAGGCCGAAAGGAACGGCGGTGAAATACTGCGCGGCGAAGCTCTTGCCGGTCCAGAAATACGAGTTGGCGTAGTTCATCTCGACCGTGCCGGCGGAAACGGCGTCGAAGCCTTCCGCCGCCGGGATCAATTCGCCGGCGCCATAGAACTGGATCTTCAGGCGCCCGCCCGACATCTCCTCGATGCGTTTGCAAAGGTCCTTGGCGCTGCCCGGTCCGGTCGAATAGAACGCGGCATTCGGGCCGTAGAAGCTGGTCATTTTCCAGCTGAACGCTGTTTGCGCCTGGACAATCGCCGGGGCCGCCACCGCTCCGATCGTCCCGCCCAAAGCCATTCTGGTGAAGTCGCGTCGACGCATGCCGTTTCCTCCTGCGCTGCGAGCCAGCCCGCAGGTAAATGCAAGCCGCAGGCCATTCGGAAAGGTTGGAAATCAAGGGCTTTTATCGCCGATATAGCGATGAAATAAAAATTGCACGCTTTTTAGGCGGCATTGCCGTCTAACGCAGCAATGACAGGATATGGCACGCGCAGCGCGTCGGCCGGGCGAAGAAACCGGACCTCAGTGGCTCGAGGCGCGAAACCGCATCGGCTTAGGCAAATCGGGCCCGCTCAACACGACGCCGTCGCCTTTGGTCTGCCATTCGGTCACCTGCGCCAGCGCCGCGAGCGTATCGTTGTCGGCTGCGATGCGCGCGTCGCTGCACTGGCCGCTGCTCATGTATTGCGGCAGCGCTTCCGGCAAAGGCGCGGTTTCGATTTTGATGGCGTTGTCGGACACCTGCACGCGCGCCGCAACGGTGCGGCACCATAGCTCGACGGTAGCGCTGCCGTCGGCGGCCACGTTCAGGATCGGTACGCGCTTGAGCGGGCGCATCGGCGCGACATCGAGCAGCAGCACCCGATCGAACGGAAACTCGGCCGCGGCGCTCTCCGCAACGGCGACGAGCGTTAGCGCCAGCACGACGCACGATGTCACGGTGGCGACAATCCGGCGGCCCGGCTTCAGGCGATGACAATTCATGACGATCCTCGGGACAGACTGTCGCGGCCGCGACGCCTAGGTCGCAATTGAATTGATGTCGGTTGCGGCGTCAAGACGGTTTGGCGAATTCCCGTGCATTGTGCCGTAAATTGAAATTTATTCGGCCGCCTGCGCCGCCGCCGGTTCCACCAGCAGGTGGGTGATCGAGTTGGCGTAATAATCCACGACCAGTAGATCCGCCGGGTTGATTCGATAGAGACCTTCAATGTCGTTGACGATGTGGCGCAGCCGCAACATCCGCAGACCCACTTCGATGGCGTAGTCCTGATCGCCGCGTGGAATATGCACGTGGCTGCCATTGGCGGCGAGCCGCTGCGCCAGCGTCAACACGCGGGCCTTGAGTTCCAGCAGCGACAAGGGCGCGCCCGCGTCGCGCAGCACGGTCGCGACCAGCGCCACCGGCAGCACCGGCACCACGGCGCCTACTTTCGCCATCAGTATGTCGGCGAGCTTTTCGACTTCGGCAAAGCGGGCGGCCTGGTCGAGGGCGCGGAAGTCGATGCCGCGTTCGGTGACATATTGCCGCAGCGATACCGGCGCACCGAAGCCGACGCAGGCATAGCCGAAGCGATACCAGCGGCCGCGCACAGCGAGGACAAGATGGCGAACAAACGCGGCCAGAAAAATGCGCGCGTTGAATCGGTAGCGCGAGCGGCCGCCCTCCGTCTTGGCCACCAGCACGCCGAGTTGCAGGCGGTCTTCCAGCACGCGGTCGTAATTGATGCCGACCGGCACGAAGACCGCGTCGCGCGCCGCCTTGGCGTCGAAGCCGGCAACCATGTAGCCGATCAGGCCGAGCTTGGGCTTTTGCAATTTGCCGTCGCGCGTCAGGCCGCCTTCCGGAAACACCGCCTGCGCCAGTCCGCCGGCGACCGCCATGGCGACATAGCGCGCCAGCACCTTGCGATAGAGCGGATCGCGCGAATCGCGGCGCACGAAATAAGCGCCCATCGAGCGGATCAGGCTCTGCAGCAGCCAGACCCGCGCCCATTCGCCGACGGCGTAACTCAAGGCCGAACTGGACGAGGCCATATAGGTGACCAGCACATAGTCCATGTTGGAGCGGTGATTGATGACGAAGATCACCGACGAATCCGGGTCGACGGACTTGAGCGCGTCCTCATCCATGAAGCCGAGCCGCACCCGGTACAGCATCGTGCAGAGCCAGCGCGCCAGTCGCGCGCCGATGCCGAAATAGGCGTAAGCGGAAAACGACGGCACGATCTCGCGCGCATAACTGCGCGCCAGATCCTGCGCCACGGTGCGCGTGATATTGTGGGCCTTGGCGTAGGCTTCGATCTCGTCGATCACTTCCGGGTCGAACACGAGTTGATCGATCAGCGATTGCCGCTTGGCCAGCTTGAACGGCTGGATGCGCAACTTCAGCCGCGTGTTGAGTTCCTCGATGGCGCGGTTGAGCCGGCGCCGCATCACCCAGCGCGCGCTCGGCAGCAGCAGATGGTCGAGCGCGGCGAGGATCGACAGCACGCCGACAATCACGACCAGCCACAGCGGCAGCTCCACGGTTGTCGTCAACGCCGCCCCCGTCGCCCACTCCCTGCGCATAGCCTACCAATCGGCGCACCGTTTGTCGTGACGCCTGCGGCTGATTGCTGCACCGCACCAGTTCGAGGAATATAAAGGCCGCCGGCGGCGTTATTCGTCTGCCAACAAACTTGCCGGGAGCGGACTCAATGGATCAGCGCATCATCGACCTCTATGACAGCTTCACCCATGGCGTCATCAATCGACGCGATTTCATGGACCGGCTGACGACGATCGCCGGATCGAGCGCGGCGGCTTTGGCGCTGCTGCCTATGCTGCAAAACGATTATGCGCGCGCGGCCATCGTCCCGGCCGACGATGCGCGGCTGGCTATCGACACCGTATCCTACGATGCCGGCGGCGTTAAAATCAGCGGCTACCTGGCGCGGCTCAAAGCGAAGGGCAAGCGTCC
>CANKBJ010000263.1 GCA_947479905.1 Bradyrhizobiaceae bacterium
GATCCGATCACGCTCGAGGACCTCGCCGCCGAGTTCGGCGTGTCGCGCGAGCGCGTGCGCCAGATCGAGGTGCGCGCCTTCGAGAAGGTGCAGAAGGCGGTCAAGTCGTCGATCGCCGAACTGGAAACGCCTAAAGCCACGCCGCAGGTGACGGCCGGCGCGACGGTTCACTAGCTCTTCCGCTTCCATAGAATGCAAATGGCCGGGCACATCGCCCGGCCATTTTTGTTTTCTTCTTATCCCTCCCCGGTCACGGGGAGGGTCGACCGCGAAGCGGTCGGGGTGGGGCAATGCCCGACAGACGGACAACCCCACCCGGCCGCTCGCAAGTGCTCGCGTCCACCCTCCCCTTTCAGGGGAGGGATAAGCAAGAGAATACCAGGTTCACCCCCCGGAACCTTTCGTCGCGCCAGCCATTCTCCCCCGGGAACTTTGGAGAACGCAGCACCATGAAGACGCCGAAGCTTTTGGGTGAAGTCGAGCACCGCGCCGGGCGGCAGTTGAATATGTTGCTGAGCGCGGCGCGCAAGCAATATGACCGCTTCATGCATTCGGCCGAAAAGGTCTCCGACAAGGCCGCGCAAAGGCGTTATGTGCGCGCCGCCGAGCAGACCATCGACTCCGCCGAAAAGATCATCGCCCAGTTGCGCAAGCGCATTGCCGCCGCGCAGAAGTCGCTCATCGGTGGCACCACAAAGAAAAAGCGCAAGGTGAAGAGCAAGGTCAAGCAGGCAACAAAACGGGCGGTGAAGAAAACCGCGCGCAAAGCCATGGGGCGCAAGAAGGGGCGCTAGGCTCCCAAAAATCTCCGGCAGGTACATCGGCACCAACGAGCCGCATCGCGATAGAAGACACATGCCCTGAGGTGGACACCGCATCACCTTGGCATTTTTTCTTGTATTGCTGCGTCTCGTCTCCATATCAGTTTTGAAAGTGAAACCGCTTCAAATTTGGAGATCGATCATGTCTGGTTCGTGCTGTGGCGGCTCTTCCAAATCCGAGCCGAATAAAGTTTCCACGACCGTCGTGCCGCCGCCGGGCCAGGCGACTGTCGAACAACAGGCTGCCAATTTGCAGAAGAGCGAATGCTGCAACGAGAAGCCGGCGAAGAGTGAGAAAAGCGGTTGCTGTTGTAGCTAGGCGCTGCCAATCCAATAAAAAAGGCCGCCATCGCGGGTGGCCTTTTTCTTTGCCCCGGCAATCAGATCGCCGCGATAACGCGCTGGAGCTTGCCGGTGACGGAATCGGCAATCGTTTGTAGGGCCTTGTTGCCGACTTGCGCCATCGATACCGCCGGGTCGATAGCGGCGACCTCGATCTGGCCGCCGCCGATATCCTGCACGATCACGTTGCACGGCAGCATGGTGCCGATCTTGTCGTCGGCGGTCAGCGCCTGATGCGCCAGCGGCGGGTTGCAGGCGCCGAGGATTCGATATTGCCGGAAATCAAGATCGAGCTTTTTCTTCATCGTCGCCTTGACATCGATATCGGTGAGCACCCCAAAGCCCTCTGCTTTAAGAGCTTCAATGGCACGATCGACGACGGCGGCGAAGTTACCTTCCACGGTCTTGGCGATATAGTATTTCATGGAACCTCATTGAAGTTGGCAACGCGATGTAAAGATCGCGCTAGGGGGTGCGGCGGCGAAATGCCATGACGGCAACACCCAGAACAACCAATGCCAGAATCAGCACGCCGATCCCGCCAAAGCCGCCCATGCCGTAACCGCCGTTACCCATGCCCCATCCCCAGCCGCCGCCCATCATGCCACCGCCCTGACCCGGGCCGGGACCTTGACCGGACCCCTGGCCATTCATCTGGGCCGCTGCAATGGTCGTCAGACTCAAACTTGCGAGCGTGGAAATCGTGAGCAGCCGCGCCGTAGCGCTGCGAACAAACGACACTGAATTCGAGCGCATGGAATTCTCCTGTACGACATCGGGTTAAGATGCCACGCGCCCATGGCCTGCATCTCACCCGGAGGCAGCTCAGCCTTGTTAAATCTTTTCCGGTCTCAGTCAGCCAACTCCAGCCTTTGTGGATTTGTTCCAGGCAAAAGAGGTGCTTTAATACCTTCGCCGCTCGAAGTCGCAAGGTGCGTGAAATCGTGAGCGTCGCCTTTCCGCGCCCGTGTTATGTTCGCAATCAGGCTCGTGGCGGAATCGACCGCGGCCGGAGTGCAAGAAACGGCTTTGGGTCGAAACGCCACGGCAGCCTGAACATGTTTCAGGAGGCTATGATGGCGCGTTCCCATGTCCTGCTCGGCGCCGGCGACTCCGCCGCCGACCTTTCGATCCGCCGCATCGGCATTGCCGATCTCAAGGACGCCCTTCGTTCAGGACTCGCGGATTTCAACGCGATGCCGACGCACGCCATGTTCCTGTGCCTGATTTATCCGGTGGTCGGCCTGTTGCTGGCGCGCCTTGCCTTCGGCTATGCCGTGCTGCCTTTGCTCTACCCGCTGGCGGCCGGCTTCGCTTTGCTCGGTCCGCTCGCCGCGCTTGGCCTGTACGAATTGAGCCGGCGGCGCGAAATCGGCGAGCCGACTTCGATATCTCACGCCTTCGACGTGCTGCGATCGTCGTCGATCGGCGGCATCGTCGCGCTCGGTCTTTTGCTGTTGGCGATCTTCGGCATCTGGATCGCGATCGCCAATGCGCTCTACATCGCCAATTTCGGTTACGGCTCGCCGGACTCGATCGGCGCCTTCCTGCACGACGTACTGACGACAAGCGCCGGCTGGCATTTGATCGTCGTCGGCAACCTCGTCGGTTTCCTGTTCGCGGTGCTGGTGCTGGCAATGAGCGCCGTGTCATTTCCCCTCATGCTCGACCGCGACGTCGGCGCGGCGGTGGCGCTGATGACCTCGGTCCGCGCGGTCATTCGCAATCCGGCCACCATGGCGCTGTGGGGACTGATCGTCGCCGCGCTGCTGTTCCTCGGCTCGCTGCCGCTGTTCATCGGCCTGACGGTGGTGATGCCGGTCCTCGGACACGCCACCTGGCATCTCTACCGCAAGCTGGTGGTGTCGGACGGCGCGCCGCGGCCGACCTTGCGTGTCGAGGAAAAAGGCAAACGCTCGGCGGTGGATTTCCCGGCCGTGCTGTTTCCCTGGGCGAAGTAAAAAAGCGGGACCTTATTCGCCCCACGCCCTGAACGCTTCCTCGAAGGCGCGCCCGCCGGGCGTGCCTTTTTCGACCGCGAGAATGCCGCGCTTGCCGTTGGCATAGACCAGCGGAATGTCGAACCAGTCGCGTTCCTTGAGCAACGAAATATTGCGCTGCTTGTCGATGTCGACCGCCGACAGGCCGATCAGGAAATAGCCGTTGGTCACTTTGACCGCGAGGCCGGCGAGCGGCACGCCGCGCGCCTGCTCGTTCTGCTTCATCAGCACGCCC
>CANKBJ010000264.1 GCA_947479905.1 Bradyrhizobiaceae bacterium
GACATCGCCAAAGCCATGGCGCTGCCGAACGCCATGGAGACATGGCCGACGCTGGCACATCCGATGGCAAATAAGGTCGGCTGGTTCGGCCTCAACAACATCAACTGCGGGTTGTTGGGTATGCCGCTCGGCTTCCTGGTCATCTATGTCGTCAGTCTGATGGGCAAGGAACCGTCGAAGGAAATGCAGGCTTACGTCGACGAAATTCGTAAGCCCCGCGGCCGCACGGTCATCGAAGAAAAGACCTGACCGTTCACACGGTTCGATCTGGAGCGGGGCCCTTCGGGGCCCCGCTTTTTTTTATGGTTGCCCGATGACGCGGCAACCGCCATGGTGGCGCGGGGAGAACGAATTGTGGGCGAAACAACGCTTTTTCAGTACTGGGTCTATCAACTGCCGAATTTCATTCTGGCAGTGGTGATGTACACCATGCTCGGGCGCGTGCTGCTTGGCCTGTTCGTCGATCCGGATTCACCGAATTACATCTGGCGTTTTTTCTGCCGGCTGACCGATCCCGTAGTTGCCGCGATCGCTCTCGTCACGCCGAAAGCGACTCCGCCGGTCGTGATCTGGCTGTTCGGTTTTGTCTGGCTGTTCTGGCTGCGCGTCGCCCTGCTCTATGGCTTCCTCTTGCTGGGCGCGGTCCCGAAGGTGACCTGAGCCATGGAGAGAAATTTCTATTTCATCGGCATCGCCTTCTTCGGCATGATCAACGGCATTTTCAATCAGACCGCGTTGCTGTTCGCGCTCATTCACGTCCAGGTGCTGGCGCCGGCGCTGCTGTTCGGCTCGACCGGGCTGACCTTGATGTTCTCGTCTCTGATGGTTTCGACCGCGACCATCATTATCGCCGGCATTCCGGCAGCGCTCTATGAACGCTTCTCGGGCGCCAAGGACGACTCCAATGTCGTCTCGCTGTGGATCTGGCTCGCCGGTACCGCGCTGCTGACGCTGCCGGCGATCGGTAATTTTTTCCAGTTCGGCCTGTAAAAAGCCCCGGGCTCCGGGGAACATGTCGCGCGACGTGGTGTTTTACCAACCGGCCGGGCCGGATGTCAGGCGTGGCATATAATTTGCTTTTTTCATGTGGGGGGATGGGTGATCCGAAAGGAGACGACCATGATCCCGTGCCAACGCTACGCGTTCTTTACCCTTATCCGCGACGCCGGCTTTTTCACGCTGGCGGCCATCACGCTGATGATCGGCTTCAGTTTCGAACCGCCTTTGGCCTTCGAAATCGGCGCGACGATGGCGCTGGTCTTTTCGCTTCTCCTTTTGCTCCGCTGCTTGCTGCTGACGCCGGAGCGCTTCCGGCACAGCGAAGTCTGGCGCGGCCTCGATCCCGATGAGCGGCCGGCCGGCGAACACGGCATCCGCATTGCCCGCGACTATATGGAAGAGCTGATGCTGCGCTTCGCCAAATCCAGTTCGGCCATTGCCGGGCTGCTTTACGGATCGGCGCTGATCCTGTCGCTGACGGTGGGCTATGACGGGCTTTGACACCGAATCGTGAGCGCCCGAATAATGGATTTGCGCTAACCTTGGACGGTCGAGTTGGAATTGCTCGGGGGCGGCATGCAGGAAATGCGGCGGATTGCCTACGAAACCGTACAGCGCGCCTGCCTGTTCGGTTCTCTGGCGATTTTTTGCGTGATGGTCGGGATGTCGTTCGAGCCGCGACTGGCGTTTCAGGCCGGCGGCACGCTCACCGCGCTGATGGCCGGCATTCTGATCTACAAGGCGCGCGAGGCGCTGACCAAGCCTTACCGCAAGACCGAGTTGTGGCTTTATTTACCGGAGGAGAAGCGGCCGCCGGCCGACCACGCGCAATGGGCAAGTTCGACCGTGCTGCGCGAGACCTATCTCACTTTCGCGCAATGGACGGCGGCCATATCGATAGCCATGTGGGTGGTGGCGCTTGTATTCCGCCTGTTCGGAATTTGACCGCGCGGACCTAACGCCGACTGCCGATGAACTGGAAGATCACCTAACGCGCATGCGGCATTCGCCGGTGCTCGACGAGATAGAGGCCCTGCCAGGTACCTAGTGGAGCTTTGGATTTGACGTTCGCATAAGATGGTCGCGGCAAACGGGTAGCGAACGTCAAATCCGCTCCACTAGCGGTTCAGAGACGGCCGAGAGCTTGCGGGGCATGAACGACCTTACCCCTTCCGTCCGCCGCCCTTCTGAAACTCCGCGACCATGTCGACAAACTGGCGCCAGGCCTTCTCGATCGCGGCGCGCGCCCATTTGATGTCTTCCTCGCTCGGCAGCTTGAGGTGCAAGGTCGTGACGTCGTCCTTGCGCGGTGTCAGATCGCCTGGCGGGCGCGGCGGCTCGGCCGGCGCGCGCAAAGCCGCGATCTCGGTCTTCAAGCGATCGACCTCGGCTTGCAGCCGCGCGATTTCGCCGTCCAGCGCTGCGCGGTCCTCCGGTACGGCCTGACAAACCCAGCCGGCGTTGCGCTGGCTGCAAAGCGTCACCTGACCGCTGATGCTGTCGAGCCGCAGGAAACCGTCATCGACGCGGTTGAACGTGTAGCGCCGCGGCGCCTCGGGCGGAGCCGGCTCTTTGACCGCTTCCGCCGCCGGCGCTGGCGACGTCTCGGGAGTCTGCGCCGCCAGCGGACCGCCGGTCAGCAAGGCCATGCCGGCAAGGGCGGCAATAGTCAGGCGTCGCATTGTCATCGTCCTCCGCTTGGCCCCAAAAATACAGTTTAGCACCGGCGCGGGCCGGGCTGAACCCGGACGACATAGGCGCCGGTTCGCGATCATGCCGCAGTGCACGCAACCGGCTTTTCCGGACCGGCCAATTTTCTGTGTTTACGCCTTAATTTCAGATACTTAGGCGAACACTTCGCTTCCTTGACTCAATGGGACCCGATCAGTATGGTCCGCGCGGCTTTTAGGGCGGCGGGACTAAACGGGGCCTACAAACTGCGCGAGTCGAAAGCATGGCTGACGACAGACGCGGGCAAGGCGATCGCACGGAACCACCGGCCGACGAGGCTGCTCTCTCCGCGAGGCTCCAACGTCTCGGCGACCGGCTCGCAGATGCGAACCGAATTCCCGAAAACGAGGCCGCTTCTCGCGCAGGCGCCGATGCGTCGGCGTACGCACGCGGTTTCCGCATGTCGACCGAACTGGTCGCCGGCGTGCTGGTGGGGGCGATTATCGGCTGGCTTCTCGATCGCTGGCTCGGTATTTCGCCGTGGGGGCTCATTGTTTTTCTGTTGCTCGGCTTCGCGGCCGGTGTTCTCAACGTGATGCGGGCGGCGGGTGTCGTTCGCGACCA
>CANKBJ010000265.1 GCA_947479905.1 Bradyrhizobiaceae bacterium
CTCGGCAATGTCACTCATCGGTCTAACCTCGTGCTTTTTAGATTGGGCTGCGACCCGGATCGGATCGCAACCATCGCGGTTCGGCCTCGTCGTGGATGACGGTGCGTGACGACGTCGGATCGCGGAGTTTTCGTCTGCGACATCCGCCATCGGCCGCCCCAGCCGGGCCGAAATTCGGTTACCATACTTCAAATGCGAAGTCACGGGGCACGCTCCACCCCGCTCGCCAGTCAGGAAGCCATTGATACTTGGCCTATTTCGGCCGCCTGCACAAGCTTGCTGGCGATAGCGCAGGTTGGTGCCAATGTCATCGCCGGGTTCGCTTTTGTCCCCGGAAATGCGGCCGAGCGACGCCGGTTAGAACATCGCCATGCCGCCGTTGACGTGAATTGTCTGCCCGGTGACATAGGCCGCCTCATCGGAGGCCAGATACACCGCCGCCGCCGCCACGTCCGCCGGCGTTCCGAGTTTGCCGGCCGGAACTTTCGCCATAATGGTCTCGCGCTGCTTGTCGTTGAGCTTGTCCGTCATCGCGCTGGCGATAATACCGGGGGCGATGCAGTTGGCCGTGACGTTGCGCTTGGCGTATTCGGCGGCCACCGACTTCATCATGCCGACCATGCCGGCTTTCGAGGCGGTGTAATTGCCCTGCCCCGGATTGCCGGTGAAGCCGACAACCGAGGAAATGCCGATAATGCGGCCGAAGCGGCGGCGCATCATGGTCGACACGGCGGCGCGGGTCATTTTGAAGGTCGCCGTCAGGTTGACGGCGATCACCCGGTCCCAGTCCTCGTTCTTCAACGAGACGAACAGATTGTCGCGGTTCATGCCGGCATTGGCGACCAGGATGTCGAGTTTGCCCATCGCCGCCTCGGCACCCGGCACCAGCGCCTCGACCGCGGCGCCATCGGTGAGATCGCAGGGCAGAACATGGACCCGGTCGCCGAGCGCGGCGGCGAGCGTGTCGAGCACTTCCTTGCGCGTGCCCGAGATCGCAACTGTCGCGCCTTGCGCGTGCAGCGCGCGCGCGATCGCTTCGCCAATGGCGCCGGTGGCGCCGGTGACCAGCGCGGTTTTACCGCTGAGATCGAACATTACTTGGTTCTCCCGGCTTTGAAGGCGGCGACGTCGTCCGGCGTGCCGATCGCAGTTGTCGTCGCGCCATCGGCGATACGCTTGTTGAGACCGGCCAGCACCTTGCCGGCGCCGATTTCGTAGAACTGCGTCACGCCATGCGACGCCATATAGGAGACGCATTCGCGCCAGCGCACGGTTCCGGTGACCTGAGCGACCAGCGACTTGACGATGTCGGCGGGGTCGCTGAGCGGGCTCGCCGTGACGTTGGCGACAACCGGCACTGCCGGCTTGTTCACTTGCACCTTGGCCAGCGCCTGCGCCATCACATCGGCGGCGGGCTGCATCAAGGCGCAATGGAACGGCGCGGAGACGGTCAGCAGCATGGCGCGCTTGGCGCCTTTCGCCTTGGCGATCTCGACGGCGCGCTCGACCGCGGCCTTGTCGCCGGAGACGACAACTTGTCCGCCGCCATTGTCATTGGCGGCCTGGCAAACCTGGCCTTGCGCGGCTTCGGTAGCAACGGCGGCTACGGCGTCGAATTCGAGGCCGATGATCGCCGCCATGGCGCCGGCGCCGACCGGGACCGCCTTCTGCATGGCCTGCCCGCGCGTGCGCAGCAGCCGCGCCGTGTCGGCAATGCTGAACGTCCCGGCGGCGGCGAGCGCCGAATATTCGCCGAGCGAATGGCCGGCGACGAATTGCGCGTCGCGCGCCAGATCGAGCCCGGCTTCCGATTGCAACACTCGAAACGCCGCCAATGACACGGCCATCAGCGCCGGCTGGGCGTTCTCGGTCAGCGTCAGCGTTTCGATCGGGCCTTCAAAAATGATCGTGCTGAGCTTGCTGGACAGCGCGTCGTCGACTTCGGCGAATACCGCGCGCGCAACGGGGAAATTGTCGGCCAGCGCCTTGCCCATGCCGACCGCCTGGCTGCCCTGCCCCGGAAAAACAAACGCGACCGTCATGCTTAACCCTTGTTCTTGATGCCGTTGCCGGGCGCGAACGCCCGTTACGCTGAAATCGGGCCGAGAGACACCGCGCACCGGCGTCTGTCAACTGGCACATCCGTCAAGTTGAGCGGTTTGCGGTAACCAACCTAAAAGACTCTGTCGGCTAGGGTTTTCCATTCGAGCCGCCGCATAGCGTACCGCCCGGCGCCGACGGGACTGCAAGGCAATGAGCGATCTGGCCACCGAGAGCGACATCGAGCGGGCGCGGAACGATCCGGCCTTCCGCCAGCAATTGCTCGCCCACAATCTCGAAAAGCTGTTGTCGGCGCTCAATACCATGCGCAAGAACAACGACAAGGACCCCAAAAGCGCGCGCCTGATCAAGGAAGGCGTCGATCTGGCGGTCAAGCTGGCCGACCGGCTGCACCAAAAAGAGCGTCATCCGGGGTCAAACGCGGCCTGAAACCGGGCATTCCGGCTCAAATGGGAACCCCGTGCCGCGGATCCGGGCGACCTCCCCAGAGCCTATTCCCGCCTTGCCTTTTGCCCGAAACTCCCTATAAAACGCGCATCTTCCGTCGACCTTGGTTGGGGACTGAACGGACGGCCGGTTAATCCCGGTAGGGCGTAATTGCCCGGCGTCCCGTGTTTCCGCCTTCAGAGCAGTTTCAAGCCTTTCCCGAAAGGCTTGAGGGGCTAGGCGCCAGGGTCGCGGTATAACAAGGGAAAGGCATTTCATGCCATTGTACGAGCACGTATATCTCGCACGCCAGGATCTGAGCGTGCAACAGGTCGAGGAATTGACCGCGAAGCTGTCGGCCGTCATCACCGACAACGGCGGCAAGATCACCAAGACCGAATACTGGGGCCTCAAGTCGCTCTCGTATCGCATTGCCAAGAATCGCAAGGCGCATCTGACGCTGCTCAACGTCGAGTCGCCGTCGGCGGCGCTGACCGAAGTCGAGCGTCAGGAACGTTTGAGCGAAGACTGCCTGCGCTATCTCACCATCCGCGTCGAAGAGCTGGAGGAAGGCCCTTCCGCGATGATGCGCAAATCCGATCGCGACGATCGTGGTGATCGTGGCGACCGCGGCGATCGCGGTGGCCGTGGCGGCGATCGTGGCGAACGCCGCCCGCGCCGCGATGACGATTCTCAAGACGCCTCAGTGGAGGACTAAACCATGGCATTCGGATCATCCCAA
>CANKBJ010000266.1 GCA_947479905.1 Bradyrhizobiaceae bacterium
ACGATCGGCACCACCGCGATAACGAATCCGATCAGCCGCGTCTGCATCGTCATCGGCGGCCCGCCCGCCAGACCGCCGCGCAGATAAACGGCGACGGCCTCGAACAGCCCAACGCCGATCAGCACCCAGAAATACGGCCCGAGGCTCAGGGAGCGAGTCTCCGGCGCATACATCAGCACGGCGCCCACGGCGACGCCGAGAACGGCGCAAAACACATAAAATACGCGCTCGATGGTCATAGCGGCATCATGCCTGACTGGCCGCGGTCTTGCCAAGCGCCGCCTGCGCGGCCGATAGCCGCGCGATCGGCACGCGGAACGGCGAGCAGGACACGTAATCGAGCTTCGCGTCATGGCAGAACGCGACCGACGCCGGATCGCCGCCATGCTCGCCGCAAATGCCGACCTTCAGCTTCGGCCGCACCTTGCGGCCGCGCTCGATGCCGATCCTGACCAGTTCGCCGACGCCCTCGCGGTCGATCGACACGAAGGGGTCGGACGCGAGAATGCCGCGCGCGGTGTAGAAGCCGAGGAAGCTGGCCGCGTCGTCGCGCGAAATGCCGAACGTCGTCTGCGTCAGATCGTTGGTGCCGAAGGAGAAGAACTCGGCCGTCTCGGCGATCTCGCCGGCCATCAGGCAGGCACGCGGCAGTTCGATCATGGTGCCGACGTCGTAAGCGAGCTTGGCGCCGGTTTCCTTGGTGACGGCCTGCGCCATCGCGTCGATGCGCGCCTTGACCAGATCGAACTCGGCGCGCGTCGCGATCAGCGGCACCATCACTTCCGGATGCACCGCCTTGCCGCTGCGCTTGCCGACATCGGCGGCCGCCTCGAAAATGGCGCGCGCCTGCATCTCGGCGATTTCCGGATAGGCGATGGCAATGCGGCAGCCGCGGAAGCCGAGCATCGGATTGAATTCGGCAAGTTCCTTGGCGCGGTCGGCGATCTTCCTGGCCGGCACGCCCATCGCGGCGGCGACCTCGGCGATCTCCTCGTCGCCATGCGGCAGGAATTCGTGCAGCGGCGGATCGAGCAGGCGGATGGTGACGGGACGGCCGTCCATGATCTCGAACAGCTCGACGAAATCCTGGCGCTGCATCGGCAGCAATTTGGCCAGCGCCAAGCGGCGCGACTTCTCGTCGTCGGCGAGAATCATTTCGCGCACCGCCTGGATGCGTTCCTCGTCGAAGAACATATGCTCTGTACGGCACAGGCCGATGCCTTCGGCGCCGAAGCGCACGGCGGCTTTCGCGTCATTCGGCGTGTCGGCATTGGCGCGCACGCCGAGCTTGCGCACCTTGTCGGCCCAGCCGATCAAGGTCGAGAATTCGCCGGACAGTTGCGGCTCGATCATGTCAACCTTGCCTTCCAGCACCTGGCCGGTCGAGCCGTCGACGGTGATGTGATCGCCTTTGCGGAAGGTCTTGCCACCGGCGATCATGGTGCCGGCATTGTAATCGACGCGGATTTGCCCGGCGCCGGAGACGCAGGGCTTGCCCATGCCGCGCGCAACCACGGCGGCGTGCGAGGTCATGCCGCCGCGCGTGGTGAGAATGCCCTCGGCGGCGTGCATGCCGTGAATGTCCTCGGGCGAGGTCTCGACACGCACCAGCACGACCTTGCGGCCGTCGGCTTTCAACTGCGCGGCTTCATCCGACGAGAACACGATCTCGCCCGACGCCGCGCCGGGCGATGCCGGCAATCCAGTGGCGATGACATTGCGCTGCGCCTTCGGATCGATGGTCGGGTGCAGCAACTGATCGAGCGACAACGGATCGACACGCAGCACCGCTTCGTTCTTGCTGATGAGGCCTTCGTTGGCGAGTTCAACCGCGATGCGCAGCGACGCCTTGGCGGTGCGCTTGCCCGAGCGGGTCTGCAACATCCACAACTTACCCTGCTCGACGGTGAATTCGAGGTCCTGCATATCGCGGTAGTGGCGCTCGAGCTTGTTGTAGATGCGCGTCAGCTCGGCATAGGCCTTGGGCAAAGTCGCTTCCATCGATGGCTTGTCGGAGCCGGCTTCAAGGCGCGCGGCCTCGGAAATTTCCTGCGGCGTGCGGATGCCTGCGACGACGTCCTCGCCTTGCGCGTTGATGAGGAATTCGCCGTACAGTTTCTTCTCGCCGGTCGACGGATTGCGCGTGAAGGCAACGCCGGTCGCCGACGATTCGCCCATATTGCCGAACACCATAGCCTGCACGTTGACCGCGGTGCCCCAGCTTTCCGGAATAGCGTGCAGGCGGCGATAGGTGTTGGCGCGCTGGTTCATCCATGAACCGAACACGGCGCCGATCGCGCCCCACAACTGCGCGTGCGGGTCCTGCGGGAAGTCGTTGCCGAGTTCGTCCTTGACGCGCTTCTTGTATTTCACCACCAGGTCCGACCAGTCGTCGGCGGTCAGATCGGTATCGAGCGTGTAGCCCTGACGTTCCTTGTGGATGTCGAGCAGTTCCTCGAAGTGCTCATGGCCGACGCCGAGCACGACGTCGGAATACATGGTGATGAAGCGGCGGTAGGAGTCATAGGCGAAGCGGCGGTCGCCGGACTTCTTCGCCAGCGCCTCGACGGTTTCGTCGTTCAGGCCGAGGTTCAACACCGTGTCCATCATGCCCGGCATCGAGGCGCGCGCCCCCGAGCGCACCGAAACCAGCAGCGGATTGACCTTGTCGCCGAACATCTTGCCGGCGATCTTGCCGACCTGGGCCAGGGCCTTTTCGACCTGGTCCTTCAGCTCTTTCGGGTATTGCTGCTTGTTGGCGTAATAATAGGTGCAGACTTCCGTCGTGATGGTGAAGCCCGGGGGGACCGGCAGGCCGAGATTGGCCATTTCGGCGAGGTTCGAGCCCTTGCCGCCGAGCAGGTTCTTCATCTCCGACTTGCCCTCGGCCTTGCCGCCGCCAAAGGCATAAACCCATTTGCCCTTGCTGGATTTCCCGGCCGGCTTCGCAGCGGGCTTTTTCGCCGCTTTAGGCGCGGCTTTGCGCGCGGCGGGCTGCTTCTTCGCGGGTTTTGCGGGTTTTCGCTTGGCCATGGTCGATCACTTGGATTTTAAGAGGAAGCATTCAGCGCCGACGGGGCGGCTGAAATGCATATAGGGGGCGATATCGCCCCCTAAAAGCACCGGCGCGGGCAAGCGCGCAAGTCCGGATCGGCCCCTAGTGCAAAGGTATGATGTTCAG